>JASJBO010000429.1 GCA_030066475.1 Myxococcota bacterium
GGAGGATCGGGTCGCTCGTCTCGAGAACGCACTCGCGCAGCTTTCTCACTTCATCCAGCAATCCCAGCGCCCCGACGTCGGGAGATCTCCGCTGCGCAACGAGAGTGACGATAGCGAGTGATCGAGCTCGCTCGTCGCAAGGAGAGCCCGCGTCCTGACCGGGACGCGGGCCTCTCCTGCAGATCGGACGCTCCTCGTGTTCCTCATCCTCTCTGAACGTACGGACGAGTCCGCGTTCTGGACGTACCATCGTCTCCTCGAGCGGGGCGTGGCACCCATCGAATGGGTGACGCCCGAGGCGCTGGCCTACGCCCGCTGGATCCATCGGGTCGGGCGCGGGACGTCATCCGTGGAAGTCGTCCTCGCGGACGGCCGTCGCCTCCGTGGGGACGAAGTCCGCGGGACGCTCAACCGGCTGCTGTTCGTGCCTCGCGACCAACTCGCGCTCGTCCAACCCTCGGATCGCGAGTATGTCGCCCAGGAGCTGTCGGCGCTCTACGCAAGCTGGCTGTACAGCTTGCCCGATCCGGTCTTGAACCGGGGGTCGGGCCAGTGTCTCTCGGGTAGGATTCGTCACATCTCGGAGTGGATCTGGCTCGCAAGCCGCTGCGGGCTTCCCGTCCCCGAATACCGCTTCGCGGGGGATGCGCCGCTCGAAGACTTCAACCTCCACGCCACGGTTCCCCACCTGGCGTCGCCTTCGCGAGCGCTCGTCGTCCTCGACGGAATGGTGTTCGGATCTCCCGTGCCGAAGGAGATCGCCGGGGGTTGTCAAGCGCTCGCTCGACGTTCCCAGCTCCGCATCCTCGGCGTGGAGTTCACCGTCGACGAACGGGAGAACTGGAGCCTGGCTGGAGTCTCGCACTGTCCCGATCTGAGACTGGGAGGCGAGCCGCTCATCGATCGACTCGCGGCCGCCTTCCAGGGTCGGAGTGCCGTCGCGTGATCTTCCTGTGTGGAATCCCGTCCGAGCCTTCCCTTGGGCTGGTTCAGCGGGAGCTCGGAGCGATCGGCGCGCCCCATGTCGTCTTTCATCAACGTCGATTCGCCGAGCTGGCCATCGAGGTCCTGCTGCGTGATGGCCGGGTCCTGGGCCTCATGCGGCTGGGCTCCGAGGGGTACGACCTCGAGGAATTTCGGGCCGTCTACACGCGGCTGATGGATTACCGCCTCTTGCCCGAGATCGAGCCACTGCCGCCCGAGGCGCCGGCCCGCATCCAGTGCCACAACGTGCATGCAGCCCTGATGCAATGGTACGAACTCGCGCCGGGCCGTGTCATGAATCGAAGTCGCGATCTGGTGAACAGCTACTCCAAGCCGCTGCAAACGCAGATGATCCAACGCTGCGGCTTCGCGACACCCAGCACCGTTGTCACGAACGATCCCGAAACCGTTTGGGAGTTCAAGCGCACCCACGGGCGTGTGATCTACAAGTCAGCGAGCTACGTGCGATCGATCGTGCGATTGCTCGAGGAAGACGACATGCGTCGTCTCTTCTCCATCTATACCTGTCCGGTGCAGTTCCAGGAGTACATCGAGGGCGAGAACGTTCGCGTGCACACGATCGGAGATCGCTGCTTCGGCACCAGGATCCAGACGCCGACCGTGGACTATCGGTACTCCCATCTCGAGGGCGAACAGGAGAAGCTCGAAGCGGTCGAGCTCTCGGACGAACTCGAACAGCGATGTCTGTCCCTGGCGGCCACCTTCGGGTTGGAGTTCGCAGGAATCGACCTGAAGGTCACGGCGGCCGGTGAGGTTCACTGCCTCGAGGTCAATCCTTCGCCAGCCTTCAGCTATTACGAGCTGCACACGGGACAGCGGATTTCCAGAGCCGTCGCGGAGCACCTGGCCGCAGCGGACTGACTCGGAACGGGAGGAACCCAGATGCATTCGAAGAAGAAGAAAGCCCGAAGGCATGCCGCCGCCGAGGGTCTCGCGACGGCACTCGGGGGCTCCGAGGCTTTTCCCCTCGGTGAGGATCGCAACGTCGGCACGCTGAAGCTCAAGGGGCGTCTCTACCGCTCCCCGCGCAGGGGACATCTCATCCTCCAGCGGACCGGAAGCTGCTGCGAGGGAGTCGCCGTCGAGATGCCCGAAGACGCCGTCGAAGACATCGATCTTGCATTCGAAGACAGCGCCGGTCGCCGCACCTACGTGGTCTCCGTATCCGCCGGTTGCCCCGTCGGGCTGGTCGTGCCGACCGCGGAACCAAGGGACCGGCCGGTCGCGAACCAGCCCCACGAGTATCCGAGCATGGTCGCCTGGCAAGCCGCTCCTTGGCGGGCTCAGCCGGCTCGCGCGAGTTCGCTGGGCGGCTACGTTGAGCCCACGGGCTACGCGAACCACGATCCCTACCAGGTGGGATATGCAGCGCAGCAAGCCAACCCGGCCGACGTCGATCCCAGCACAAAGTCGTGATGCCTGGCTCCGGTGTCCGCGTGCTGCTCGTCAACATGCCTTTCGCAGCGATCGATCAGCCGTCCATCGCGCTGGGCCTGTTCAAGGCGCAACTCCGGGAACGAGGCATTGCGTGCGACGTCGCGGACCTCAACGTACGGTTCGCCCAGCAGGTCGGGTGGGACAGCTACGACGCGGTTCATCGCTCATCCTCGACCCTCGCAGGCGAGCAGATGTTCTCCGAGCAGCTGTTCGCGGGATACGTCCCGTCCTACGAGGAGTACGCCGCCCGTGTCCTGCCGCGATTGGACGATCGAACCCGATCGCAGCTGTACCACCTCAAGATCCACGTCCCTCACTTCCTCTCGGCGTGCCTCCGGCAGTTCTCCTGGGCGGACTACGACATCATCGGCTTCAGCACGATGTTCGAGCAGAATCTCTCGAGCTTGAGCCTGGCCCATCTGATCAAGAGACACTTCCCCGACAAGACGATCGTCTTCGGCGGCGCCAACTGCGAGGAGATCATGGGGCGCACGCTTCACGAGTGCTTCCCTTTCGTCGACATCGTCTGCAGCGGGGAGGCCAGCGTGACCTTCCCCGAACTCGTCCTGCGCTTGACACACGGCCATCCGATCGAAGATCTCCCGGGCATCGTCTATCGAGCCGGGAGTCGATCGATCGACACCGGGCCTCCGACGAAGCTCCGCGAGCTCGACTCCCTTCCCGCGCCGGACTACGACGACTACTTCCGCACGATCGAAGGCACACGGGCCCCCATCACGCCCAGCCTCCCCATCGAGACGGCGCGGGGGTGCTGGTGGGGAGAAAAGGTGATGTGTACGTTCTGTGGCCTGAACGGACAGAGCATCGCCTTCCGTGCGAAGAGCCCCGAGCGAGCACTCGAGGAGGTTCTCGAGCTCACTCGCAAGTACCCCGTCGGGTTCGTCCGGGCGGTCGACAACATGATGCCGCCCAGCTACTACGAGGGCTTTCTGCCAGAGCTCGCGGAGGCCAATCCCGGCGTCGAGTTCTTCTACGAGGTCCGCCCCGATCTCAGCAAGCGAGAGATCGCCGCTCTCGCCCGCGCGCGTATCACCCGAGTGCAAGCGGGCGTCGAGAGCCTGGACACGCACATCCTGAAGCTCATGCGCAAGGGCACCACCGGCCTCGCGAACATCGAACTCCTCCGCTGGTGCCAGATGGCGGGCATTACCGTCGATTGGAACCTGCTGTTCGGCTTCCCCGGCGAGCGCCGCGAGGACTATCAGCGCAACCTCGACCTCGCCAGGGTGTTGACCCATCTTCGGCCGCCTTCCAGCATCGGGAAGGTGCGGCTCGACAGATTCAGCGCGAACTTCGAGCAGGCCGCGGAGATCGGGTTCACAAGAGTGCGCCCGTGGAGTCTGTTCCGCTACGTCTATCCGTTCTCCGAAGAGATCCTCGCTGATCTCGTCTACTACTTCGACCACGAAGACGAAGTGGAGGTGGATACGGGCGGGACCTTCGAGCAGCTGCGCGAGCACGTTCAGCGCTGGCAGCGACGCCAGGACAAGCTCTACTGCGAGGAATCCAGTGCCGGGCGTCTCGTCATTCGAGACACTCGACCCGTGGCGCGGAGTCCCGAGGTTCACCTGAACGGCATCGAGAGCGCGATCTACGGGCATTGCGATTCGCGGAGGAGGGTTGCAGACGTCATGGAGTGGCTGCGCGAATCCTGCGGAATGGAGGTCGCGTCCGAAGCCGTGGCGGCGATCCTCGACGACTTCGTGTCGCGCGATCTCATGGTCGAGGAAGGGGGCCGCTACCTGAGCCTCGCGATCTTCGGCCAATTCGCTGATCAACGGAGCGGCGCGGAACGCGAAGCGGCGCACGCGCCAGTCTATTGATCGATGGACCCGCGGCTCGAAGCGCTTCGCGATTCGTTCGACGCCTCAGCTCCGTTGCGGGAGGGGCAAGGCTGTGTGGTCTATGAGCGCTTTCCCGAGTCCGATTGGCTCGAAGCGCTGCATTCCGAGGTCAGGAGTCTCTCGGATCGTGCTCAGCGGCAGGACGTCGCAGAGGGGGATGCCGACGACGTGCGCGGCGGAACACCGCGAAGAAGCCTGCTGACGGTCGAAGGCGGCCCGCAGCTAAAGGACTTCTATGCCGATCCATCCCTGACCAAGGCGCTCTCGGAGCAGTGCGGCGTCTCCCTCCGGCCGAGGGGCCCCGAAGGCAGCTACAGCCTCTACGTCCGCGCCGGCGATCACCTGGGTCTTCACAGGGACATGGAGGAATGCGACGTCGCCTTCATCACCGTCCTGGAAGACACGGCCCCTCCCGGTGACGGTGGCACCCTCGTCGTCTACCGCGGGCGTTGCGACGAGCCGCTCGCCAGCATCCGGGCTCGGCCTGACTCCGGCGCCGAAGCCGTGCACGCTCGGCCCGGGCAGTCGATCCTGCTCGCTGGCGGGCTGGTCCCTCACTGTGTGACTCCCACCGCCGCAGGCCAGGTGCGCATCATCTCCGCTCTCTGCTTCCAGGTCGATCGAGAATGAGCGGTGATGGGATCGAGGTACCGAGAATCGGTAGCTGGATACTCAGAGCCGTGGTCTGCGGGAGGAGGGCGGACACGACGCGGCTCTCCTGCCAGCCGTAACGCACCGCCTTCGCGGCCACGCGCGCACCGGGCGGAGCCCGGAACGGCTGCGTGTAGAGCTGCCACGGGCCCTCGTCGATCCGGAAGCCGAGCGAGGCACCGGCCGTCGTGGTGGCGAGCGCGACCGTGCGGTCGCCGACCGCGATCGAGGGAGGCTCCGTCCGCGCCTGCCGGCCGTTCGGCTCGAATCGCGCGACCATCGCGTCCTCGGGCGTCTCGCTCCAGTCCCCGACGCCGGCGAGCCAGGCGTCGAGGGCGCCGCGCAACCGGGCGAGCACCTCGGCGTGGGCGGGATCGCCCGAGAGGTCGCGCAGCTCGTGGGGATCGGCCTGCGTGTCGAACAGCCGCTCGCGCCCGGGCGGCTCGAACCACTGGCGCTGCGCGTCGTTCAGCTCGCCCGCGTCGAGCAGCGCCCACAGCTCCCGCATCGTCTCGAGGTTGTCGCGGAACGCCAGCCGGTGGCCGCCGGGCTGCTCCGGCTGCCAGCTCCGGATGTACTTGAAGCGCGCGTCGCGCACTGCGCGCTGGCGGTCGGGCACCTCGTCGATGCGGTCGCGCGCGGCATAGACGAACTCGCGCCGCGCCGCTCCCAGGAAGCTCTGGCCGTGCAGCCAGGCCGGCCGCGTGGCGCCGGCGAG
>JASJBO010000430.1 GCA_030066475.1 Myxococcota bacterium
CCCACCTATCAGAGTGTAGGGAGAGGACGATCTGTCAGTCCTCTCCCGTTTCTTCGGTGTAGCTATCCTGGCTTGAAGGCCCGGAGAGGCGGCACGCGAGGAGAGTCAGCGTGTCTCTTCGAGGCGAAGTCGTGTACTGTGGCTCCACCCCCCCTTGGAGGAACCCGTGAAGCCGGGTGTTGCGAGGGGGCTGCGCCGCTTGATTCCGCGCAAGAGCAGGACCGTCGACAGGCGGTCCGCAGATGCATCCGGGGCTTCCCAGTCGTCGTCCCCGGCAGGGGACGAGGAGTTCGATCCGGCGGAGTTCGCCGAGTTCCTCGAGGCGGACGACAGCCCGGTTCCTGTCGATCCCGTGTTCAAGGAGCAGCTGCGCGAGCGCCTGTGGTCGCTCGTGCGCGAGCGCGCCGAGCCCGCCACCGAGGACGATCCGCCGCCGCGCGCCCAGCGCAGCTCGCCGTCCCGCCACTGACGGGAGCCAGGCGGTGTCTCGCCTCGCGCCCGAATCGGCGGAACCGGGCGGAAGCCCCATGCGGCTCCCGCGCCGCGAGGAGTTCGCCGATCGCACGGTGACCGTCCTGCACCGCGGCGAGCGCAGCCACCCCGACGTCTTGCTGGTTCGCTGCGACGGCCGCGAGGTCGTGATCAAGGACTTCGCGCCGCGCCGCTGGTGGGTGCGCTGGACGGTGGGGCGGTTCAGCATTGGCCGCGAGGTTCGCGCCTACCGGGCGCTCGAGGGGCTCGACGCCGTGCCGCGCTACCTCGGACGCGTCGATCCGCTCGCCTTCGCGATCGAGCACCGGCCCGGGAGGCGCATGTCGCGCCGGCTGCGCGGCCAGGTGCCGGGCGGCTTCGTCGGCCTCCTCGAGCAGGCGGTGCAGGCGATGCACGCGCGCGGCGTCGCCCACCTGGATCTCCGACACCGCAGCAACGTGCTGATCGACGAGGCGGGGCAGCCCGTCCTGATCGATTTCGGCTCGGCGGTCTGCTTCCGACCCGGAAGCCCGCTGCGCCGTCTGCTGCTGCCCTGGCTCGCCCGCATCGACGACGCCGGCGTGCGCAAGTGGCGTCAGCGGCTCGTCCCGCCGGCCGGCGGCTCCTCGCCGCTGCGGCGCGGCGCCAGCCGTCCCACGTAGTAGCGGAAGCTCTCGAGCGTGAGCCGCGCATCCGCCAGCGCGCGGTGCGGCACCGAGCCGTCGGCCAGGCCCGCGGTGGTGGCCGCCTGGCGCAGCGACAGCGCCGGCACGGTCTCGCCCTCGACCAGCGACCACGCGTAGAAGAGCGTGGCCAGGTCGATCACGTGGTAGTCGAAGGGGTAGTCGAGCTCGCACGAGCGGTAGGCGCGCTCGACGAACTGCACGTCCATGCGCACGTTCTGGCCGGCCGGGACGGCCTTCTTGCGCCTGGGGAACATCGCGGCCAGCTCGCTCAACGCCTGTCGCACCGGGACGGCGTCGCGCGCCCAGACCTCGGCATCGTAGCCGGAGATCTGCGCGGCCTCCGGCGTGATCCGATCGGGGCGGGCACGGACCTTCCACTCGCGCGCATCGAGCTCGGCCAGCCGGTAGTCGGTGAGGATCACCGCGATCTCGGTGATGTCGTGCCGCTCGGGGTCCAGGCCGCCGAACTCACAGTCCATGAAGGCGAAGACGAATTCGGACAACTGGGTCGGCCTCGAGTCGCTCTGGCTCCCGGTCCCGGCTCCCGGCGCGAGCCTCGAGGCGGAGGCGAGGTGGGTGGCGCTCCCAACGGGACTCGAACCCGTGTCTTGGCCTTGAGAGGGCCACGTCCTAGACCGCTAGACGATGGGAGCGCTCGGAAAGGCGGCCGCAACGTAACCAGCCGGACTGCGGAGTGTCAACGGGCAGCACCCGTTCGCGGGCCTCAGCGCGCGGAGGCAGGCGGCGCGGTCGCGATCAGCTCCTCGGGGGGCCGCTCTGGCAGCAGCGGGAGGCCGGCCTGGTCGCGCAGGCGGTTCTCGAGGGCCACCGCGTCGTCGATCCCCGGCGCCCAGTGCCGCAGCGCCGCGAACGCCTGCTCGAGCGCGGACGGGTCGCGCCGCGCGACGGCCAGCCGCACCGCCAGCTCGAGTGCGCCCGGGTGGCCCGGGGCGTCGCGTCCCGCTGCGCCGAGTGCCTCGGCAGCGGCCTCGAGCTCGCCGCGGTTCAGGGCCTGCTCGGCGCGCCGCCGCGCGGCCGACGCGCGGGCGTGACGGGTCCGCGCGTCGGCGTCGCGATGGGCGCGCGCGCGCACCCGGTCGCCGAGGGCCTCGGCCAGCTCGGCCAGGGTGGCGTCGACGCCCGGGAAGCTGCGGCCGGCCCGGGTGTCGCGCCAGGCGAGCAGCGCGTCCCAGCGATCCCGCAGCTCGTCGCGGCCCGCGTCTGCAGACAGGCTGCGCTGCGCGTCGTAGAACGCGAAGCGCGGGAAGTCGCCCCGCACCTCGGCCGGGACGCGGTCCAGCCAGGGCCAGGCCCGCGCCGCGTCGACGTGGTGCCAGGCGCGTCCGGCGTCGTAAGCATCGCTTGCCGCGCCGCTCCGCTCCCACGCCTGGGCGAAGGCGGTGCCCGCCTCGGCGTAGGCGCGGCGCTCGAGCGCGTGGTAGCGACCCAGCAGCCGCCAGGGCTCGGGCCGATCCGGGTGGACGCGGACCAGCTCGCGCAGCGAGGCGAGCGTCCGCTCCGCGTCGTCCTCGTCGCGCAGGGCCGCCTCGGCGCGCAGCACCGCGGCCACGACGGGGTCGAGCCGCTCCCCGTGCCGGTCGACCAGCCGCTCGAGCTTGCGCCGGAACGGCCACGGCCGCTGTCGGGGCGAGAGCTCGAGCAGGGCGCGAGCCACGGCCTCGACGTCGGGCCGCTCGTCGGTCGGCACCAGCACCGGCGCATCGGGTGCCAGGCGCGACTCGATCTCGGCGAAGTCGAGGTTCTCCCACGAGAGGCGGCGCGGCACCCGGGTCTCGACGAAGGCGTTGTCGTCGGTGTTCGCCAGCTCCGGCGCGATGGCGGCGAACGAGGCCACCGGCCCCTCGCCGCGCGCCAGCAACACGGCCGGGTCGGCGGCGCCGTGCAGCTCGAGCGAGCGCGCCAGCTCCGGCTCGCGCAGGCGCTCGGCGACCCGGTCGGCGCGCCACACCATGGGCTCCAGTCCGCCCAGCAGGATCAGCGACTCGCGCGGCATCGGGCCGCCGCCGGCCACCACGAGCCCGCCCGGGAAGATCCGCTCGAAGCTGGTCAGGATCGCCAGCACGGAGTCGGCGTCGGTGCGAAAGCCGTTCACCCACAGCGCGAACACGCCGCCGGGGGCGAGTGCCTCGCGCGCCAGCGCGAAGTACTCCTCGGTGAACAAATTGGCCGCCCCGCTCAGCCAGGGGTGGCTCGGCTGCGAGGCGATCACGTCCCAGCGCGACTCGCGGTGCGGCTCGAGCAGCAGCTCGTTGCGACCGTCGTTGATGCGCACCTCCACGCGGGGATCGTCGAGCGGGGTGGGGCGTCCGCGGTAGAGTGCGCTGGCAGCCTGGACGACGCGCTGCTCGAGCTCGACCACGGCAATCTCCTCGAGCGAGGTCCGCGCCAGCGCCTCGACCGTGGTGCCGCCGCCGAAGCCGATCACCAGCCCGCGGCGCGGCGTCTCGGCGAGCAGGTAGGGCAGCACGCCGAGCAGCCGGGTCTCGAGCGACGAGTAGGGCACGGAGTGGGTGTGGCCCGCTTCGGGCAGACCGTTGGTGCGGAGTCCGCGGCCGTTGCCCGAGCGGTGCACGGTGACGATCGAGCTGCGGCCCTCGACGACCAGCTCGGTGTTGCGCACCGTGCGCTCCAGTGCGCTGCGGTAGTCGTCGAAGCTGCTCGCCTGGAGCCAGCGTCCCACCACCGCCTGCTCGACCCGCACGCCGTTGTAGGAGAAGGCCACGAGCGCCAGGATCAGGCCGCCGGCTGCGGTCGCGGGCAGACGCGCCCGGCCCCGCGCGGCCTGGAAGCCCAGCAGCACCCAGACCGCCACCGCGAGGTCGAGCATCAGCAGCACGTACAGCGAGGCGTCCACGCCCAGGGCCGGGATCCACCAGAAGCCCACCAGCAGGCTGCCGGCGATGCTGCCCGCCGTGTTGACGGCCGTGGCGATGCCCATGCCCTCGCCGACGCGGTCGGCGCGCTGCGAGTAGATTCGGATCAAAATGGGAAAGGCGGCGCCGAACAGCGCCGTCGGGAGCACCACCAGCGGCGCCACCAGCAGGAACAGCACGTGGACCGCCTCGCCGCCGGTCGCCTCGCGCAGCCAGGCCAGGGCGTGGGGCAGGAACGGCACCACCACCGCCCCGGCGGCCACCGCCGCGGCGATCGCCGCGTGCAGCAGCCCGAAGGCGCGCGGCAGATCGCGCACCCGGTCGACGCGCGGCGCCGCGAGCGCGCTGCCCACGCCGATCCCGAACAGGTAGGCGGAGAGCACGGTCGCGAAGCCGTAGAGCGTGCCCTCCATCACGATCGAGTAGATCTTGGACCAGACGATCTCGTACCCGATCGCGACGAAGCCCGAGACGCCGAAGAAGACCAGGAACCAGCCGCGTCCGGCGCCCTCTGTCGCCGCTGCCTCGGGGCGGCTCTCGCGTGCCGGCGCGCGCAGCGAGCCGGCCACGGCCCACACCGCCCCCGCGACCGCCAGGTTCACCACGCCGGCCACCAGCACGGTGCGCGTGAGACCCAGCCCCGGGATCAGCCAGAAGCCACAGGTGTAGGCCCCCAGCACGGCGCCCAGCGTGTTGGCCGCGTAGAGCAGGGCGCTCCAGCGCCCCATCGTGGCGTCGTCGGCGACCAGCCCGCGCGCCACCACCGGCAGCGTGGCCCCCATCGCCACGGTCGGCGGCAGCAGGATCAGCGCCGCGGCGCCGAGCCGGATCGCCATCATCGTGCCCGGGCCGTGGTCCGCCCCCAGCCAGCCGTAGATGGCGGGCAGCGCCTCGAGCAGGGGCCAGCTCGCCAGCGCGAAGGCGCCGATCGCGAGCTCGAGCAGCGCGTAGACGCGCAGCGGGCGCTCGAGTCGCGTGAGCGAGCGCGCCGCCAGCAGGTTGCCGAGCGCCATCCCGCCGAAGAACACCGCGAGCACGGTGCCGATCGATTCCGTGGTGGTCCCGAAGGCGAAACCGAGCAACCGGGTCCAGACGACCTGATAGACCAGGGCCGCGAGTCCGGAGAACACCAGGCACGCCATCAGAGCGAACCGACGCTGCAAGACACCCCTCCCGCTCGCCGAGCGCAGTCGGTCTCGCCTCGGCACGTGCCGGCCCGGGCTTGAACCGGTGACGATTTTCGTCGTCGCCCGTGCCGAGAATCGTCGCTTTCGGACCGCTCGGGGCGTTTCGGCCGCGGCGTCCGGCCCCCACGAGCAGTGCCGGGAAACCCCGGGCCGGGCTCAGGTTCGCGGGGGTTCCTGCCGATCCGGGAGGTCGCAACGAGCGGTTTGGCATGGCGGTTGCTCTTCTGCCCGGCGGAATCGGGAAGAAGCGCAACGCCGGAGCCGGGGCGGTACCCGGACGGCGCCGACCTAGGGGCAGGGTGCCCACCATGGCTTCGGCAACGCGCAACAAGGAGACGGAGAACCCATGAAGGCTCTTCACACGCGACGCGGCGGCTTCACGCTCATCGAGCTGATGATCGTCGTGGCGATCATCGGCATCCT
>JASJBO010000065.1 GCA_030066475.1 Myxococcota bacterium
TCAGCTGCGCCGCGGGCGCTGACCGCCAGCGCTACGGCTCCTGAGCCCCGACGCCAGAACGGTACTACCTGCCGGGAGGCCGCGCCCGCGATGGCAGCTGCAGCGCCGTGTTGAGCTGCAGGCGCGCTTGTTTCAGGGACTGCGGCGACATGCCGACATGAAAGGCATGCGTCCGCTCTTCGTCGCTGTGGCCCTGATCGGTCTCTCGTCGCGGTGTGTTCGTGCGCAGGGCTCCGACCTTCCCGATTTTTCCGCCGTGTTGGCTGAGCCCTGCCCGGCGGTGGCAACGTGGGTCGTCACGGAAGGCGAATCGATCGCCTGCGTTGATGGAAGCGGGGAGCTCCACGGGCCGTACTTCGGCTACTACGCCTCGGGACCTCGAAGGAGCTATGCCGAGTACCGCGGTGGCGAAGTCCACGGCTGGATCGTGCTCTGGTATGAAAGCGGCATCGTGAAGAGCGCTGGGCGAGAAGTAGCTGGGAAGCCGGTTGGCGAGTGGCGCTGGTGGAACCCGGACGGGTCGCTGCGGAGGCGCCAAGACTTCTCCCGCGAATAGCTCGGTACCCGTCCGCCCAACGGATCGGCGCTCAGCTGCGCCGCGGGCGCTGACCGCCAGCGCCAAGCCACCTGAGCCCCGACGCCAGGACGGTACTACTTGCCGGGAGCCCGCGCCCGCGGTGACAGCTGCAGCGCCTTGTTGGGCGGCATGCCTCTGCCTACCGCTCTGGGACAGGAGAGTACCCATCGAGGTCGTTGTTGGGGTCGAGCCATGTGATCTCGGCCTTGCCGGCTTCAGAGAGGTACTGGATGGCGGCCAGAACGAGAGGCCTTTGGAAGTCCGAGACCGCAAGAAAGCGCGACTCACCGGACTCGGATATTCCCAGGAAGTGGGCTTCCGAAGTGTCAGCGTAGCTGCGTGCCGATAGCTCGATGTCCCCGCTCGCGAAGGAGTACCTGTCGTAGATGTACAGCCACTCGTAGATGGCGCCATCCCGAAGCGGGCCGGATGCGTCGACGCAGCTCGCTGAAGCCACAGTCAGAGTGGCGCCGTGGGCTGCGTACTCGGATGTGGACTTGGGCTCGCATTGGAAGGTGGGCTCAGAGGCGTGGGACGGCTCCGTGTCCGGCTCTGCGCACCCCGACACGACGAGAAGAACCAGCGTTGCTAGCGCTGCGCTCGACATGCCGCCCAACGGATCGGGCGCTCAGCTGCGCCGCGGGCGCTGACCGCCAGCGCCACGGCTCCCGAGCCCCGCCGCCAGGACGGTACCACCTCCCGCGGGACCCGCGCCCGCGGTGACAGCTGCAGCGCCTTGTTGGGCGGCCGGCGTGCACCGCGAGCGAACGTGGAAGAGCAGCTCGTCGAGAAAGAGCGGACCTGTTCTCTCGATCTCAGGCGGTGTGCTGAAGCCGATCTCGGAAAAGGACGCTTGAATCTCGAATTGCTCGAACTCCGACTCTTCGACGTAGACATGGCCCCAGCCGAGTTCGGATCGGAACCAGAAGGCCCGCCCATCGTTATTGGGAGAAGGCTTGATCTCGGCTATGCCCGGATGGCTAAGTAGTGCCCGCTTGACGCACGAAGGGGGTGGAGCATCGCGAAACAGCTGCGACCGCGAGACTCGCCACACCGGGTCGCAAGCGCATAGCAGTACGGCGAGAACTGGTGCGATGCGTGCCATTGCCCCGGCCGCCCAACGGCTCGCCGCTCAGCTGCGGCCGCCGTGCACCTGCCAAGTATCGCGCGGCGGCCGCCCTCGGTCGAGGCAGAGTACGGCGCCCGCCGCCCACCGGGCTTCGCGAACCCAAAGCGCGCGGCCGTCAGCTGCAGCGGCTTTGTTGGGCGGCATCGGCTAGAGGCCCGAGCCTAGTCATCGCAGACTACCCAGATGTCTGGTGCGACACCTGTCGCCTTCGACGAGCCCACGCTCCGCAGCGTAGTGGGCTGGCCGTGCGGAACTTGTACGGCGATCGCGTAACGCGAACGTTCCGTGAACGAAATCGCGGTGACTGCTTCCGGTGCGACTCCTGAGTGGACGAGGTCCAACGGACCAGGCCCGAGGAGCCGCACGTGGGCATTCTCGCCCATCCCGAGTAGAGCGGCATCGAAGTGTGCAGGGACCCATCGCACACCAGGTACGACACCGTCGTGGTTATCGAGGTCATTAGCGGGGATGGACCGAGCTGACCAGTTCATTCCGACCCAAGAACGTAGAGCGCTCTGCACGGCGTGCTCGCTTGCCTGGCTCTTCAGACGTTGGCAGTAGCCGTCCGTGAAGTGCCAGATGGTCGCCTGCAAGCTGGCTACCGACAGGAGAATCAGAACGCCGGCGACTACGAGGATCGTCTTCATTCGCTTCGGGCACCAGCGGCCTCGATGCCGCCCAACGGATTGGCGCTCAGCTGCGCCGCGGGCGCTGACCGCCAGCGCTACGGCTGCTGAGCCTCGCCGCCAGAACGGTACCACCTCACGGTGAACCCGCGCCCGCGGTGTCAGCTGCAGCGCCTTTGTTGGGCCGCAAGCCAGCGTGCGGGAGAGTCGCGTCGGGCACGCACCGGAAGCAATGGTGCGCGGTGTGCTCGGTGAGGCGACGCATAGGACCGACTTCCCTGGCTCGCTCAGCCGTGAACTCCCGGGAATAGCCGCCGAGATGCCCGTAGGTTCCGGTCGGACTGAGCCGGCCCTCCACGTCAATGTCCGTGCAGAACCGGGGATAGGGCGCGTTCTGCCCACTCAGATCAGCGGGGGCTACACGAGAGCGGACGGACCCGAGGTTGCCCGACAGGAACCAGACTTCGCACGAATCAGCGGGCTGGAAGGCACTGGCCTCGAACCCGAAGAGATACCGCCCGTGCAGGTGCGTCGATCGGGCACATGCGAGCGCAACGACCACGATCGCTGCTGCAGCAACTAGCCGCATCTCTACTCCTTGCGGCCCAACGGATCGGGCGCTCAGCTGCGCCGCGGGCGCTGCCCGCCAGCGCCATGGCTCGTGAGCCCCGACGCCAGAACGGTACCACCCCTCGCGGGACCCGCGCCCGCGGTGTCAGCTGCAGCGCCGTGTTGGGCTGCCAGCCTACGACGCTCGTCGCAGTCGCGGAACGCGGGTCGCAGGGCGGCTTCGTGCAAGGTCGTAGGAAGCTTGGAGGTTGAGCCAGAACTCTGGTGTGGTGTTGAAGGCTTGGGCGAGCAGCCAGGCGGTTTCCGGCGTGACACCGCGCTTGCCCCGCACGAGCTCGTTGATGCGCTGGACCGGAACGCCGAGATGCTCGGCGAGGGCGACCTGGGTCTGGCCTAGCGGTACGAGGAACTCCTCTCGGAGGATCGCCCCAGGGTGAGTCGGAACGCGGTTCTTGGGCTGCATGCCTACCCCTTGTGGTAGTCGAGGAGCCGGACATCGTGTGCGGCACCATCGGCCCACCGAAAGACAACGCGCCACTGCTCGTTGACGCGGATGCTGTGGAAACCTCGCCAGTCCCCCAGCAGGGCTTCGAGTCGGTTCCCTGGAGGCGAGCGAAGGTCGAGGAGCGTATGCGCCGCGTTCAGAAGATCGAGCTTGCGCAACGCTGCGGCCACGATGTCTCGCGGAAAGGACCGTGCTCTTTTCGTTCGCGCGCCGTGATAGAGATCCGCAGTAGCTTGATCACCGAACGACGCGATCACGGCCGGAGAATATTGGCTTCACGGTATCCATGCAAAGAGCCCGCTTGGCTGCCCGACGGACAAGCTGGGCCGGGCCCTCTACTTCGCGGGCCCTACGAGATGGCAAACAGGCCGGTCGCTATATCGACGGCGGTGAGTAGGACGCCGAGCGGAAGAAGCGCGCTGTGAAGCGCCGGTTTCGCGGACGTCGCGAGTACCAGGCTTCCACTGACGAATGCGAGCGAGCTGAGATTCTCAGCCGCGAGTATCGGCTCCCGAAAAGCCAGAGGCTGCAGCAGCATCGTCGACGCCGCAGTGACGGCAACGACAGTGTAGAGAAGACGGTGGTTCTCGAAGTAGTGCGCGCGGAGCGAGGTCTTGGCGTCAATGTGCGGAAAGAGCAGATGCGAGAGTACGTACAAGAAGACGGGACTCACGAGGAGCAAGAGCAGCTGTGGAAAGTTCCAACGCGGCACCTCGTGCAGCGCCCAGCTCTCCCACCACACCTGTACAAGTGTCACGAACACGATCGCGGCAAGAAGGACCAAATGCCACGAATCGAGGTTGAGCCGTCGATGAAGGAGGGATTGGGCGATACCCGCGAGAACTTCGGCGACACCCAGACCGATGATGATCGAGAGCAGCACCATGATGAACTCGAACAGAGACACCTGAAGCTACTCCCGCCGTCTCACGGACTGGCCGCTCAGCTGCGGGGAGTATCGCCCGGCTTCCGCCCGCGTGCACACCACGAGACCCCTGCATGGGGGCCGCAGGCCCCTACATCGCCGGCACGGTGAAGCCGTCGACCACCGGCTCGAGCTTCTCGAAGTGCGGGCCGAGCTGCTCGTGGAGCGACTCGGCGGTCCACACTGCGTCGCTCGAGAACTTCGTGTCGAGGGTCGGGCGCGAGACCACGGTGACCTCCTTGGCCCAGATCACGAAGACGTGGCCCGAGACGCGCTCGGCGTCGGGCGAGGCCAGGTAGGCGACCAGCGGCGAGACGTTCTCGGGATCGAAGTTGTCGAAGCCCTCCTCGGGCTTCTGGAAGATCGCCGCCAGCGGGCCCGAGTCGTTCATGCGGGTGCGGGCGCGCGGCATGATCACGTTCGACGTGATGCCGTACTTCTGCATGAGCTGGGCGGCGCCCATCGCCAGCGCGATGATGCCCGACTTGGCGGCCGAGTAGTTGGGCTGGCCGGGGTTGCCGAACAGCGCCGACTCGGACGAGGTGGCGATGATGCGCCCGTAGGTGGTGCCGCCGCGCGCCTTGGCGGCCTCGCGCCAGTAGGCCATGGCGTGGCGCATCAGCACGAAGTGGCCCTTCAGGTGGACGCGGATCACGTCGTCGAAGTCCTGCTCGGTCATCTTCCAGGGCACGGCGTCGCGAATGAAGCCGGCGTTGGGGATGACGATGTTGCAGTCGCCGTAGGTGTCGACGGCCGTCTGCACCAGGCCCTGCATGTGGTCCCAGCTGGCAGCGTCGCCGAAGTGCGCGGTGGCCTCGCCGCCGGCCGACTTGATCTCGTCCACCACGGCCTGCGCGGCGCTCTCGTCGCGCCCGGTGCCGTCGGCCACGGTGCCGAGGTCGTTCACGACCACCCGCGCGCCGCGGCGCGCCAGCTCGAGGGCGTGGCAGCGGCCCAGGCCGTGTGCCGCGCCGGTGATGACGGCGACCTTCCCGTCCAGCGTTCCCATGGTGCGCTCCCTTCTCAGCCGATGCGCTCGATGATGGTGCCGGTGCCGACGGCGGCGCCGCAGCACATCGTCACCAGCGCGGTGTTGGCGTCGCGGCGCTCCAGCTCGTGGAGCGCGGTCACGAGCAGGCGCGAGCCGGTGGCGCCCACCGGGTGGCCCAGCGCGATGGCGCCGCCGTTCACGTTGAGCTTCTCCAGGTCGGCCTCCATCACGCGCGCCCACGACAGGACGACGGCGGCGAAGGCCTCGTTGACCTCGAACAGGTCGATGTCGGACATCTGCATGCCGGTCTTCTGGAAGAGCTTCTTCGTGGCGTCGATCGGCCCGTCCAGCAGGTAGTAGGGGTCGGCGCCCACCGCCACGTCCTGGAGGATGCGCGCCCGCGGGCGCAGGCCGAGCGCCTTGGCCTTCTCGGCGCTCATCCACAGCACGCCGGCCGCGCCGTCGGAGATCTGCGACGAGTTGCCGGCGGTGTGGATGCCGCCCTCGTCGACGGGCTTCAGCGCGGCCAGCCCCTCGAGTGTGCTGGCGCGGATGCCCTGGTCGGCCGTGACGGTGCGCGTCTCGCCGGTGGGCGCCGCATCGTCGCCGAGCACCGGCGCCTCGATCGGCAGGATCTCGCGCTCGAAGCGCCCCTCGTCGCGCGCCTTGGCGGCCTTCTCCTGCGACGAGAGCGCGAAGCGGTCGACGTCCTCGCGGGTGATGCCGCGGTTCTTGGCGATGCGCTCGGCCGCAACGAACTGCGACATCGGCTGGTCCCAGGGCCAGGGGTCGGTCTGGAAGAAGCCGGGGCCGTGGATCACGTTCGCGCCCAGGCCGACGTGGCTCATCACCTCGACGCCGCAGGCGATGCCCGCGTCGATCGAGCCGGCCGCCACCAGCGCGCGCACCAGGTGGTTGGCCTGCTGGCCCGAGCCGCACTGCGTGTCGATCGTGGTGCCGCCCGCCGACCAGTCCCTGCCGGCCGAGAGCCAGCCGTGGCGGGTGATGTTGTTCGACTGCTCGCCGGCCTGGGTCACGCAGCCACCGATCAGCTGCTCGACCTCGCTCGGGTCGATCCCCGCCTTCTCGCACAGGCCGTACTGCACGCGCGACAGCAGGTCGCCCGGGTGGATGCCCGACAGGTCGCCCTTGCCCAGCTTGCCGCGGGCGATCGGGGTGCGGAGGGCCTCGACGATGACTGCTTCGCGCACTGAAGTTCTCCTAGTCGAGCTGGCCGAGAATCATCCCGCTGGTCGGGACGCCGACGCCGGCCGTCACCAGCACGTGGTCGTTCTTCTCGGGCTGGTTCAGCGAGGTGCCGCGGATCAGCCGCACGCCCTCGTTCACGCCGTTCATGCCGTGGATGTAGGCCTCGGAGAGCTGGCCGCCGTGCGTGTTGCACGGCAGGTCGCCGCCCAGCTCGAGGTTGCCGTCCTTCACGAAGTCCTTGCCCTCGCCGCGCTCGCAGAAGCCGAACGACTCGAGCTGCCACAGGACGATCGGCGTGAAGGCGTCGTAGATGATCGCCGCGTCGACGTCCTGCGGGCCGAGCCGCGACTGCTCGTAGACCTGCTTTGCCACCAGGTCCATCTCGGGCAGGTACGAGATGCTGGGGCGGTAGAAGCTGGTCATGTTCTCCTGCTGCGCGCCGGCCGCCTGCGCCACGCCGCGGATCACGGCCGGCGGGTGCGGCAGGTCCCTGGCGCGCTCCACGCTGGTCACGATGCAGGCGCAGCCGCCGTCGCTCTCCTGGCAGCAGTCGAACAGCCGCAGCGGCTCGGCGATCATGCGCGAGGCCTGGTGCTCCTCGAGCGTGAGCGGCACGCCGTGGAAGAAGGCGCCCGGGTTGTTGATGGCGTGCTTGCGGGTCGAGATCGCCACCTGCGCCAGGTCGGCGCTCTTGCAGCCGGTCTCGTGCATGTAGCGCTGGGTGAACATCGCCACCCAGCTCGCCGGCGTGAGCAGGCCGAAGGGCAGGTACCAGCTCCAGTGGATCAGGTCGGGCGTGACGATGCCCTCGGAGATGCCGACGCTGTAGCGCCGCCCCGAGCGCTCGTTGAAGGCGCGGTAGACCACCACGCACTCGGCCACGCCGGTGGCCACGGCCATCGCGGCCTGCTGCATCACGCCGATCGCCGCGCCGCCGCCGTGCGGGATGCGGCTGAAGAACCTGAGGTCGCCGATGCCGACGTTGCTCGCCACCTCGATCTCGTCGTTGGTGTCGAGCGTGAAGGTGGTCATGCCGTCCACGTCGGAGGGCTTCAGGCCCGCGTCGTCGAGCGCCGCCTTCACCGCCTCGCAGGCGAGCTGCATCTCGGAGCGCCCGGAGTTCTTCGAGAACTCGGTCTGGCCGATGCCGACCACGGCCGCGGCATTGTTGAGCGGATGGCTCACGATGCGCTCCTCGGCAGCGCCACGCGCACGGTGCCGTCGACGTGGCTGCCCCAGGCGTTCTTCCCCGACACGGTCACCTCCACCTCGCCGCTGCCGCCGTCCACGCCGGTGACGCTGCCGGTCAGCCTCATGGTGTCGCCCGGCAGGTTGGGCCCACCGAGCTTGATCGCGACGCCCTTCACGAGAGCGTCGGGGCCGGCCCAGTCGGTCACGTAGCGGCCGACCAGCCCGTTGGTGGTGAGGATGTTCATGAACACGTCGCCCATGCCCTGCGCCTGCGCCGCCGCGCGGTCGTGGTGCACCGGCGTGAAGTCGCGCGAGGCGAGCGCACCGCCCACGATCAGGGTGGCGGTGAGCGGGACGTCGAGCTCGGGGAGCGCCTCGCCCTCCGAGACCTGGTCGAGCGTGCGGGTCTTCATGCCGGCTCCTGCGGCCCAGTGCGGGCCAGCTCCCGGCCCAGCCGCACGAGCTGCGGCGGCGCGCCGCCGAAGGCGTGCTCGAGCGAGCGGGCCCAGAGGAAGTAGCGGTGGATCGGGTAGTCGAGGTCGACGCCCATGCCGCCGTGCAGGTGCTGCGTGGCGGCGGTGATGCGCATGCCGCCCTCGGCGGCCCAGAACTTGGCGACCAGCACCTCGCGCGCGGCGGGCAGCCCCTCGGCCAGCCGGTAGATCGCGCGCCAGGTGGTCCAGCGCATCGACTGCAGGTCGATGTAGCAGTCGGCGGCGCGGTGCTGCACGGCCTGGAGCGTGCCGAGCGGCGCGCCGAACTGCTCGCGCTCGCTGACGTAGCCGGTCGTGATCTCGAGGGCGCGCTCGCACACGCCCACCTGCACCGCGCAGGTGGCGACCAGAGCGCACTCGTGCGCCCAGACCGCCGCGCCCGCGGCCCCGCCGACGTCGCCGCCGAGCAGGTCGTCGTCCGCCACACGCGCGCCGTCGAGCGCCAGCTCGTAGAGCGGCTCGCCGGTCGAGGTGCGCGAGCCGGTGAGCGTCACGCCGGGCGCGGCCGGGTCCACCAGGAACAGCCCCACGCTGCCCTCGGTCGCGGCCGGCACCACGATGCGCTGCGCCGCGCCCGCGGCCGGCACCGCCGACCTGGCCCCGTCCAGCACCCACTCGTCGCCGCTGCGGCGGGCGACCGTCGCCGGTCGAGCCGGATCGTCGCTGGCCGCATCGGTCCACGCCCCGGTCAGCACCGCCTCGCCGGCGGCCAGCGGGCGCAGCCAGCGCTCGCGCTGCGCCTCGCTGCCGAAGCGCGCGATCGGGAGCCCCGCCAGCGCCAGCGCCGGCAGCGCGGGCACCGGCGCCACGGCGCGGCCGACCTCCTCGAGCAGCACGCACAGCTCGGCGACGCCGAAGCCCATGCCGCCCTGCGCCTCGGGCACCGCCACGCCCAGCAGGCTCGCCTCGGCCAGCGTCTTCCAGAGCGCCTCGTCGCTGCGCTCGGCCGTGGCCTCGGCCGCCTTCAGCCGCTCGGGCGTCACCTCGTTCGCGAGGATCTCGCGCGCCAGGTCGCGCAGGGTGTTCTGCTCTTCGGTGGTCGAGAAGTCCATCGCGCCTAGGCCGGGTAGAAGAACGGGAGCTTGAGGTCGTCGTCCACCGGCTCGACGACCGCTCGCACCCGCATGCCGATGTGGATCTCGGAGGGGTCGCAGCCGACGACGTTCGCCACCAGCCGCGTGCCCTCGTCGAGCTCGATCAGGCCCACGGGCAGCGGGTACTCGTAGCCGGGCACCGGCGGGTGGTGCAGCACGGTGAAGCTGTAGACCGTGCCGCCGCCCGCCGCCTCGACCGAGTTCCACTCGAGCGACTGGCACTGCGGGCACATCGCGCGCGGCGGATGGCGCAGCGCGCCGCAGTCCGAGCACTGCTGGATGCGGAGCTGGTCGGCCATCAGCGCGTCCCACCACCACTTGTTGTCGTGGCCGAGCGGCGGCTTGAGCCGCGTGGGCTTGGCGGGTGTCGCAGCGGGCGCATCGCCGGCCGAAGGCTGCGGCTGGTTGGGTCGGAACTTGAGCACCCGGAACGTCATCCAGCCCAGCTCGTCGCCGTTCTGGTCGCTGAACGTGGTGCGCGTGTTGATGAAGTAGCCGATGCCGAGCGCGGTGGCCTTCTCCTCCGACACCGACTCGAACACCGTGCGCGCGCGCACCTGGTCGCCCGGCTTCAGGTAGCGCGTGTAGCCCTGCTCGCAGTTGGTGGCGACCACCGACTCGTAGCCGTGCTCCTCGAGCAGCGCGTGCAGCGCGCGCTGGCGGTTCACGGAGAGGTCGGGCGGCTCGGTCATGCGCCTGCCGCCCAGGATCCAGGCCTGGAGCATGGTGGGCGGCGCCACGATGCCGCCGTGCACCGACTGCTTCGCCACCTCCGGATCGGTATAGACCGGGTTCTCGTCGCCCATCATCTCGCACCAGTGGCGGATCATGGGCTCGTTCACGAGGTCGAGGCCGATCTCCTCGGGACCGGCCTCGGTGCCGACGTAGGCCTGGAGCCGTTCCTCCAGCGCCGCCTTCTCCTTCGCCGTGAGCGTCACGCCTTCCCCCGTCGCGCCCGCGGCAGGCGCAGTCCGGCCGCCGCGATGATGTCGCGCTGCACCTCGTTGACGCCGCCGCCGAAGGTGAGCGTGGTGGCGCCGCGGTAGGCGCCCTCGAGCAGCCCGTCGAACATCGCGAGCGGCTCGCCGTGCTCCACCAACCCGTTGGAGCCGGTGATCTCGAGCAGCAGCCGATAGCACTCCACGAAGAACTCGGTGCCCGCGACCTTGACGGCCGACGCCTCGGCCATGTCGGGATGACCGGCCTCGAGCGACCAGGCCGAGCGCCAGTTGAGCAGCTTCACCGCCTCGAGCTTCGCGTAGACCCGAGCCAGCTGGACCTGGACCCACTGCTGGTCGATCCACTTGCCGCCGCCGGGCGCGTCGGTGCGCTGCGCCCAGCTCCAGACCTCCTCGAGCAGCCGGTCGGCCAGCCCCGGGCAGGCCAGCGCCACGCGCTCGTGGTTGAGCTGCGAGGTGATCAGCGTCCAGCCGGCGTTCTCGGGCCCGACGAGGTTCGCCACCGGCACGCGCACGTCCTGGTAGTAGGTGGCGTTGGTGAACTCGCCACCCAGCGTGCGGATGCGCGTGAACGAGAAGCCGGGCGTGTCGGTCGGCACCAGGAGGATCGAGATGCCCTTGTGCTTGGGCGCTTCGGGGTCGGTGCGCGCGGCCAGCCAGATGTAGTCGGCGTCGTGTGCGTGGGTGGTGAAGATCTTCTGGCCGTTGATCACGTACTCGTCGCCGTCGCGCACCGCGCGCGTCTGGAGCGACGCGAGATCGGTGCCGGCCGAGGGCTCGGTGTAGCCCACGCCGAAGTGCAGCTCGCCGGACAGGATCTTCGGCAGCAGCGCCTGCTTCTGCGCGTCGGTGCCGAACTGGATGATGGTGGGGCCGATCGTGTTGACCGCGATCACCGGCAGCGGCGCGCGCGCCCGGTAGGTCTCGTCCCAGAAGATGAACTGCTCGAGCGGGCCGCGGCCCTGGCCGCCGTACTCGGTGGGCCAGCCGATCCCGAGCCAGCCGGCGCTCCCCATCTCGCGCACCAGCTCGCGGTAGATCGGGCCGCCCATGCTCTCGCGCTCGGCCTCGAAGGCGGCGCGGCGCTCGGGGGTGAGCAGCGCGCGGTAGAAGCCGCGGATCTCCTTGCGGAGCGCCTGCTGCTCGGCGGAGAAGTCGAGGTGCATGGGGGGCGGGCTCCGTTCCCGGGCGCGGGTCGCCGCGGCGGAGCCGTCGGCGCTCGGCGCAGGATTTGAAACGTGTTCTAATTATGTCCGAGGGCGCGGTGGGGGTCAAGCACGGCCTGATGGACTTCGCTCGCCTGCGGCTCGCTGCGCGCGCCCCTTGGGCGCTTGCAGGGGGCGTCTGCCGCGCAGGCTCCTTCTAGTCCGCGAGCAGGTCCCCGAGCGCCGCGAGCTGCTGCGTCCCCGAGCCGAGGGTGAGCTCGAGCTGGCGCGCCCACAGGTAGTAGCGGTGCATCGGGTAGTCGACGTCCACGCCGATCCCGCCGTGCAGGTGCTGCGAGGCATAGACCGACGCGTGCCCGGCCTCGCCGGCGAGGTGCTTCGCGATCGCCACCTCGGTGGGGGCCGTGGCCTGCCGGGCCAGCAGGTAGGCGGCCTGCCAGGTGGTGAGCCGGATCGCCTCGACGTCGATGTAGGCGTCGGCCGCGCGCTGGTGCACGGCCTGGAAGCTCCCGATCGGACGGTCGAACTGCTCGCGCTCCGAGGCGTACTTCGCCGCCAGGCGCAGCGCCGACTCGGTGACGCCGAGCATCATCGCGCACAGGCCCGTGGCGGCGCGCTCCACCAGCCACTCGAGCGCCGCGCGTCCGGCCTCGGGATCGCCCAGCACGTCGTCGGCGCCCACGCGCACCGCGTCGAGCGCGACGCGCGCCTGCAGCTCCTTGTTGGTCACGAGCTGGGCCTCGAGCGAGACGCCGGCGGCGGCGGGGTCGATCAGAAAGAGCCCCACGCGGCCCTCGCCGGTGCGGGCAGGCACCAGGACGCGCGCGGCCTCGCGCCCGATCGGCACGCAGGTCTTCGCGCCCGAGAGCCGCCAGCCGTCGCCGTCGCGCGTCGCCTCGGTGGTGGGCGCCAGCGGGTCGGCCAGCCCTTCCTCGGCCAGCGCTGCGGTCAGCAGCACGTCGCCCGCGATCACGCCGGGAAGCCAGCGCTGGCGCTGCGCGTCGCTGCCGAACGCGGCGATGGGCAGGGCGCCCAGCACCAGCGTCGGCCAGGCCGGCACCGGTGCCACCACGCGACCCACCTCCTCGAGCAGCAGGCACAGCTCGAAGAAGCCCATGCCCGAGCCGCCCTGCGCCTCGGGCAGCGCCGCGCCCAGCAGGTTGGCCTTGGCCAGCTCCGCCCACAGCTCGCGGTCGATGCGCTCGTCGCCCTGCTCGATCTCGCGAATGCGGTCGGGCGTCGCGCGATCCTCCAGGATCTTGCGCGCGACCTCGCGCAGCGCCTCTTGCTCGTCGGTGTAGGAGAAGTCCATGTCTTCTTAGCTCTTGTAGTGAGGCAGTCCGAGGCCGGCCATCGCCACGATGTCGCGCTGGACCTCGTTGGTGCCGCCGCCGAAGGTGAGGATCAGGGTGGCGCGGTACATGCGCTCGAGGCGGCCGCGCACGCGCGCGCCTGGCGAGCCGTCGCGCACCGCGCCCTCGGGGCCGAGGATCTCCATCAGGCGCCGGTAGCCCTCGACGTAGAGCTCGGAGCCGAACACCTTCACGGCCGAGGCGTCGGCGGGGTGCAGGTTCCCCTGCGTCAGGCTCCACGCCACCTTCCACTGCATCAGCCGCAGCGCCTCGAGGCGCGCGTGCACCCAGGCCAGCGACTCGCGCACCCAGCCCAGGTCGATCACGCGCCGGCCGTCGGGCAGCTTGGTCGCGCGCGCCCAGTCGCGCACCTCCTCCCACATCGCGCTGGAGGGACCGGCCGGCATCAGCGAGACGCGCTCGTGGTTGAGCTGGCTCACGATCAGGCCCCAGCCCTGGTTCTCGCCACCCACCAGGTAGCCGTGCGGCACGCGCACGTCCTCGTAGTAGGTGGTGTTGGTGCGCACGTCGCCCATCGTCCAGGTCGGCGTGAGCTTGAAGCCAGGCGACGTGGTCGGCACCAGGAACATCGAGATGCCGCGGTGCTTGGGCGCGTCGGGGTCGGTGCGCGCCGCCAGCCAGACGTAGTCGGCGAAGTCGGCCAGGCTCGTGTAGACCTTCTGGCCGTTGATCACCCACTCGTCGCCGTCGCGCACCGCGCGCGTCTGGAGCGCGGCCAGGTCGGTGCCGGCGCCCGGCTCGGAGTAGCCGATGCAGAAGAAGACCTCGCCGGCGAGAATGCGCGGCAGGAACTCGCGCTTCAGCTCCTCGGAGCCGAACTGCGCGAGCGTCGGGCCCACCGTGTTGAGCGTCAGAAACGGCAGCGGGTAGCCGACGCGCTGCACCTCGTCGGCGAAGATCATCTGCTCGATCGGGGTGCGGCCCTGTCCGCCGTATTCGGTGGGCCAGCCGATCCCGAGCCAGCCGTCGGCTCCCATTCTCTTGAGGGCCGCGCGGTAGAGCGGCCCTCCGCCCTCGCTGCCCTTGATCTCCTCGCGCAGCTCGTCGGTCATCAGCTCGGCGAAGTACGCGCGCAGCTCCTCCTGGAGCGCCTGCTGCTCGGGGGTCATCTCGATGTGCATCGGGGCCTCTCCGTTTTTAGAACGTGTATCATTTCTGAGGGTTCGCGACAAACGGCGGCTGTCGAGGCGCGGCGCGTGGCTAGCATCGAGCCCATGACGACCCACGAACTCGTCCTGGTCGGCGGCGGCCATGCGCACGTGCAGGTGTTGCGGCGCTTCGGCATGCGGCCGCAGGCGGGCGTGCGGCTGACGCTCGTCGTCGACCGGCCCGAGGCGGTGTACTCGGGCATGGTGCCGGGCTTCGTGGCGGGGCAGTACGCGCGGCACGAGCTCGAGATCGACGTGCGGCCGCTGGCGATGCGGGCGCGGGCGGCAGTCGTGGTGGCCGCCGCCGTCGGGATCGATGCGGAGACGCGTCGCATCGAGCTGGCCGGGCGCCCGCCGCTGCGCTTCGACACCGCCTCGCTCGACGTGGGCTCGACGGTCGCGGGCACCGCGCTGCCCGGCGTGCGCGAGCACGCCATCCCGACCCGGCCGATCGGCGACTTCGTGGCGCGCGTCGACGCGTGGCTGACGAGCGCCAGCGCGGGCGCGCGCGTGGTGGTGGTGGGCGCGGGGGCGGGCGGCGTGGAGCTGGCGTTCGCGCTGCGGGCGCGGCTCGGCGCGCCCGTGACGCTGCTCGAGGCCGGGGACCGCGTGCTGCCCGGCGCCCCGGAGGTGCTGGCTCAGCGCGTCGAGCGCGCGGCGGCGGCGCGCGGCATCGCGATCCGCACCGGCGCGCGCGTCGCGTCGGTCGGGGCCGACCGCGTCTGCCTCGAGGACGGCGGCGAGGTGCCCGGCGAGCTCTGCGTCTGGGTCACGGGCGCGACCCCGCCGGCCTGGCTGCGCGATACGGGGCTCCCGAGCGACCCGCAGGGCTTCGTGTGCGTCGGCCCGACGCTGCAGGTCGAGGGACACGAGTCGCTCTTCGCCGCCGGCGACTGCGCGCACTTCGCGCCGGGCCTGCCCAAGGCCGGCGTCTACGCCGTGCGCCAGGGTCCGGTGCTCGAGCACAACCTGCGCGCCCGCATCGAAGGCGGTGTGCCGCGCCGCTATCGCCCGCAGCGCGACTTCCTGGCGCTGCTCAACCTGGGCGACGGCAGCGCGATCGGCGCGCGCTCGGGCCGCAGCTTCGAGGGACGCGGCGCCATGCGTCTCAAGGACTGGATCGACCGCCGCTTCATGCGCCGCTTCCAGGTGCTGGGTCCCGAAGGCGCGCGAACCCGCGAGTTCCCGGAGATGCCCGGCATGAGCGCCGAGGAGATGCCGTGCGGCGGCTGCGCCGCCAAGGTCGGCGAGTCGGTGCTGCACCGCGCGCTCGGGCGCCTGGGCGTGGTGGCGGACGACGCCGTGGTGCTCGGCCTCGGCGCGCCCGACGATGCCGCCGCGGTCGAGACGCCCGGCGGCGAGCTGGTGGTGGCGAGCGTCGACGCGTTCCGCGCCTTCACCGACGACCCCTATCTGGTCGGGCGCGTCTCGGCGGTGAACGCCGCCAGCGACCTGTGGGCCAAGGGCGTGGCGCCGCGCTTCGCGCTCGCGCAGGTCGCCGTGCCGGAGACCGACCCCGAGCGCAGCGAGGAGATCCTCTACCAGGCGCTCGCGGGTGCGCGCGCCTGCTTCGACGCGGCGGGCGTGACCCTGGTCGGCGGACACACCACGACGGGCGACGCGCTCGCGGTGGGCTTCGCGATCTGGGGCACCGCCACGGACCGCGACGCGCTGCTCCGGATCGGGGGCCTCGCGCCCGGCGACCGGCTGATCCTCACCAAGCCAGTCGGTACCGGCGTGCTGCTCGCGGCCGACATGCGCGGCCTGGCGCGCGGCGCCTGGATCGAGGCCGCCAACGCGTCGATGCTGCGCACCAACGCCGCCGCGTCGGCCGTCGCGGTGGCGCACGGCGCCAGCGCCTGCACCGACGTGAGCGGCTTCGGGCTGGCCGGCCACCTGGGCGAGATGCTGCGCGCCAGCAAGGCCTCGGCGCGCCTCGCGCTCGAGCGCCTGCCGCTGCTGCCCGGCGCCGCCGAGCTGCTGGCGCGCGGCCTGCGCAGCAGCTTCCACCCCGAAAACGCGCGCGCGCGCCGCGCGCTCCACGTCGAGGCGTCCGCGGCGACTCGCCCCGAGCTCGACGCGCTGTTCGATCCGCAGACTTCGGGCGGGCTGCTGTTCGGCGTGCCGGAGGCGCGCGCCGAGGCGGCGCTCGCGGCGCTGCGCAAGGGCGGGGATCCGGCGGCCGCGTGCATCGGCGACGTCGAGCCGCCGCGCCCGGACGGTGCCCTGTTCGCGGTCACGAGCCGCTGACTTACGCTTTTCGCATCGATCTGCTATTGGTAGCCCGTGCAGACGGTCACCCTCTCGACCAAGTGCCAGCTGGTGATTCCGCGCGAGGTCCGCGATCGGCTCGATCTCGAGCCGGGAGCCCGGCTCACCTTGCTCGAGAAGGGTGGGATCATCTACCTCGTCCCCGAGCGTCCGCTGGAGGAGCTGAGAGGCGTGGCGCGCGGAGCGAAGCGAAAGGGCCTGCGGGAGAAGAAGGACCGCCTTTGATCCTGGTCGACTCGAGCGGCTGGATCGAGTACCTCGCCGAACGTCCGAAGGCCGACCTGTTCGCCCGCTACATCCAGGGCACCGAGCCCCTGGTGACGAGCACGATCCAGGTCTACGAGATCTACAAGGTCGTGCGTCGCGACGTCAGTGAGGAGCGGGCGATCGAGTCGGTCTCGGCGCTGCGCGCGACGACGCTCGTGGCGCTCGACGACAGCCTTGCGCTCGAGGCGGCGGACGCCTCGCTCGAGCACGGTCTCGCCATGGCCGATGCCATCATCCTCGCGACTGCGAGGCGCCACGGGGCCGAGATCGTGACTGCCGATGCCGACTTCGCGGGGCTTCCGGACGTGACGCTCGTCCGCTGAGCGGGCGGGCCTACGCCCTCCAGGAGACACCCTGACCTGGCCCGCCGCCGCGCAGCCCCACCCGCGCGATTCGGGCTTCACGGCACCGAGCCTGGACGTCACCGCCTGGTTCCACCGCGCCGCGCCCGAGGATCCCTGGCTGCTGGCCGACCACGTGAGCGAGATCGCCGAACGGGGCCTGATGGGCACGACCGTGCGCATCTGGTCCCAGGGCGGGCAGCTCGTCGCGAGCGGCGGGGCGCAGCTCTTCTGCGTCCCGGCGGCGCGGGCCGCGGGCTGAGCCCACCTTCCGGCACTCGCAGACCGACCCGGGCGTGTCGCCAGAGGGCGCCGCCGCCTCGTATACTCCGCGGCGTCCCCGCAGTTCCCAGAAGGAAGACTCCCTTGAGCGACGTTCCCCCCAACGTCCCGGCGGGCTTCGACGAGGCCGAGCTGCTGGACGAGGCGCGCCGGGCGACCGGGCTCTCCGACTTCGGCAGCGACGACTTCCGCGACGGCCTGCGCGCCCTGATCGGCCTGGTCGCCCAGAACCCCTTCACCGAGAAGGGGCGCAAGCAGCACCGGCAGCGCTTGCTGCAGCTGCTCGGCACGCGGCTCAAGGTCGAGGAGGCGTTCCGGCGCCAGCCCGAGATCCGCGAGCGCGAGATCCGCGCGCCGATGTTCCTGACCGGGCTGCCGCGCTCGGGCACCTCGGCGCTCTTCAACCTGCTGGCCGCCGACCCGGCCGCGCGCCCGCTGCTGCTCTGGGAGGGGATCTTCCCCGACCCGAACTGGGAGCTGGCGCCGGGCGAGGAGGACCCGCGCTACCGGGCCATGAGGGCGGTCTCGCAGCAGATGCGCGAGAAGAACCCCGAGTTCACCAAGGCGCACTTCGCCGACGCCGACACGCCCGAGGAGTGCGTGCTGCTGCACGCCTTCGCGCTCGACGGCGGCCAGCTCGGCTACGAGCTGCTCTACGAGCCCTACGCCAGCTGGTTCGCCGAGCACGACCTGCGCCCGCTCTACCGCTACTACGCCGACCTGCTCCGACTGCTCGACTGGCAGCGCCCGGGCGAGCGCTGGCTGCTGAAGACCCCGTCGCACCTGTGGGCGCTCGACGCGCTGGTCGAGACCTTCCCCGACTGCAGCATCGTCTGGAACCACCGCGACCCGGCCGCCTGCATCGCCTCGATCTCGAGCATGATCTGGATGATCGCGAGCGACCGCGTGGAGGCGACGGCCGAAGCGTTCGGGCCGCTCGTGCTGGCGCACTACGCCGACTCGATGGACCGCGGCCTTGCGGTGCGGGCTCGGCTCGACGAGGCGCGCTTCGTCGACGTCGACTACGACGCCCTCGTGAAGGACAACCTCGGCGCCGTCGAGCAGGTCTACCGCCACTTCGGTCTGCCTTTCGAGACGGCGAAGGGCGAGATCGAGGCGTACTCGGCGAGCCACCCGAAGGACCAGCACGGCCGGCACGAGTACGACCTGGCGACCTACGGCCTGACCCGCGACCGGGTCCGCGAGCGGTTCGCCGCCTATATCGAGCGCTTCGGGCTGTGACCCGACGCGTCGGACCCCAGGAAGGAACGCAATGAGCGACGACGACGCGATCCGCAAGGTCGAGACGGCCGAGGCCTGGCACGAGTTCTGCGACCTGCTCAAGAAGGCCGGCGACGTGATCCTGCGCGACGAGCTCGAGCCCTCGACCTTCGACCGCGCGGAGGGCCTCCGCTACCTGTCGCGGCTCGCGCGCGCGGGCCTGATCTCCTTCGCCGAGGCCTCGGGTCCGGAGCACCCGGTCTTCCGCACCATGCCCGAGATGGTGAAGATGGGCCTCGACAACCCGGACAACTTCTACCGCAGCGCCGCGGTGAACCCGGAATACGACTACCGCCTGCGCGGCCGGCGCGGGAGCGTCCACTACCTGAGCTTCGCGGCGCAGAACCAGAACTTCGCCGCGAAGAGCCAGATCACGGGAGGCGCCGGCCACCTCGAGGACTCCGAGCTCGAGCTCGGCCCCGACGGCAGCTTCGAGATCATCGCCTCGCAGCGCGAGCACCCGGGCAACTGGCTGCGCATGAACCCGGACACGAAGCAGATCCTGGTGCGCCAGACCTTCCTCGACCGGCCGTCCGAGCAGCCCGTCCAGGTCGAGATCGAGTGCCTCTCGCACGACGGGCCGAAGCCCCCGCTCGAGCCGGCACGCGCGCCCGGGCAGCTGCTCGGCAGCGCGCTGTACGCGATCGGATGCGCGCAGTGGTTCTACGACTGGGTGGTCGGCTTCCGCGAGCAGGCGGCGGACAACGAGTTCCACCTGCCGCCCATGGAGAAGCACATCCAGGTGGGCGGCGACCCGAACATCCGCATGTGGCTCGGCTTCTGGAAGCTCGCGCCCGACGAGGCGCTGGTGATCGAGGTCGTGCCGCCGCGCTGCGACTACTGGAACCTGCAGCTCGGCAACATCTGGGCCGAGTCGCTCGACTTCCACTTCCACCGCACCCACGTGAACAGCGGCCAGGCCGTGCTCGAGGCCGACGGCTCGGTGCGCATCGTCGTCGCCCACGAGGACCCGGGACTCCCCAACTGGCTCGACACCGCCGGCCACGCCCACGGCACCATGGGCGTCCGCTGGGTGCGCGCCGACGCCCACCCGCAGCCGCGCACGCGCGTGGTGAAGCTCTCGGAGCTGCGCGGCTGAGGAGTCGACTGGTCCCAGCCGATTCCCGAGCCGGGTGGCGCCAGTGCCGCGGCTGCGCTCGCCGCCCTCGTCGCGCTGGCTCGCCGCCGCCCCGAGGCCCGGCCGGCTACTCGAGGCGCTGCGAGACCGCGTCGGCGCGGTGGAGCCACTCGGCCTCGACGCCGATGATCTCGAGCCCCTTCTCGTGGTACGGATCGAAGCCCGGCAGCAGGATCTGCTCGTCGCGCACGATCCGGGGCTTGCGGGTCGCGTCGATCCGCTCTCCCCGCTCGTAGACGGTGAACCAGCTCTCGCAGTCGGTGTCGTTCTCGCTGGCGTAGATCACGCGCCAGCCGTGGGCGGCGCTCAGGGCCTGGCTGAGACGGCGACCCTCCTGCCAGAACCAGGAGCTCAGGCTTCCCATGCCGTGGACGACCAGCGTCCACGGGTTGTCCACGAGCTGCACCACGTAGACGTCGAGCGCGCGACGGTGGGCCCGCTGGGGGCGCACGTGGATGCCCTCCAGCAGCACGGCCGACTCGCACGCCTCGGCCAGCGCGGGCGAGACCTGCTCGATCGGTGCCTTCACGAAGAGCAGCGAGTGCTCGCCGTTCCCGAGGTCGGCGTGCGCCTCGAAGAGCCGCCAGCCGAGCGAGTCGCCGCGGGACGAGCCCGTGGAGCGGGTCACCACGGTGATCGGTTGCTCGGTCTCGCTGCCGTGGCTCTCGAGCCACTCGACCACGTGGCCGTGTCCGTCCATGGCCGCGTAGTCGGCCGCGTTTCCCATCCCTTCGACCTCGGCCATCACGTCGGCGCCGGCGGCCACGAGGCGCTTCACGACGCCGAGATGGCCCGCGTAGGCGGCGCTGATCAGCGGCGTGAAGTAGCCCTCCTCGCGCCGGTCGACCGCCATGCCCGCGGCGAGCAGCACGGCGACCACGTCCTCGTGGCCGGCGTCGGCGGCGCCGTGCAGCGCGTCGAGGGACACCGGCGCCGAGCTCGGATCGATGCCCTCGGCGAGCATCCGCTCGACCCGCGCGACGTCGCCGGCCCGGGCCGCGGCGGCGAGGCCGACCAGGTCTCCGCGCGGGTCCGTCGCGCCCCGCGCCTCCAGCAGCCGGGTGATCCGCCGCTGGGCACGCGCCATGATGGAATCCTTCGCCATGGCCTGGTTCAGCAGCCAGGGCGACCAGCCGGCGCCGTCGACGAGATTCGGATCGGCCCCGTTCTCGAGCAGCGCCGCCACCGTGTCGGGATCGCCCACGCCGCGCTGGATGGCGACGGTGAGGGGCGTCTCCCCATTCTCGTTGCGGCCGTTCGGGTCGGCGCCGGCGCGAATCGCGTCCGCCGCCTTGCGGGGCGCGTTGCACTCCACGGCCTCGAAGAGCCGCTCCTGCCGGTCTGCTGCGTCTGCCATCTCGCTCTCCCGCGCCCACCCGGCGCTCGCGGGCGGCCGATGCTGCGACCGAAGATCGGAGCGTTCGACGAGGGGCTTGAGGTCGGGGTGAGGCGGGCCGATCAGGACGGGACCATGGACGAGCTCCGACAGGCGGTCCTGAACGCGGACACGGAACGGGTCGAGGCCCTGCTCGCCGGCGGCGCCAATCCCAACGTCGATCACGAAGGCGTCTCGCTCTTCGAGTGGGCGCTTCGCAACGAGCGGCGACGGCGCGAGATCCTGGTCGCGCTCTTCGACGCCGGCGCCGACGTCGGCCGGGTCTCGCGGCAGTCGCTCAACCTGGTCTGGGCGGCTGACACCGGCCGGCTGGAGATCGTGCGCGCCTTCCTCGCGGCCGGGGCGGCGGTCGACGTCGAGGCGCTCATGGGCACGCCGCTCTCGGTGGCGGCCAGCCGCGGCCATGCCGAGATCACGAGCGAGCTGATCGACGCGGGAGCCGACCTCGATCTCACCCGCGTGTTCCAGACGCCGCTGATGGCGGCGGTCTGGAGCGGACAGGAAGAGACCGCCTGCCTCCTCGTCGAGGCCGGCGCGTCCTGGGAGCGGCTCTCGGTCGCCCGGGTGGCGCACAAGGGCATGGCGAGGCTGCTGCGCGCGCTCGCCGCGGCGGGCGCCGACCTCGGCCGACGCGGAACGATCTACGACGTCGACCGGGAACCCATCGGGGAGCGGATCGGCGCGGCGCTGGACGGGGCCGCGGAGACGGGCTTCGGCTCGGCAGGACTGCTCGACGACGAGACGGTGTCGGCGCGCTACGAGGACGCCTCGCCCCTGATCGTGGCGGCCGGCGAGGGTCGGCTCGACTGCGTCGACGTCCTGCTGGCGGCGGACGTCGACGTGGGAATCCGCGACGCAGGCGGGCGAACCGCGCTCGACCACGCTCGGGCGGCCGGGCACGAGGAGATCGCGGCGCATCTGGCGGAGGCGGGCGGCGGGTCCGTGGCCGCTCCGCCTCCGGACGAGACGCTGCTCCTGGCTGCCGAGCGCGGGGACCTGGCGGGTGCGCGAGCGGCTCTCGGGGCGGGGGCGCGGGTGGACGCGCGGGACGAGCGCAGTGCCCAGCAGGGACGCTCTCCCCTGATGCTGGCGTCCCACAGCGGACACGAGGCTCTGGTCGAGCTCCTGCTGGAGGCGGGCGCCGACGTGAACCACTCCGACTTCGCGCCCGAGGAACCCTTCCGCACGGACTACGCCTATCTCATGCGCCGCGACTGCCGCGGCCGCTCCGCGCTGATGCTGGCGGCGGCGGCCGGCCACGCCGACATCGCCGCGCGTCTGCTCGCTGCGGGGGCGGACGCCGGCCGTCGGGACACCGAGGGAGACACGGCCCTCACGCTCGCCGCCCGGCGCGACCGGGCCGCGCTGGTGCGCACCCTCGTGGCAGCGGGAGCGCCGCTGGATCAGCGGGACGACGACGGGGACTCGCCCCTGCACGTCGCCATCGCCGACGACTGCGTGGCGGCGGCCATCGCATTGATCGACGCGGGCGCCGCCGTCGACGAGAAGAACGAAGAGGGCGACACCCCGCTGCACACAGCGGCGCTCATGGGAAACCGCGACCTGGTGCAACGCCTGGTCGACGCCGGCGCCGACCCCACGGCGCTGAACGCGGAGGGTGAGACGCCGCGCGAGTCGGACTTCGAAGCGAGGCTCTCGAGCCTCTTCGACGCGGCCGAGGCCGCCTGGGAGGCCCGGGCCCAGGTCGAGGAGGCCGCGCGCGTTGGCGATGCCGTGCCCTCCCTCAGCGTCCTGCGCAAGCGCTACGCGGCGGACGCCGTGCGCGAGCGGCTCGGCGCGGCCTGCGCCGGGGAGGCGTTCCAGGCCCTGCTCCCCGAGATCGCGGCGGCCTGCGGCGGCGAGCCCTGCGACGAGCGGGCCCGGCTCGGCGGCTTCTCGTTCCCGGTGGCGCGCGGCGCGCTCGATCTCGAGGCGCTCGAGCGCCTGCACGCAGCGATGCTCGCGCGCGGCGCCTTCGTCTTCGCGTGCGCGGCCGCTTCCCCCGGCGTTCCCGGCCGGCTCTTCGCGCTCCCGACGTCCGAAGCGGCGGACGCCATCGCCGTCTGGGAGACCGCCGGAGCCAACAACGACCCGACCACGGCGCAGATCATCCGCTGGACCCTGGAGACGCCCGCGGCCAGGATCGTGTGGATCGAGCCCGACGCGCTGCGCGGTCGCTTCCGCGATCCCGTGAGCGACGGCCCGGACCTAGCGCGCCGCATGCTCGGGATCTGTCCGGAGCTCGTCGACTCCGAAGCCGCGGAGCGCGGCGAGATCCTCGATGCCCTCGCGCAGACCCTGACCGAGACGCGCGGCTTCTCGCTCGCCTGGGGCTGAGCGACCGCCCGCGATGGGATCGCGGGCGCGTCGATGCCACTCTGGTTCAGCGACGCTTCCAGCGCTCCCGCCCCAGGACCAGCAGTCCGAGCAGCACGCCCAGCGCGGGCCTGGGCTCGGGGATGGCCGCGAACAACACCACTGGGCGCTCCATGCTCTCGGTCTCCGTGCTGAGCGGATCGCTGAACTCGTAGCGCAGCACCTCGGCGAAGCGCGGGACGTCCGAGCGGATGTTCAGGAAGTACTCGATGGAGACCCGTCCGCCGGCGGGCACGACGCCGAGGTCCACCGACTGGAACGAGAAAGGGATGTCGACGCGGCTGCCGTCGACGGTGGCCCCCAGGTCGTCCCCGGACAAGGTGACCTCGGCCGTCCCGCCGAACTCGGACGGATCCTCCAGGTGGATCGAGGACCGGAAGCAGGTGCGGCAGTCGGACACGCCCTCGACGGAGATCGTGAGCGTCAGGTCGAGCGTGGCCTGCGGGGCGGCGTCGAGGAGCAGGAAGCCGCCGTCGACGATGAAGTTCATGCGGGCGCGCTGGTCGGTGCCGAGGCGGTTCACGAAGTCGTCGCTCGAGATGGTGAGCTGCGAGAACAGCTCGCCCGGACCCGACTGGTTGCCGGTGACGCCGAGGTTGCCGAAGCGACCGATCGCGCCGGCGCTCGCTCCACGCGGGTGCGAGAAGGCAGCGGCGATGTCCGTCGTGAGCTCGGCCGGGGTGGGCGCCGAGACGGCGGCGTCGTCACCGGCGATCCGGCTGCCGTCCAGGTCTTCCAGGCCGACCAGGATGAAGTGCTCGGTGAGCGCCGATGCGGGGACGGCGAGCAGGATCCCGGCCAAGAGGGCGGCCGGGACGAGAGAGCGGGTGAGCGCGCGCGGCGTGGATCGTCTGGACATGGCCTCTCCTCGATGGCTGCCCAGTGAGGTGGCCGGTGGCGCCCGGCCGGTGGCGGGCGATGTCAGGGTCCTCCCCAGAATCGGGGAGGGGATCCGGGGGTCGAGACCGGGCGCCGCCAGCAGCGCACCTCCCGCCCGCGGGGGCCTTTCCGGAGGCCTGGTCTAGTCTCGGCCGATGACGGCGTACCGGCTCACGAACCGCAGCACGGTCCACGGCCCTGATCGGACGCGGCGCGGTCCGGGTGGATGGCGGACCGTAGCCCTCGCGATGTCGCTCCTGGTGCTTCCGGCCTTCGCGGCGACCGCCGCGGGCGCCGAGCCCGCCGCGCCCGAGCCCCCGCATTACACGAGCGGTCCGGCCAGTCGCGACGGCATCGGGCGCTTCTACATGGGCCGCGAGATCGCCCACGTGATGGGGCATCGCGGCGCCGCCTGGCTGGAGCGCCCCTCGCGGCAGCGCGAGGAGCGCACCGACCTGCTGCTGGAGAAGCTGCCAGTCGAGGCCGACGACGTCGTGGTCGACCTGGGCGCCGGCACCGGCTACTTCAGCCTGCCGATCGCGCGCCGCGTGAAGCGCGGCCGGGTGCTGGCCGTCGATCTCCAGCCCGAGATGCTGACTCGCGTCCGCACGGCCGCGGCGCGCGCCGGGATCGACAACGTCGAGCCGGTGCTGGCGACCGCGACGGATCCGCGGATTCCCGCCGCCAGCGCCGACCTGGTGCTGATCGTGGACGCCTACCACGAGTTCTCGCACCCGCGCGAGGTGATGCAGGGCGTCGTCGCCGGGCTCAAGCCCGGCGGTCGCGTCGTGCTGGTCGAGTACCGGGCCGAGGACCCGAGCGTCCCGATCAAGCGGCTGCACAAGATGAGCCAGAAGCAGGCGATCGCCGAGCTCGAGCAGGTGGGCCTGCGCTGGCTGCACACCCGCGACTTCCTTCCCCAGCAGCACGTGCTCGTGTTCGAGCGGCCTGTCGCAGCGGCCGAGTAGCGACGAGCCCGGCGAGCGCAGCGAGGCCCAGCGCGAGCAGGCGCAGGGGAAGGCGTGTCGCGCGCGTCAGTCGCCCGCTGCGCGTCGGATTCGCAGCAGCGCCGCCAGGGCCGCCAGGGCGGGGAGCTCCACGCCGGGCTCGGGGAGGAGCTCGACCGCGCCGCGATCGCACACCGCGCTGCCATTGCCGTCACCATCCTGCGGACGCGCGACGCCCCGCTGGTCGGTCGCCGCGCACCCGTTCGCGACGCCCGCATCGATCGCGGGACTGCCCGCGAGCGGCAGGTGGGTGAGGGTCGGACCGCCGTTGTCGGCCAGCTCGTCCAGCAGCGCGTCGAGCGGGCTGGCGGGAGTCCCCACCCGGTCGTCGTCCACGCCGTCGACGATCCCACAGTCGCCGCCGCTCGCCGCGGTGTCGATGAACCCGATCAGGTTGCCGCCCAGCGAGTGGACCGCACCGCCGCCGGTGAGCTCGAAGGCCGCGCAGTCCGGATTGGTTCCCGCGCTGCTGCGGTTGCCGGCGCTGATGCTGTTCAGCAGCTCGACCAGCCCGAGCTCGACCTCCAGGGCGCTCCCGAACATGCCCTCGTTGTCCGTGATGGTGACGTGCTCGAGCGAGACCATGCAGCCCAACGCGCCGACCGCGCACTCGATCCCGGAGCCCGACGAGAGCGACCGGTTTCCGCTCACGGTGACGTTGACGGCGCGCAAGACGTTCAGCGCCTGCCCTTCCCCCACGGGCGGGATGCGCATCGCGGCCCCGGAGGTCGTCGCGAGGTTGTCGGAGAGGGTGCTGTCGTAGAGGTCGAGCGTGCCGCCCACCTCGATGCCGGCACCGAGCACGGCGGTGTTGCCGGAGATCTCGCAGCGTTCGATCCGGACGACCGCCGAGCTCACGTTGACGCCACCGCCGCGGCTGCTCTCGTCCGAGCCGTTGTCCACGATCGCGCAGTCCTCGACGACGGCGGTCAGGAAGCGGCCGCCGAGGTCGAGCCCGCGGCCGTTGAAGCCCGGTCCGCCGCCCGTCAGCGTGAGCCCGCGGATCGTGACCGTCCCCGCCGGACCCCGGCTGTTGAACGCCCAGAGGACCGGGCCGGCGATCTGCTGCTTGCCGTCGATGACGAGCAGGTCGCGCCCCGGCCCCTCCAGCACGAGTCCGCTCCCGATCGTCGGCACGGCGGCCTCGATCGCGGGCAGCGCGGTGGCCAGCTCGATCCGCCACGGCGGCGGCCCCGGCAGGTCGAACGTGATCCGGTCGTCCCCGTCGAGCTCGTTCACCTCCTCGATCGCAGCGCGCAGCGTGCAGGCGCCCGACGCCGCGGCACACAGACCGTCCCCCGGCACCAGGTCGGGCTCGTCGCCGGTGCTGTCGACCACGAAGTCGGCCGCGAGGGCGCTCCGCGCCAGCACCATGGCAGCGAGGATCGCTGCGCTGCAGCTGCGTCTCCACATGTCGTTCGCCCTCCCGGTCCCGCGGGCCTCCCCGCGCGCGGGGAGGATATCGTCTCGCCGAGCCGGCGCGGGGGGTGGGGCTGCCAGCCATGAGCCGCGCGTCGGATGGCCACTCCCGCGGCGCGTCGCTGTCGGGGCGACGACATCCGAAGCCCGTCGCTGCCCGGTACGATTCGCCGCCCAGTCTCGCGAGCCGCCGCGCCGTTCTGGGATGGCAACTGCAGCAGCGCCCGAGCGGGTGACGATCGTGGACCAGGGCGCGGGCCGCCTGCCTCGCGCGAGAGCGTGAGGCACCGGAAGGATGGAGGTCGAGTCCGATGCAGGGTCTAGCGGGACGCATGCTGGCGTTGGGAGTGGCGGTGTGGCTGGCGGGGTGGGCCGGTGCCGCCGGAGCCTTCAGCGGGGACGGGAGCGGGAGCGCCGGAGACCCCTACGTGATCACCAGCGTCGAGCAGCTCCAGGAGATGAGCGACGACCTGGGCGCCCACTACGTCCTGGCCCATGACATCGATGCATCGGGGACCGAGACCTGGAACGAGGGAGATGGCTTCCTCCCCATCGGCGACGGCGCCAACCGGTTCACGGGCAGCCTCGACGGGAACGGGTACGACGTCACCGGTCTCTTCATCCTCGGCTACGACAACTACAACGCGCTCTTCGCCGCACTCGACGCCGGTGCGGTCGTCGAGAATCTCGGCCTGGTGGGTGCGACGGTGATGGGAAACCAGAACGTCGGAGCCCTGGCCGGCTACAACCGCGGGACCATTCGGAACTGCCATGCCTCCGGGATCGTGGACGCGACGAGTCACACCGTCGGGGGATTGGTGGGCTTCAACGACGGCGAGATCAGCGACTCCCATACGACCACTCGCGTCGAGGCAGGAGGATCGACGGGAGGCCTGATCGGGTTCAATCGGCGCGCGGGACTGATCGAACGGTCCTGGGCAGCCGGAGCCGTCCAGGGGCAGCCCGACAACGTCGGAGGATTCGTAGGGACGAACGAGGGGACCATCCGAACCAGCTATGCAGCGGGCGACGTCGACGCGCGCTGGGGGGCAGGGGGATTCGCCCATCACAACCGCGGCGACATCTACGACTGCTTTGCGAGGGGAGACGTGACCGCCGACGAGCGGGTAGGAGGCTTCGCCGCGGAGGTCTGGGCGGTCGAGGACGGCTTCATCTCGAGATCCTACTCGAGCGGGAGGGTCTCCGGGACGGTGGAGGTCGGAGGCTTCATCGGACTCAACAGCGGCGACCTGACGGTGGCCGGCTCTTTCTGGGACGCGCAGTCCTCCGGCCAGGCGCTGAGCGAGGGCGGGACCGGGCTGCCCACGGCATCCATGCAGCAGGCCTCGACGTACACCGCGGCGGGCTGGAACTTCGTCGTGACCTGGAACATCGCCGAAGGCGCCTCGTACCCCTATCTCCGAAGCCTGCCCGAGCCCGCGGGACCAGCCGGCTCCGCGGCAGCGTTGGTGGCGTTGCTCGCGCTGGCGCGCCGGCGGCCGAGTCGTCGCGCCCGGGAGACCCGCCGGATCCACTCGTAGCGCCCGCGCAGGCTACCCTGACGCCATGGCGCGCATCGGCGTTTCCGCTGTGGTGCTCGGGCTCGCCGGCGGCCTGGTCGTCCTGGCGCTCTGGCTGTTCCGGACCTCGCCGGCAGCCGAGGCGCAGCGCGCCGCCGAGGAGCGCCGCGCGGCGGCCCGCGAGCAGCCCGATGCGCAGGGAGAGGCGGCTCCCGTCGGGCAGCCGGAGGCCGGCCCGCCCTCGCTGGTGGTGGACGCCGTGACGGTGCGCGCGGCGCCGGCGCGCCTGCGGGTCGAGCGCACCGGGATGCTCGAGGCGCGGCGCACCGTCGTGATCGGCGCCGAGGTGGCGGGCCGCGTGGTCGAGGTGCCCTCGGAGGAGCACACCGCGGTCGGGGCGGGCGAGGTGATCGTTCGTCTCGACCCCGCGCTCCCGCGCGTGGCGGTCGAGCGCGCGCAGGCGGCGCTCTTGAGCGCGGAGGCCAGCGCGCGGCTCGCCCGGGCCGAGCTGGCGCGCAGCCAGGAGCTGACGCGAAAGGGCGTCACGAGCTCGGCCGCCCAGGAGCGCGCCGAGGCCGAGGAGCGCACCGGCGATGCCGCCGTCGCCCAGGCGCGCGCCGCCCTCCACGATGCCGAGACCCGTCTCGAGAAGACCGAGATCCGCGCGCCCTTCGCCGGCGTCCTGAGCTCGCTCGACCTCGAGCCGGGTGCCTACCTGCGGCCCGGCGACCGGGTCGCGGAGCTCGCCGATCTCGCCGAGATCGAGATCGAGGTGGGCGTGTCCGACGAGGAGATCCTGGCGCTGCGCGACGGCGACCCGGCCGGGGTGACGGTCGAGGCGCTGCCGGGCCAACGCTTCGCGGGCCGGGTCCACCGGCCGGGGCGAACGGCCGACGCGCGCACCCGCAAGTACCCGGTGCCGGTGCGCGTGCCCAACCCGGACGGCGCGCTGCTGCCCGGCATGCTGGGTACGGTGACCTTCGAGCTCGGCGGGGAGCAGCCCGCACTGCGCGTGCCGCGGCGCGCCGTCGGGCGCGAGTTCGACCTCGAGTTCGTCTACGTGCTCGAGGCGCCGGACGGCGAGGCGGTGTCCGCGCGCGCGCAGCGACGCCGCGTGGCGACGCGGCCGGTCCCGTTCCGCCCCGAGCTGCTCGAGGTGCGCGACGGGCTCGAGCCCGGCGAGCGGGTCGCGCTGTCGGGGCTGCGCGAGCTGCGCGACGGCCTGCTCGTGCGCGTGCGCGACACCGGCCCCGGCCCGGAGCTGGCGGGGACCGCGCCGTGAGCCTGCCGCGCTTCAGCGTGAGCCAGCCCGTGCTGGTGAACGTCCTCTTCTTCGTGTGCCTGCTCGGCGGC
>JASJBO010000066.1 GCA_030066475.1 Myxococcota bacterium
CCGGCGCCCTCGTGCCCGAGGATCGCGGGGAAGATGCCCTCGGGGTCGTCGCCGGAGAGCGTGTAGGCGTCGGTGTGGCAGACCGCGGTCGCCTTGTTCTCGATCAGGACCTCGCCGGCGCGCGGCCCCTCGAGCTGGACCGTTTCGATCTCGAGCGGCTGTCCCGGTGCGCGGGCGACGGCGGCCCGTACCTCCATCCCCTTCCCTCCTGCGGCTGACGGAGGCGCGAGCGTAGCACCGCCGCGCGTCGACCCGGCGCGAGCGACGTGGCAACATCGCGCAGCGCCCCCCCTGGGAGAACGGTTGGACTACGTCCGGATCGCCATCGGCTTCCTGCTGCTGTTCGGCGGCGGCGAGTTCCTGGTGCGGGGCGCGGTCGGCCTGGCACGGCGCCTCGGCGTTTCCCCGCTGCTGGTGGGCGCGACGGTCGTGGCTTTCGGGACCTCGGCGCCGGAGCTGGCCGTGTCGGTGCGGGCCGTGCTGACGGGACACGAGGACATCGCGCTCGGCTCGGTGGTGGGCAGCAACATCGCCAACGTCTTGCTGATCCTGGGCGTGTCGAGCGCGATCTCGCCCGTCGCCTGGAGCCGGCGCGCGGTGCTGCGCGACGCCACCGGGCTCGCCTTCGCGAGCCTGATCTTCAGCGCGATCGCGGCCACCGCCGGTGTGAGCCGGCTCGAGGGCGGCTTCATGCTCGCCCTCCTGCTCGGCCTCACCTGCGTCAACTTCGTGCGCGACCGGCGCCGCCGCGCCTACACCTTCGAGCTGCTCGAGCGCGGGGCGGACGAGGTGGCGCCCGCCAGCGATCCGCTCCCGAAGGCCCTGCTGCTGACCGCCGCCGGGCTGGTCGGCATCGTGATCGGGGCCGACCAGCTGGTGGCCGGCGCGTCGGCCGCGGCGCGGACGATGGGCATCTCGGAGGCGACCATCGGGCTCACCCTGGTGGCGATCGGCACCTCGCTCCCCGAGCTCGCGGCCTGCATGGTGGCCGCCTACCACAAGCACTCCGACCTGGCGCTGGGCAACGTGATCGGGAGCAACGTGTTCAACATGCTCGGGATCACCGGCACGGCGGCCCTGCTGGCGCCGCTCCCGATCCCGGGCGAGATCCTGCACTTCGACCTGTGGCTGATGCTCGCGATCATGCTGCTGACCGGCGCGATCCTCGCCTTCGTCGGCCGGCTCGGCCGGGTCCACGGGGCGCTCTTCCTGGCCTGCTACGCGATCTGGATCCTGGGAAAGGCGTGATGCCGGAGCTGCTGGCGGGCCTCGCCGCGTGGACGCCGATCGGGTTCTTCCTGGCCGGGCTCGGCGTCGGCAGCGCGGGCGCCGCGGGGTGCTGCTGGCTGCTGCTGCGGGGCGAGCGCCGCGCGGGGCGCGAGAAGCTCGCGCTGCAGGAGCGCTCGGACGCGCGGCTCCAGCAGGTGCTGCGCGAGTCGCTCGAGCGCGTCGACGCCAAGCTCGCCAGCGTGGAGCGGGAGCGCGCGGGCCACTACGCCGAGCTGACCGCCCGACTCCGCGAGGTCGCGCTGGCGCAGGGATCGCTGCGCGACGAGACCCGCCACCTCGCCGGCGCGCTGCGGGCGCCGATCTCGCGCGGGCGCTGGGGCGAGCTGCAGCTCCGGCGCGTCGTGGAGCTGGCCGGCATGCTCGAGCACTGCGACTTCCGCGAGCAGCCCCGGGTCGCCGGCGAGGACGGCCCGCTGCGCCCCGACCTGGTCGTGCACCTCCCGGGCGGGCGACACCTGGTGGTGGACGCCAAGGCGCCGCTGGCGGCGCATCTCGAGGCGCACGAGGCGACCAGCGAGGGCGAGCGCAGCGCCCGGCGCCGCGAGCACGCCCGCCAGGTGCGCGCCCACCTCAAGGCGCTCGGCGCGCGCCGCTACTGGGCGCGACTCGAGCCGTCGCCCGAGTTCGTGGTGATGTTCCTGCCCGGCGAGGCGTTCTTCCAGGCGGCGCTCGAGAGCGACCCGGAGCTGGTGGAGTGGGGCGTCGACCACCGCGTGATCCCCGCCAGCCCGACCACCCTGATCGCCCTGCTGCGCGCGGTCGCCTACGGCTGGAAGCAGGAGCAGCTCACGCGCAGCGCGCGCGAGATCAGCGAGCTGGGCCACACGCTCTACGAGCGGATCGCCGGCTTCGCCGGCCACCTCGAGCAGCTCCGCCGCGGCCTCGACGGAGCGGTCGACGCCTACAACCGCGCGGCGGGCTCGCTCGAACGCCGCGTGCTCGCGCCGGCGCGGCGGCTGCGCGAGCTGGGCGCCGCGCCCGACCAGGAGCTGCGCCAGCCGGGCGAGGCCCGGCGTGCGCCCCCGCCCGGCGCGCCCTGAGCGTCAGCGGCCGCGGGTGAGGCGGCCGACGTCGATGTAGCGCCGGACGCGGGCCTTGCTGACCTTGCCCGAGCCGTTGGCGTCCCAGAACTCGATGCGGTTGCCGGTTCCGGTCTGGACGTTGATGATGGTGTCGCTCACCACGGCCAGCGCACGCGGCTGCTCGACGCCCTCCCAGCCCTCGTACCAGTCGCCGGTCAGCGAGTGGTCCTCGCTCCAGCGCTTGTTGTGGTAGATGATCTTCCACAGCTCGCCCTTGTGGTCGTAGGCGGCCGAGTAGAGCGGCTGGAGCGTCTGCTTGTCGAGGTAGATGTCCTTCTTCGAGTACGGGTGGTCTTCGTTGCGCGGGTCCATCCGCACCACCACGGCCTTGCGCAGCTCCCAGCGGTCGCTGGCGAAGGACAGCCCGAAGGGGCCGAAGTTGTGGTCCTTCTCGTACGGGTAGGCCTTCACCTTGCTGTTCATCGGCGCGATGAGGTCGCGCTCCTCGAGGCAGGTCCACTCGTACTGGGGGACGATGCCGTTGAAGCTGAACAGGTCGTCGAGCGTGAAGTCGGTGCCCGAGACGGCGTCGGTGCGCTGCGCGGTCGAGATGCGCCGCACGCGCCGCAGGCTCGGCACGTAGACCCAGGTGTCGTCGTTGCGGGTCTCCGCGAGCGGGTTGTCCGAGGCCTTGTAGCGGTAGGTCATCAGCTTGATGCCGCGCGCGTCGAAGGGGGCGTCGACCTCGGCGCCGTTGGCGCGCTTGCGCTTCTCGCCGCGGAACAGGTCGCCGCCGTTCTTCTCCAGCAGCTCCGGCTCGGGCCGGCGCGACAGCATGAAGCCCGTACCGGTCCCTTCGTAGTAGAGCGGCAGCTCCTCGCCGCGGTCCCAGTAGGAGTAGTAGAAGCTGGCCTGGCCCGAGACGCCGTTCCAGCGGTAGCTGAAGTTCCAGATGATCTTGGCCCCGGCGTCCGGATCGCCCTGGCAGTCGATCTCCTCGGGAAAGGGCCGGCCGGCGGTGTAGTTCGCGAGGCTGCTGTCGGGACCCAGGCGCGCCTGGCCGCGGTACTTCTCGGTCGCGTCCAGATACGCCTGGGCCGGCGAGTAGTCGTAGTACGCGGGGCCGACCTCGAGCGCCATGCCCTCGTAGAAGAAGAAGTCGCGGTTGGACCAGACTTCCTTCGGCAGGTAGGGCCGCAGCTTCTCGAGCTCCGAGAACTGCAGCACGTCGCCTTCCTGGAAGGTGGGACCGGTCAGGCCCGCGTCCTCCTGGGCCGAGGCGAGCGGGGCGAACGCGAGGGCGGCCGCGATGAGGGCGACCGGAGCGAGGGCGCGCATGGATTCTCGACACCTCCGACGGGGGGAGGAGGAAGGTGACGCGAATCGCCCCAGCCTGCACCCCCCGAAACGGGGCAAGTTGCAGCACCCCCCGGAACCCGGCGGCTCTCCGACCATTCTCGGTGGTGTGGGCGCGCGGGGCGCTGGGCGCGTACGCGGCGCCGTGTCACACTGGCGCGATGCGCAGCCCCCCGACCGCCGCCCTGGTGCTGGCCGGCGTCTGCGTCGGCTCGTTGCGCTCGAGACCGGCGCGCGGAGCGGTCGTGGGACTGGGCCTCGTCGCGGGCGGCGGCTTCGCCAACTGGATCGACCGACTGCTGCACCAGGGCGCCGTCACCGACTTCGCTCAGAGCACCCCGTCCCAGAGATCGCGGAGCGCGGCGCCGGGATCGTCGAGCACGCGGCAGCTCGGCCCGAATTCCATCGTCGCGCGCCGCTCGGTGCAGTAGGCGGGCCAATCGGGCAGCCCCTCGTGACCGGGATCGCCGTCGCGCGCGAACGAGAGCCAGGCGTCCATCGTGTGGTCGGCGAGCGCGCGCGCGTCGGGACCGGCGCCGATGAACATCTCGGCGCCCTGCTGGTCGAGCAGGTCGAACAGGAAGGGCAGCTCGACGGCGTGGCAGGCGCCGAGCACGCCGCCGAAGGCGGGCGCTTCCCAGCTGAACAGGTACTTGTAGACCCGGTCGTGGTGCTCGAGCGCGGCCTCGGCGAGCCGGATGGCCGGGATCCGGAACACGCGGTCGGTCTCGAAGGCCGAGTAGAGCGCGGCCCAGTCGGCGTCCGGCGCCGCCTCGCGATAGGCGCGCACGAACGCCGCCCCGTCCACCCCCGGCAGGCGGCTCTCGATGCGCGCGGCCAGCGCCGCCTCGTCGAGCCCGCGGCTCCCGGGATCGAAGGCGTTGAACAACCGCCACTCGTCGCGGGTGGTGCCGATCATCAGGGTCACGTCGCGCGCATTGCCGCCGCGCACGGCCTCGACCGGGTGGTGCGTCAGCACCTCGCCGTCGACCATCGGCTGGAACGGCAGCAGCGAGCTGGCGCCCGGACGGGTCATCAGCTCGAGCTGGATCTGGCGCTGGATGTCGCGGATCCGCTCCATCGGGAGCTCGCGCAGGCGGTGCGCCTCGCGCGCCGACAGGCCGAGGCCGCGCAGCAGCGCCTCGCTGGTGGCGGCGGCGCCCTCCTCGTCGTGCACCGCGTGCCCCGCGCCGCTCTGCGCCACCGCGCGGTGGAACAGGCCGCGGGCCGCCGGGCAGCCGAGCAGCGTGCCCACGCTCATGCCGCCGGCCGACTCGCCGAAGATCGTCACGTTGCCGGGGTCGCCGCCGAAGCCCGCGATCTCGTCGCGTACCCACTCGAGCGCCGCGATCTGGTCGAGCAGGCCCAGGTTCGCGCTCGACTCCTCGTCGTCGAGGTGCAGGAAGCCGAGCGCACCGAGCCGGTAGTTGATGGTCACCACCACCACGTCGCCGCGGCGCACCAGCGAGCTGGCGTCGTAGATGTTCTGGGAGCCGGAGCCGATCACGAAGCCGCCGCCGTGGATCCACACCAGCACCGGGCGGCCGCCGCCGGACGCCGCGGGCGCGTACACGTTGAGGTAGAGGCAGTCCTCGCTCTGCTCGCCGACGTCGAAGCCGGGGATCGGCATCAGCATCTCCGGCTGGGGCGCCGCCGGCCCGAAGCGGGTGGCGTCGCGCACGCCGGCCCACGGCTCCGGTGCCAGGGGCGGCCGGAAGCGCAGCGGGCCGACCGGCGGCCTCGCGTAGGGAATGCCGCGGAAGACCCGCACCCCGTCGATCTCCTCGCCCTCGAGCCGCCCCCGTCGCGTCTCCACGATCGTCGCCATCCCGGCCTCCTCGCCGTTCGCCGTTCGCCGTTCGGTAGAAGCAGAGGGATACACCATCCCGCGCGCGTTGCGAGGGCGCCGTCAGGAGGCCGACAGGGCCGCGCGGAAGCGCCGGTGGACCTCCTCGACGTGGTCGTCGAGACGCTCCGCCGTCCAGGTGCCGGTCTCGACCGGCGCCAGCACGCTCACGCGCACGGTGGCGGGGGTCATCAGCCAGGCCCCGCGCGGGAGCACGTCGCGCGCGTTGTGGATCACCAGCGGGACGATCGGCGCGCGGGCGGCCAGCGCGATGTGGAAGGCGCCCTTCTTGAAGGGCCCGAGCCGGACGCCGGCGCTGCGGGTCCCCTCGGGCGCCATCGCGAGCGACAGGCCGCCGCGCAGCGCGGCCACGGCGGGCTCGAGCGCGCGGAGCGCGCGAGCGTGGTCGAAGCGGTCGACGAAGACCACGCCGGCGAAGGCGAAGGCCGGGCCCAGCACGGGATTGCCGCGGATCTCGCGCTTCGCGACGGCGACGAAGTCGCGGCGCAGCAGCGCGCACGCCAGGATCGGGTCGATCCCGCTCTGGTGGTTCAGCAGGAACACGGCGGGCCGTCGCTCGAGGTGCTCGGCACCCGTCACCGCGAGCCGGACCCCGGCGGCACGCGTGCCGAGCGCGCCCCACCACGCGATTGCGCGGTTGCGCGCACGCCGGCGATCGCGGGTCGCGACCCAGGTCGCCATACCGCCGGCCAGTCCCGGCGCGATCGCCGCGAGCGCGAGAGCGGTGCGCGCCAGGTCGGCGGCCCCGGGACGCCGACGGCGGGCCTCCGCAGCCATGCCGGGAGGCTACACTGCACGCGCGCCCGCGCCGCCACGCGACCGCGCACCGGACCCGACGCGACGGAGACGCCCATGAGCATCGCCCTCGAGATCCCCGCCCCCTCCTCGGACATCGAGCGCATCCCCGCTCTGGTGGCGGGCCTGCGCGCGAGCTTCGCGCGCGGGCACACGCGGCCGCTCGCGTGGCGCCTGGAACAGCTCGCCGCGCTCGACCGGCTGCTGAAGGAGAACGCCGACGAGCTGGTGGCGGCGATCCACGCCGACTTCCGCAAGCCCGAGCTCGAGGGCCGGATGACCGACGTGTCGGCCGTGCGCGCCGAGATCGCGCTGTTCCGCAAGAAGCTGCGCCGCTGGACGGCGCCGGAGCGCGTGGGCACGCCGCTCCAGATGATGCCGGCCCGGTCGTGGATCGTGCGCGAGCCGCTCGGCGTGGCGCTGATCATCGCGCCCTGGAACTACCCGGTGCAGCTCACGCTGGCGCCGCTGGTCGCGGCGCTCGGCGCGGGCAACGCGGCGGTGCTGAAGCCGTCCGAGCTGACCCCGCACGTCTCGAACGCGCTCGCGAAGCTCGTGCCGCGCTATCTCGACCCCGCCGGCGTCGCGCTGGTCGAGGGCGGGGTCGCCGAGACCTCGGCGCTGCTCGCCGAGCGCTGGGACCACGTCTTCTACACCGGCAACGCCCGGGTCGCCCGCCTCGTGATGGAGGCCGCCGCGAAGCACCTCACGCCCGTGACGCTCGAGCTGGGCGGCAAGAGCCCGTGCCTCGTGCTGGACGACGCCGACCTCGAGGCCGCGGCGCGGCGGATCGCGTGGGGCAAGTTCATCAACGCCGGCCAGACCTGCGTGGCGCCCGACTACGTGCTGGTGCACGAGTCGCGCGAGCGGGAGCTGCTCGACCACCTCAGCGCCGTGGTGCGCGGCTTCTACGGCGACGACCCGCAGCGCTCGAACGACTTCGCGCGGATCGTGAACGAGCAGCACCACGACCGGGTCGCCAAGCTGCTCGAGAGCGGCGAGGTCGTGATCGGGGGCCGCACGGATCGCGCCGACTGCTACGTCGAGCCGACCATCCTGAGGAACGTGTCGCCCGACTCGCCGGCCATGCGGGAGGAGATCTTCGGACCGGTCCTGCCGGTCCTGCCGGTCCCGGACCTCGACACGGCGATCGACTTCGTCAACCGCGGCGAGAAGCCGCTGGCGCTCTACGTGTTCACGAACGACCGCGAGGCCGAGGAGGCGGTGCTGGCGCGCACCAGCTCGGGCGGCGTGTGCGTGAACGGGACGATCTGGCAGCTCGCCAACCCGAACCTCGGCTTCGGCGGGGTCGGCGAGAGCGGCATGGGCAGCTACCACGGGCGCGCCGGCTTCGAGACCTTCTCGCACCGCAAGCCGGTCGTCCGCAAGGGCCTGCGCGGCGAGCCGAAGCTGGCCTACCCGCCCTACACGCGGCTCAAGAAGGCGCTCTTCAAGCGGCTGCTGTGAGCGCCGACCCGCTGCGCGGAACTCCGCGCCGACGCGCGCCCACCCGACGCGTGCTGGCGCGCTACGCGACGTTCCAGATCCCCGACCTGCTGCTGGCCAGCTGCGTGCTGTACGCGTCCGTCCACTGGTTCGGCCTGGAGCCGCGCTGGGCCTGGCTGGGTCTGGTCGCCTGGCTCGCGAAGGACGTCGTGATGTTCCCGGTGCTGCGCATCGCCTACGAGCCCGACGGCCAGCGGGGCCCCGAGACGCTGGTGGGCGGGCTCGGGGTGGCCGAGGACCGGCTCGACCCCGAGGGCTACGTGCGCGTGGGGCCCGAGCTCTGGCAGGCCGAGCTGGCGGCGCGCGGCGAGCCGGTCGCCAGCGGCGACGCGGTTCGCATCTGCGCGGTGCGCGGGCTGACGCTGGTGGTCGAGCCGCTCGAGGCCGACGGCGAGCCCGATCGATCCGGCGCGTGACGCGGCGGCCTACTTCCCGGCCGCCGCCCCCGCCCCGGCCGGCTGCTTCCCGGCCAGGATCTGCAGCAGCAGCTGCACCAGCTCCTCGGGCGGCACCACGTCGGGCTCCTCGACGGAGTCCCTCATGTGCTCGAAGCGCAGCAGGTCGAGCTTGCCGTAGGCCTCGCGCACGCGCGGCGTCAGCAGGCCCAGGCGCTTCAGGTTCGGGACGATCTTCGAGAACAGCATCTGGCGGAAGCCGCGCATGAAGGGGGTCTGCTCCATCCACGGCATCCACACCTCGAGCGGGAAGCCGAGCCGTTCGAAGACCGGCTGCATCAGCAGCCGCTCGCGCATCAGGTGGGTGGCCTCGATGACGAAGTCCTCGCGCTCGCGCAGCTCGGCGGCGTCCATCTCGGCGTAGACGCCCTCGAGCGAGATCACGCCGAAGGCGACGTGGCGCGACTCGTCGTTCATCACGCGGGTCGTGAGGTCCTGGATCAGCGGCTCGTCGGGCATCATCAGCTTCATCATCCCGAAGGCCGCCAGCGCCAGGCCCTCCACCAGGATCTGCATGCCCAGGAAGGTCACGTCCCAGCGCGTGTCCGACAGGATGTCGTCGACCCCCGCCCAGGATTCGATGTCAAGCGCGCGAGACGACGCTCAGGAGCGGCGCAGGCGGAGACAGCCGAGCCCGGCGATCACCAGCAGCGCGATCCGCAGCCCGGCCGCGGGCTCGGGGATCGGCACCGGCACGAAGCTCGAGCCGGGGTCGGGCACCACGTCGAGGGTGAGGGTGCTGTCGGCGATCACGTTGGCGAAGCCGAAGTCCTCGATCGAGATGCCGCTGCTGCCGAAGGTGTCGATGCCGACTGCCGCGGAGAGCGTCAGGTCGACCACCATCTGCCCGCTGGGCACCTCGAACGGGATGACGGCGGCGGTCGTGTCGCTGGCGAGGAAGTGGTAGCTGCCGAGGAAGGTGGTGTCGCCCACCCCCGCGCCCCCGAACGCCTGGAACCCGCCCTTGTCGTCGAGCGAGAGCTGACCGCTCCCGAAGCCGCCGGAGGTCGCCGTGGGCACCTGCACCAGGTACTCGATGCGCGCGTCGCCGGTGGAGTTGTCGTCCTGGAACGCGAAGTCCACCTCGAGCCCGGCATCGAGCCGCAGCTCGAGCGCGCCCGAGGCGAACCCGCCGAGCCCCTCGACGTCGTAGACCTGCCGGAACGACGTGTCCTGCTGCCAGAACCAGACCTGGTCGGGCGCGCCGACGGTGTCGGTGACGAGGGTGATGGTGACCCGGCTGCCGATGCCGGGCAGCTCGATGCCGCCGAGCGCCGGACGCGTGCTCGTGGTGCTCGTGAACTGAAGCCCCCCGGAGAGGCACTCGGCCTGCAGGCTCTGGCTGAACGAACCCAGGATGTCGGCCGTGTCGGAGACGAACTGCGGCCCGAAGCCGCAGTCGACCTGCGCGACCAGGTCCGTCCCGCCCGGCTCCTCGACGTCGACCGGCACGAGCTGGCCGGTCACGACTTCGTTGCACCCCGTCGGCTCGCCCGCGTCCTCGCCCTGGTACGAGACGGAGAGGAAGGTCGAGAACGGGCCGGCGTCGAGCGCCCCCGGCAGGACGGTGACCGTGAAGGTGACGGAGTCCCCGCTCCCCGCGGGCGGATCGACCGCGATGCGCTGGGAGTCCAGCGACACGACCTGGACGTCGGCCGAGCATCCGGTGTTGTCGATCACCGAGAAGAGCTTGCTGGAGCCCTCTCCGAAGAAGTTGAGAAAGGGTGGTCGGTATTCGTGCGCCGAGGCGAGCGACGGAAGCAGCAGGGTCGACGCCGCGGCGGCGAGCCAGGCGACCCGGACGAGCCGACGTCGGGAATGCTCCAGCTCCATGCTCTCCCCCCGCGCACCATCGTAACCCAGGAGCATGGCCGGACGGGAGCCTACTCGGCCAGCTCGAACGAGTCGAAGAACCGCTCGGAGTCGGCCCGGGAGACCCGCGACACCAGCTGGGATTCGACGATGAGCACACACATGCGGTCGGGAAGCCGGTAGAGCTGCCCGCGGATCGAGGAGCGCTCGTCCTCGACGAGGTAGCGGAGGCCGGGCTGGCCATCGATCTCGACCCGACGCCGCTCCTTGACCCAGCCGCGCCGCTCCTGGTCCCCGATCGCCTGCTCGAACAGCTCCTCGGCCTCGGGCGGAGGCCCGTCCAGGTACAGCGTGCAGGTCGCGCGGAAGCGCTGCACGGTCCCGAAGGCGCCCGGGCGCACGTGAACCAGGCCGTGGATCGTGATCGACCGCTCCGCGGCGACACCCGTCTGGGTGTAGTCCGCGAACCTGCCCGGAAGCTCGACGGCGAACTGCCCGCGCTCGTCGCGCGCCGCGACCCAGCCGTCCTCGCCCGGCTCCCCCGCCCCGCGCCGGTGCACCACCGTCCTGGGCGTGGGAGGCGACGGAGCTGGCTGCGCGGCCGCGCCGTCCCGCTCTTCGTCCCCTCCCGCGGCGAGACCCGGCGCGAGGAGCAGCGCGATCCAGAGCAGCAAGGCCAGGCGGGCGCGAGACATCGGTTCCTCCGGCGCGGGAGGGTACCGGAACGCGGGCGACCCGACCCGGGGCGCTCGCCGGCAGGCAGATCGCCGGCAAGCGGCCCTTGCGCCCCGCGCCGTCAGCGGACACTCTCCGCCGCCATGCGAACATCGACGTGGGCGGGCGAGACGCGCACGGGCCGGTCGCGGCCGGCGCGGCGGAAGCAGCGCAAGAAGCGGAGCGAGGCGAAGCGCGCCGACCGCTACGCGCTCTACCAGGAGGCGGTGCAGGACCCCGAGGGCGACGTGGCCCGGGTGGGCCGCATGTTCGCGCGCGAGCGCAACCGCCCGGCGCGGACGCTGCGCGAGGACTTCTGCGGGACCGCCGCCTTCACGTGCGCGTGGGCGGCCGCCCACGGCGAGAACCGCGCCGTGGGCGTCGATCTCGACCCCGACCCGCTCGACTGGGGCCGCCGGCACAACGTCGCGGCGCTGCGCCCCGAGCAGGCGGCGCGCGTGGAGCTCGTCGAAGGCGACGTGCGCACGACGCGCACCAGACCCGTCGATCTGCTCGTGGCGTTCAACTTCTCGTACTACTGCTTCGAGACCCGCGCGGAGCTGATCGCCTACTTCCGGCACGCGCGCCGGCAGCTCACCCGCGACGGCATCCTGGTGCTCGACGCCTACGGCGGTCCCGAGGCCCAGGAGCGGCGCGAGGAGAAGCGCGAGTACGACGACTTCACCTACGTCTGGGACCAGGACACCTTCGACCCGATCACCCACCATTCCCGCTGCTACATCCACTTCGAGTTCGGCGACGGCTCCCGGCTCAAGCGCGCCTTCTCCTACACCTGGCGACTGTGGAGCCTGCCCGAGCTGCGCGACGCGCTCGCCGAGGCCGGCTTCTCGAAGACCGTCGTGTACTGGGAAGGCACCGAGAAGGGCACCAACGAGCCCAACGGCGTCTACCGCCCGCGCAACCACGCCGAGGACGACCCGGCCTGGGTCTCGTACCTCGTCTGCGTGCCGGATTGATGGACTTCGCTCGCCTGCGGCTCGCTGCGCGCTTCGGCTGCGCCTCCGCTTGCGGGGGTGCCGGCAAGGGGCTCGGTGCCGGGCGGAGGCGGCCTTGGGGGACTTCGCTCGCCTGCGGCTCGCTGCGCGCCGCCTTTGGCGGCTTGCGGACTTCGCTCGCCTACGGCTCGCTGCGCGCTCCGCCGCTGCGCGGCTTCGCTTGCGTTCCCAGGTGCTCGACGATCGCCTGGCGGAAGGCCTGGAGGCTCGCGGTCGGGCGCGCGTCGCGGAGCTCGTTGAGCCAGATCGCGTCGGTGAGCGGCGCGCGCGGGCCCGGGACGAGGCGCAGGCGGCCGCGGCGCAGGTGGGGGTCGACCAGGTCGCGCGGCAGCACCGCCAGGCCGGCGCGGGCGAGCACCAGCTCGAGCACCAGGTCGGTGGTCGCGGCCCAGACGCGCACGTCGAGCGCGGGTGGACTGCGGCCGAAGTGGTGGCGGACCCAGCGGTGGACGAGCGGGTCGCTCTGGTAGTAGTCGACCAGCGGCAGGCCCGCGAGCGTCTCCCAGGCCAGCGTGCCGGGGTCGAGCCGGGGTGCGGACACCAGCACCAGCTCCTGGGAGAACAGGCGCGTCGAGCGCAGCCGCCGGTTGGTGCGGGTCTCGGGCGTCAACGACACCACGTAGTCGAGGCGGCCCTCGAGCAGACGCTGCGCCAGCCAGTCACGCGGCGCCTGGCTGACGCGGATGCGCGCCCCGGGGTGGTCGCGCGGAAACCGCGTCAGCAGTCGCGCGAGGCGCGGGCGCGAGAAGCCCTGGAACAGGCCGATGCGGAAGGTGCCGCGCACCTCGCCCGAGGCGCCGGTGATCTCGTCGATTGCGGCGGCCAGCGCGTCGTGGTGCGGGCGCAGCCGCGCGCGCAGGGTCTCGCCGTCGCGAGTGGGCACGAGCCGCCGCCCCACGCGGTGGAACAGCGCGACGCCCAGCGCCCGCTCCAGGCCGGAGACGCTCTGGCTCACGGCCGAGGGCGTGAGCGCCAGGCGCCGGGCCGCCGCGCTCACGCCGCCCGCCTCGGCCACGGTCAGGAACGCGTGCAGCTTGTTGAGATCGAGGCGTCCGAGCGGATCCGAATCGTTCGTTTTCACTAAACGAAAGATACAGGATATTTAACAGGACTGACCGACCGAGCCGGCGTAGCCTCGGCGCATGGACACCCACCGCGACGCCCTGGCCCGCCAGGATCCCGAGGTCTTCGCCCTGCTCCGCGGCGAGGAGCGGCGCCAGCGCCATGGCCTCGAGCTGATCCCCTCCGAGAACTACACCTGGCCCGAGGTGCTGGCGCTGCTCGGCTCGGTGTTCACCAACAAGTACGCCGAGGGCTACCCGGGCCGCCGCTACTACGGCGGCCAGACCTGGACCGACGCGGCCGAGCGGCTGGCGTGCGAACGCGCCCGCCGGCTGTTCCGCGCCGAGCACGCCAACGTGCAGGCGCTCTCCGGCTCGGCGATGAACCAGGCCAGCTACCTCGGGCTGCTCGAGCCGGGCGACACGGTGCTGGCCATGGACCTCTCGCACGGGGGCCATCTGACCCACGGGGCGCCCGTCTCGCACATGGGGCGGCTGTTCCGATTCGTCCGCTACAAGAGTCGCCCCGAGGACGGAGGCGCGCTCGACCCGGACGAGATCCTGCGGCTGGCGCGCACCGAGCGGCCGCGGCTGGTGCTGTGTGGCTCCACCTCGTACCCGCGCGAGATCGACTACGCGCTGTTCCGGCGCGCTGCCGACGAGGCCGGCGCCCTGGCGATGGCGGACGTCTCGCACGTGGGGGGACTGATCGCGGGCGGCGCGCTCGCCAACCCGTTCGACTTCGGCTTCGACGTGGTGACCACCACCACGCACAAGAGCCTGCGCGGCCCGCGCGGCGGCCTGGTGCTGTGCCGCCGGGAGCTGGCCGACCGGATCGACCGCTCGGTCTTCCCCGGTCTCCAGGGCGGCCCGCACATGCACACGATCGCGGCGATCGCCGTGGCGCTGGGCCGGGCCCTCGAGCCGGACTTCGGCCGCTACGCCGCCCGGGTGCTGCGCAACGCGCGCGCCCTGGCGCACGCCCTGCTCGGGCGCGGCGTCCACCTCGTGACGGGCGGCACCGACACCCACATGCTCGTGATCGACTGCGTGCGCAGCTTCGGGATCGACGGACGCGCCGCCGAGCGGCGACTCGACCGGATCGGCCTCGCCACCAACAAGCAGGTGGTGCCCGACGACCCCAACCCGCCGCTGCGGCCCAGTGGCGTGCGACTCGGCACGCCCGCCGTCACGACGCGCGGCCTGGGCGAGGAGCACCTGGCCCGCGTCGGCGGCTGGCTCGTCGACGCGCTGCGGGGCCCCGAGGACGCGGCGCGCCTCGAGGGGCTCGGCAAGCAGGTGGAGACGCTGTCGCGCCGCTTTCCGGTCCCCGGGCTCGAGTCCGCCCGAGATTGAAGCGCCGCGCGCCCCTCTGATACGATCGCGGCCTCGATCGCCTCGCGAACGCGCCCCGAGGTCAGCCGTGCGAGCCCGTCGCTCCGGTCGCTCCCCCCTCCCGCTGCGCGCGCTGGCCGCGGCCGCCGTGAGCGCCGCGCTCGCGCTCGGCTGCGGACGCGGCGACCCGCCGGCCCCGCGCCCGAGCGCCGAGGTCGAGCGCGGGCGCATCGAGCGCATCGTCGTGGCGACGGGCACCGTGGAGCCGGAGCGCGAGGTCGAGGTGCGGCCGCGGACGGCGGGCATCGTCGAGCGCATCCACGTCGAGGCCGGCGACCGGGTCGAGGCCGATCAGGTGCTGCTCGAGCTCGAGCGCGAGCTGATCGAGGCCCAGGTGGCGGAGGCGGAGGCCGCGCTACGCGCCGCCGGGGTCGAGCTGCGCTACGCGCGGATCGAGCGCGACCGCGTCGGCGAGCTGCGCGAGCGCGACGCCGCCTCCGAGCAGAAGCAGGACGAGACGCGGGCGCGGCTCGAGGGGGCCCAGGCCGGCGTCGCGCGGGCGCGCGCGCGGCTCGAGTCGCTGCGCGTGCAGCTCCGCTACGCCACCGTGCGCGCGCCGCTCGCGGGTACCGTGCTCGACGTGTTCGTCGAGGAGGGCAACGCGGTGTCGCCGGTCACCGCGGTCACCGGCGGGACGCTGCTGATGTCGCTGGCGGGCACCGAGACCCTGCACCTGAAGGGCCTGGTCGACGAGAACGAGGTGGCGCGCGTCGCCGCGAGCCAGCCGGCGCGCATCCGCACCGAGGCCTTCGGCGACCACCTGTTCGAGGGGCGCGTGCGCAAGATCGCGCCGCTCGGCCAGCGCGTGCAGAACGTCACCTACTTCGAGGTCGAGATCGAGATCACCGACGCCGAGGCCGGGCGCCTGCGGCCGCGCATGTCCGCGGACGCCGACATCGTGACCGAGGTGGTGGAGGACGCGGTCGTCGTGCCCGAGACGGCGCTGCGCTACCAGGGCGCCGAGATCTTCGTCGACGTCGTGAACGGCGCGGGGCCGCCGCACGCCGAGGCGCGCGCCGTGGAGATCGGCATCGTGGACGACGCCCGCGTGCAGATCCTGAGCGGGGTGGCGGCTGGCGAGCGGGTGCTCACGCGATGAGCGCGGCGCCCGAGCCCGTGCCCGACGCGCTGATCCGGCTCGAGGCCGTGCACAAGACCTTCGTGACCGGCGCGGTGGAGGTCCACGCCCTGCGCGGCGTCGACCTCGAGGTGGAGCGCGGCGAGTGGGTGGCGGTGATGGGGCCGTCGGGCGCCGGCAAGACGACCCTGCTCGAGATCCTGGGCTGCCTGTCGCGTCCCACGCGGGGCCGCTACCGCCTGGACGGACGGGCCGCCGAGGAGCTCGACGCAGCCGGCCTGGCGCGCGTGCGCGGCGAGGAGATCGGGTTCGTGTTCCAGAGCTTCAACCTGCTGCCGCGGCTCAGCGCGATCGAGAACGTCGAGCTGCCGCTGGTGTACCGCGGCGTCGGGCGGCGCGCGCGGCAGGCGGCGGCCTGCGAGGCGCTGGCCCGGGTCGGGCTCGAGGCGCGCGCGCGCCACCGGCCCGCCGAGCTCTCGGGCGGCGAGTGTCAGCGCGTCGCGATCGCGCGCTCGCTGGTGAACCGCCCCGCCCTGCTGCTCGCCGACGAGCCGACCGGCAACCTCGACAGCCGCACGGGCGACGAGATCCTGGGCCTGCTGCGCGGCCTGCACGCCGAGGGCAATACGCTGATCGTCGTCACCCACGACACCCAGATCGGCGCGCAGGCCCCGCGGCTGCTGACGATCCGCGACGGTCGCATCGAAGCCGACCGGAGGCAGTGAGCGGTGCTGGCGCTCGCGGCGTTGCGCCAGGCGCTCCAGACGCTGCGCGCCCACCGCCTGCGCGCCACGCTCACCCTGTTCGGCGTCGTCTGGGGCACCGCCTCGGTGATCTTCCTGGTGGGCTGGGGCGAGGGCGTTCGCGTGATGCTCGAGCGCGGCTTCTTCAAGGCCGGCAAGAACATGGGCGAGGTGTGGGCCGGCCGCATGGGCGAGGACTTCACGCCCGCCGTCGACCGGCGCTACCTGTGGTTCACCGCCGAGGACGTCGAGGTGCTGCGCCGCCGGGCCCGCCACGTCGAGCTGGTCGGCTCCGAGGCGTGGCAGATCGTGGCCGGCACCCACGGCGCGCGGGCGCTCACGGTCGACCTGCGCGGTATGGACCCGGAGGCGGTCGAAGTGCGCGGCGTGCCGCTCGCCGCCGGGCGGCGCCTCCACCGGGGCGACGTCGACCACCGCCGCCGCGTGGTCGTGCTCGGCGACCACGTGCGCCGCGTGCTGCTGGGCGCCGAGGGCGGCCTCGGGAGCTGGGTGCGCCTGGACGGGAGGCCGTTCCAGGTGGTGGGCCTGCTCGCGCCCGTCGGCACGCAGCTCTCGCAGGACCGCATGGAGATCGACAAGCAGGCCTGGGCGCCGATCACGACGGTCCAGACGCACTGGCCGCGGTGGTGGACCGACCAGGCCGTCGTCAACAAGATCGTCTACCGCATGACCGATCGACACGCCTTCGAGGCGTCGCAGCGCGAGGTGCGCGCGATCCTGGCCGACCGCCTCGGCGTCCCGGCCAGCGACGACGAGGCCGTCGGCATCTACAGCAGCGTGGTGACCCTGTCGCGCATCCCGCTCGACGAGACGCGCGGGTTCCTGTTCGTCCTGGCCGCGACGACCCTGGTGGTGGGCGGAATCGGCGTGCTGGCCATGATGCTGGACGCGGTCCACGAGCGACGCCAGGAGATCGGCGTGCGTCTGGCGATCGGCGCCCGGCCGCGCGACGTGCTGCTGCAGTTCTTCGTCGAGACCCTCGCCATCACGCTGCTCGGCGGCGTCCTGGGCGTGGCGCTCGGCGTGGCGGGCTGCTGGGCCCTGGGCCGGCTCGAGGTCCCCGACCTGGTGCCGGTGCCGGTGCTCCAGCCGGGCGTCGTGGTGGTCGCGGCCCTGGTGATGACCGGCGTCGGGGTGGTCGCCGGGCTGCTGCCGGCCTGGCGCGCGGCGCGCATCGACCCCGCCGTGACGCTGCGGATGGAGTGACCGTGGAGCTGTGGCGCACCACCTGGCGCAGCCTGCGCGCCCACGCGTTCCGCTTCGCGCTGACCTCTCTCGGCATCGCCTGGGGCACGCTCATGCTGGTCTACCTGAGCGCCTCGATCGAGGGCACCGACCGCCACTTCACGCGGCAGCTCGAGAGCGTGGGGCCGCGCATCGTCTGGATGTTCCCCGGCACGGTGATCAAGAACCGCGTGGGCGAGCGCGGCGCGCGCGACGTGGAGCTCGAGGTCGAGGACGTCGCGCGCGTGCAGTCGCTCGCGCGCGTCGAGCACGCGACGCCGAACGTGGGCCTGTGGAACCAGCTCGTGCGGGCGGGCCGCCGCACCAAGCTGCTCGAGGTCGCGGGCGTGAGCGAGCGCGCGCAGGCGATCCGCGGCTTCGAGGTCGCCCACGGCCGCTTCCTGACGCGGACGGACGTGGAGCGCGGCGCGCGGGTCGTGTTCCTGGGACCCGACGCCGCCGGGCGCCTGTTCGACCGCACCGATGTGGTGGGCGAGACGCTGCAGATCGAGTCGATCGCCTTCCGCGTGGTGGGCGTGGCGCGCGCCAAGGGCGACCAACTCGTGAACCTGGGAGGGCGCGACGACCGCGCCGTGCTGGTCCCGCACACCACCGCGCAGCGCTGGTTCAGCCGCGAGGCGCCGCTGCGGCTGGTGCTGTTCGCGCCCGAGACCCGCGAGCAGAGCTGGCAGGCGATCCAGCACACGCGCGAGATCCTGGCGCTGCACCACGGCTTCGAGCCCGGACTCGAGACCGCGCTATCGTTCGTCAACATCCACCAGATCGTGGGGATCCTGCACAGGCTGTTCTTCGGGCTGCGCATCTTCCTGCTCGGAGCAGGGCTCGTGACGCTCGCCGTCGGGGCGATCGGAGTGCTGAACATCATGCTCGTCGTGGTCCACGAACGCACCCGGGAGATCGGGCTGCGCAAGGCTCTCGGCGCGTCGAACCGGGCCATCTTCGCCCAGTTCCTCGCGGAGGCGACGGCGGTCTCGGTGGCGTCGGGGGCGGCGGGCGCGGCGCTGGCGGCGGGACTCGCGCTCGCGATGGCCGCGTGGATCGAGAGTGTCGGCGCCGCCGCCTCGCCGCCCGTGCTCGAGGCGCGCTGGGTGCTGGGCGTGGCCGCCACGCTGGTGGGTGTGGGCGTCGCGGCGGGACTCGTGCCGGCGCTGCGCGCGGCGCGGGTCGATCCGGCCGAGTCGCTCCGGGCGCCGTGAGCCGTCCCGGGTGAAGCGCCGACTCCAGCTGGTGGCGGCGACGGCGCTGCTCGCCTTCGCGGCGCTCGAGGGCTTCGCCTTCGCGGCGCTCTCGGTGATGCGCGGCGCGCCGACGGCCTGGGGCAGCCTGCGCGAGCTCCAGCTGCGCCGGGCGTCGGGCGACCGCGGTGCGCTGGGAGCCGAGGTCGCGCCGATCCGCGCGGCGCACGTCCTCCACCCCTTCCTGGGCTACGTGATGGACCCGCGCCTGATCGGGCCGCGCGCCGCCAAGCGGTCCGGGCTCGACCCCCAGAGCGTCGAGTTCGGCTTCCCGCGCAACGCGGAGGCTTTGTTCCAGACCCCTTCGGCCGAGCGCCTCGTAGTGGGCGTCTTCGGCGGCTCGGTGGCCGACCTGCTGGTCGGCTCCGCCGGCGAGACGCTGAGCGACGCGATCGGAGCCCTGCCCCGCTTCGCCGGCCGCGAGGTCGTGGTGCTCTCGATCGCAGCGCCCGGCTACAAGCAGCCACAGCAGCTCATGGCGCTCAACTACCTGCTCGCGCTGGGCGCGCACTTCGACGTGGTGGTGAACATCGACGGGTTCAACGACCTCACGCTCCCGCCGCTCGAGCTGGAGCCCTTCGAGGCGTTCCCCCTGTTCCCGCGCGGGTGGTACCCGGTCGCGTCGAGGCTCTCGCCCGGGCAGCGGCGTGGCCAGGGACGCGTCTCGTTCCTGGACCGTCAGCGACGGGACTGGGCCGAATGGAGCCGGCGGGCTCCGTGGCGCTGGAGCCTCACCGCCGGCCTGGTCTGGGCGATCGGCGACCGCTGGCTCGGGTCCCGGCTCGCGGCCGCCGAGCGCGAGCTGGTCGAGGCCGGCCCGACGCGACGCGACCCGCAGGCCCAGGGCCCGGCAGCGGAACGCTGGCCCGAGCCCGACCGCGTGGAGGTCGTGGTGGCCGGCTGGCGACGCAGCTCGCTCCAGATGGAACGGCTGTGCCGCGGCCTCGGGATCGAGTACCTGCACCTGCTCCAGCCGAGCCAGTACGTTCCCGACTCGAAGCCGATGAGTGCGGCCGAGCGAGCCCGGGCCTGGCGAGCGGACAGCCCCCATCGCCAGGTGGTGGAATCCCACTGGCCCCGCCTGCAGGCGGCCGGAGCGGCGCTCGCTCGCCAGGGCGTGCCCTTCACCGACCTGACGGCGATGTTCGCCGACGTCCGAGCGCCGATGTACGGAGACGACTGCTGCCACCTCACGCGCGCCGGCAACGAGCGCCTGGCCCGAGCCGTGGCCGACGCGCTGGCGCGCGTGCCCTAGCTCATGGACTTCGCTCGCCTGCGGCTCGCTGCGCGCGCCCCCTGGGCGCTTGCCGGGGCTTCTGCCGCGCACGCTCCTAGCTGATGGACTTCGCTCGCCTGCGGCTCGCTGCGCGCGCCCTGCGGGCGCTTGCAAGGGGCTTCTGCCGCGCAGGCTCCTACGAGGTGGCGAACATCTGCTGCTCGCCGGCGAAGCAGTCCTTGAAGCTGGGCCGCCCGTGCACGCGCTCGGCCCACGCGACGAGCTTCGGCCAGCGGGTGGCGTCGAGCGGCTCCTCGGCGTGGCGGAGCTGCTGGAGCTGCGTCCCGACCGCGAGGTCGGCGATCGTGAAGCGGTCGCCGACGAGGTACTCGGCGTCGCCGAGCTGCGCCTCGAGGTAGTCCAGCAGCGGCGGGAGCAGCTCGGTGCGCGCCTCCTCGACCAGCGCGTCGTCGCAGGGCTGCTGCATGATGCGCGGCTTGATCACCCGGTTGAAGAAGATCTGGCCGCAGGCGTCGGCGAGCTTCGAGTCGGCGAGCTCCTCGAACCACAGGGCGCGCGCGCGCTCGCGTGCGTCCGTCGGATAGAGCGGCGGGTCGGGGTTGCAGCGCTCCAGGTAGTCGCAGATCACCGAGGAGTCGGAGATCGCGAAGCCCTCCTCCTCCCAGGCGGGCACCTTGCCGAGCGGGCTCATGGCACGGAACTCGGGCGTGGCGTTGGCCGGCGGGAACGGCATCACCAGCTCGAGGTCGTAGGCGATGCCCTTCTCCGCGCAGAACACGCGCACCTTGCGTACGAAGGGGGACGGGGGGACGCCGTGGATCTTGGGCATGGGTGCACTCCTCTGGGGCGGGGGGCGAACGGATCGCCATGCGGCCGCTCGCCTCCGGAGCATAGTTCCGATCTGTCCGAGATCACCCGGTTGGCGTAGGCTCCGAGCTTCGAGTGTTCGAGAGAGCAGCGGAAGCGCCGCCGGCGCGAGCGCCGGCGGAGGGGGGCCCGGACCGGGTCCGGGAGCGCAGCCGGAACACGCCGCGCCGCCAGGCGCTGCTGCGCGCGATCGTGGGCAGCTATGCGAGTGTCGCGGTGCGCTGGTACGCGCGCGCCCGCTTCACGATCCTGCGCCGCCAGCGCTTCCTGGACGAGATCGAGCAGTACCTGCCGGCCCGGGGGCGGGTGCTGGATCTGGGCTGCGGCTTCGGGCTGTTCTCGCTGTACTTCGCCGGCTGCGCCCCGGAGCGCGAGCTCCACGGCGTGGACGTGGACGCCGGCCGCATCGAGCAGGCGCAGGCGAGCGCCCGGCGCCTCGGCCTCGCGAACACGCAGTTCACGACCGGCGACCTCGTCGGCTGGCGGAGCGAGCAGCGCTACGACGGGGTGGCGGGCATCGACGTGATCCATCACCTGCCCGTGGCGGCGGTGCCGGAGTTCCTGGCCGGGGTGCGCGACGCCCTCGAGCCCGGCGGGCTGCTGGTGCTGAAGGACGTGGCCGACAAGCCGGCCTACAAGCGCTGGTTCACGCTGCTGCTCGACCGCGCCATGGTGGGCTGGGAGCCGCTCCGCTACTGGCCGCCCGACGAGCTCGCCACCCGGCTCGAGGAGCTGGGCTTCGAGGTGTTCGTGCACCGCATGAACGACATCCTGCCCTACCCGCACGTGCTCTACGTCGCGCGCCTGAGCGGCTGAGCGTCACGCGCAGGGTGGACCGGGAGGCCGCTGGGGCGCGCCCGCTCACTCGCGCGACTCGGGGACCAGTCGCAGTCGGAGCCGCTCCCCGTCGCGCTCGACCTCGACCTCCACCTCCTCGCCGATCGCGAGCGCCTCGATCGCGTAGGTGTAGTCGTAGATGTTCTCGATGCGGCGTCCGGCGAGCCCGACGATCACGTCGCCGGCGCGCAGGCCCGCGCGGGACGCCGGCCCGCCCTCGATCACCCCCGAGAGCGCCACCCCGACCACCTCGCGCGTGTAGTCGGGAATCGTGCCCAGGTAGGCGCGCAGGCCGGTGCGCGCCGGTCCCGCCGCCGGGCGCGGCGTGGCGCGGTGCGCCGGCGCCGTCACGCGCGTGGCGAGCGCCTCGGCGAGGCGCGCCATCAGCTCGGTCGTGCGCTCGAGACCGGCATGGTCGATGCGATCCGGCGTGTCGCGCGGGGTGTGGTACTCGGCGTGCCCGCCGGTGAAGGCCGACAGGAACGGGACGCCGCGCAGGTAGAACGAGGTGGCGTCGGTCGGGAGGTAGGTCTCCTGCTGCGCCAGCACCGGCAGGTCCAGCGGAGCGGCCGCGCCCTCGAGCAGCGCCGCCCAGTCGGCGCTCGAGCCCAGACCCTGCACCGCCAGCTGCCGGTCGAGGCGCCCGACCATGTCGAGGTTCAGGTAGCTCGAGACCTCCGCCGCGAGCCCCGGCCCGTGGTGCGGGTTCCCGGTGCGCTGGCGGGCCCAGGCGTCGGAGCCGAGCAGGCCCAGCTCCTCGCCCGACCAGGCCGCGAACAGCACGTCGCGCGCCAGCCGGATCTCGCCGCGGCGCCGGCGCTCGGCGAGCGTCCGCGCCATCTCGATCAGGGCCGCCGTCCCGGAGGCGTTGTCGTCCGCTCCATAGTGGACGTCGCCGCGCTCGTCGGGGCGCGCCAGCGACGTGCCGCCCTCGCCGCGACCGAGGTGGTCGACGTGCGCCCCGACCACGAGCGCGGGCAGCGATCCCGCGTGAGGCGAGCCGGTGTGGGCCGGCAGGCGGCCGATCACGTTGCGCCCGGTGCGGCGCTCGAGCACGAGATCGATCGCGGCCTCGAGCTCCGCCCCTGGCAGCACGAAGCCGGGGCGGACCTCGCCCGCGTCGAGCGCGCCCTGGAGCGCGCCCAGTCGGTGCCCGCTCGCGGCCAGCAGCGCGTCGGCCACCTCGTCGCGCACCGAGATGGCCGCCAGGCTCGAGGCACCCGCCGCGCCGTCGAGACGCAGCGCGACGAGCGGCTCGCGCACCTTCGAGTGCGGGCCGCTCGCCACCAGCAGGCCGTGCGCACCGCGTTCGCGGGCGACCAGCGCCTTGTGGCGCAGGCTGGCGTAGCGGCTCCAGTGCTGGCGCGTCTCGGGCGGAACGCCCTGCGGCTGGTAGCGCAGCACCAGCACCCAGTGGCCCGACACGTCGAGGTCCCCGTAGGCGTCGTAGGCGTCGATGCCGTTGCTGGCGGGCGCGACGAGCCCGTAGCCGGCGAATGCGACCGGTGCGGCCGCCGCCCGGCCGAGCCGCGAGAACGCGAGCGGTCGCCAGTCGCGCTCGACCTCCCAGGACGGGCCTCCCGGGACGGCGAGCCGGTTGTCGGCTCCGAGCGAGACCCCGGCGGTGAACTCGAACGACTCGAACCAGCCGCCGTCGCTTCCGGCCGGCTCGAGCCCGGCGCCCTCGAAGGCCGTCGCGACGTACTCGGTCGAGAGGCGCTCGCCCTCGCTGCCGGTGAGGCGCCCTTGCATCGCTTCCGAGGCGAGCTGCTCGACGTCCCTGCGCAGCGCGGCCTCGCGGGCCTGCCGGGCGGCGTCGGCGGGCACCGCCGCGCGTGGGGCGGCCAGCCCGACGGCGGACGCCGGCAGGCCGAGCAGCTCCCGGGCCTTCGCGTCGTCCCAGTCGGCGACGAACAGCTGCGGCCTGCCACTCCCGCTGCGCGCGCTGGTCCAGGCGAGCCGGGCCCCGTCGGGCGAGAAGGCCGGCAGGCCGTCGAAGCCGTCGCGCCAGGTGACCCGCAGCGGCGTGTGGTCGCCGGCCGTGTCGACCAGGTAGAGCTCGAAGTTCCCGAAGCCGTGCAGGTTGGTCGCGAAGATCACGTAGTCGCCGGAGGGGTGGAAGTACGGCGCCCACGACAGGGCGCCCAGCTGCGTGATCGCGCGGGCGTTCGAGCCGTCGGCGTCCATCACCCAGATCTCGGCGCTGGCGCCGTCCGGCGCGAAGCGGCGCCACACGATGCGGCTGCCGTCCGCACTCCAGAACGGCCCGCCGTCGTAGCCCGGCGTATCGGTGAGGCGGCGGGGGTCGCTGCCGTCCGCAGCCATCACGTACAGGTCGATGAAGTGCGAGGGCTCGGTCTCGAGCCGCTTCGCCTCGTCGCCGGCGAGCCCGGCGGCGTAGGCGTGGCGGTTCGAGGCGAACAGCACGCGCTGGCCGTCGGGCGAGAACGAGCCCTCGGCGTCGTAGCCGCGCGCCTCGGTCAGGCGCCGCGCGGCGTCGCTGGCCGGGTCGCGGACGTAGAGCTCGTACTCCGGGTCGTAGTCCCAGGCATAGCGACGCTCGCGGCCCGAGGCGCGCTCGGCGAGCTCGGCCTCCTGCTTCTCGGCCGCGCGCGGGTCGTGCTCGGTCGAGGCATAGAGGACGCGCTCGCCCTCGGGATGGAGCCAGGCGCAGGTGGTCTTGCCGACGCCGGGCGAGACGCGGCTCACCGCGCCGGTGTCGAGCTCCATGCGGTAGATCTGGTAGAAGGGGTTGCCCTCCTCCCGCTCGCTCTGGAACACGAGCGCGCTCCCGTCCGCGCTCCAGTAGCCTTCGCCCGAGCGGCGGCCCGCGAAGGTGAGCTGGCGCGCCGCCGACAGCAGGATCTCGGGCTCGGTGTCGACGCCGGGCGGCAGCGCGCGGTGCGCGGTGCCACCCGCACACGCCATGGCGCTCGCGAGCACGAGCGCGAGCACCGCGCTGCGGAACCGTTGCTCGGGCGACGCCGTCAGCGGGGCTCGGATCACACCTCGACCAGCGCGTCGTCGATCTTGCTGAAGCGGAACACGCCGCGCGGCGTGCGCACGTAGTAGAGCCGCGACACGGGCTCGCGGCGCACACCGCCCTCGGGCTCGATCCAGACCAGCGCGTCGCCGACGCGCACGGCGCCCTCGGCGTCGAGCACGCGGCGCTGCTCGTCGTCCAGGGCGTCGAGGATCGCCTGGTCGCGGGAACGGGCCTGGGCCTGGGCGTCTGCGCTCATATCACCAGGATAGCGGGCCGGCGCCCTAGGGGGTGCGCGGCAGGATCTTCACGCAAGCGACCGCAGGGCGCGCGCAGTGAGGCGAAGCCGAACGAAGTCCACCAGCCGAGCCTGCGCGGCAAGAACCCCCTGCAAGCGCCCGCAGGGCGCGCGCAGCGAGCCGCAGGCGAGCGAAGTCCACCAACTAAGGCGTCCGCGTCTCGAGGCGATCGATCGCGTGGACCGGCGGCGCGTCGCCGGCCATCAGGGGTGCGATGGCGCGGTAGACGAGCTGGTGCTGCTGCACCATCGAGCGACCCTCGAACGCGTCGGAGACGACGCTCACCTCGAAGTGACCGGGCCCGCCCGCCGTCACCGAGACCTCGGCTCCGGGCAGCGTCTGCTGGATCGCGTTCGTCAGCTTCTCGACGACGTCGTCCGCCGCCCCGATGATCTTCAGCCCCATCAGTAGCGCGGCACCGAGGGGTCGACCTGCTGCGACCAGGCGTCGATGCCGCCGACGACGTTGTACACGCTCTGGAAGCCCCTCTGCGCGAAGTACTCGGCGGCCTGCTGGCTGCGCCCGCCGTGATGGCAGTGGAACACCAGGCGCGTGTCCTTCGGCATGCGCTCGATCTCGGCGGCGACCTCCTCGGTGAGCTGCCGCGCGCCCTCGATCCGGGCGGTCTCGCGCTCCTCGTCATTGCGCACGTCGAACAGGTGGACGGTCTCGCCCGCGTCGAGCAGTCGCTTCAGCTCCTGCACGTCCATCTGGCCGACCGTGCCGGGGGGCGTGTCCGCACCGGGAGCCGCGTTGGGGTTGCGGATCACCAGCTCGGGTCCACGCGGCGTGTCGTTGGCGTCGATGCGGAGACCGTCGGCGCGCCGCGCCGTGCCCCCGTCCATGTGCAGCTTCACGCCGTTGCTCTCGACGACCGTCAGGTGCGGCTGCGCGGCGCCGATCCCCATCTCGGCGCGGCCGTTCGCGTCGATCCGCAGGTGCAGCGCCTGGCCGGGCGAGCGCTCGAGCGCGGCGCGGAGCACTGCGGCGGCCTTCTCGGTCACCTCGAGCTGGGGCTCGATCCGCTCCGGCGCCTCCATGCCCAGCTTCTGGTGCAGCTCGCCCGAGCCGTAGAGCTCCTGGATGATGTCGCAGCCGCCGATGAACTCGCCGCCGAGGTAGAGCTGCGGGATCGTCGGCCACGACGAGTAGTCCTTGATGCCCTGCCGGATCGCGGGATCCGAGAGCACGTCCACCGTCGTGTAGTCGTCGACCAGCTCGTCGAGGATGCCGACCACCGTGGCCGAGAAGCCGCACTGGGGCTGCATCCGGTTGCCCTTCATGAAGAGCACGACGCGGTGGCTCGCGACGAAGCCGTCGATGCGCTGGCGGGTCTGGTCGTCGAGCACGGGGGACTCCTCGTTGGGTCGGTGGGGTTCGGCATCCCGGGGGGGTGCCCGGAGGGCAGAGCATAACGTACGGGCCCCGGGGCGTGGCAGCTCGCCTCAGCGGGGTGACTCGCGCAGCAGGCCGTGGAAGATCAGCTCCACCAGCGTATCGGCGTGGGCGTCGATGGTCTCGGGAGTGGTCACGTCGATGTCGTACACCTCGCGGGCGAGCGCGGGGACACTGAACAGGTAGGCCGCGGCGGCACTCACGATGAAGATCAGGTGCTGGGGCGGTACCGGCCTGGCCCAGCCCTCGCTCGCGCCGAGGCGCACGTCCTCCCAGAGCGACTGGAAGAGCGGGCGCACGAAGCGCTGCGCCAGCCAGCTCAGGCGCGGACTCGGCCGCGCCCCCTCGAGCGCGATCAGCCGGCCCAGCTCGGGGTGGGTGGCCGCATGACGCACCAGGCGCCGCAGCACCACCTTGGTGCGCGCGGCCGGATCGAGGTCGCGCAGATCGGCGCCCAGGTGCTCGAAGCTCGCCCGCTGGGTGCGGAAGGCGTGCTCCACGGCGGCCCGCCAGAGCGCCTCCTTGGAGTCGAAGTGGTAGTGCACGAGCGGCTGCGTGACGCCCGCGCTCGCCGCGATCGAGCGGGTCGTGGCGCCCTCGAAGCCGCGGTCGGCGAACTCCCCGAGGGCGGCAGACAGAATCCGCCCCCGAGCGGAAGTCCCCTTCCCTGTAGGGATTTCCTCCTGTTCTCGGGGGCTTCCGGGCGCTTCTGCGGGTGTCTCGGGCTCCGACATCCTGATCGTTCGATCACTATACTGATGAATCGATCAGGATTCTACTCTCCCCTCAGGGGGGCGGTGCACCACCGGTCTGGGCGTGGAGGAAGTTGAGCAGGTCGGTGGCGCGGACGACGTCGCCGATCTCGTAGAAGTCGACCGTGACGAAGTTCGGGAGCTGGCCCTGGAAGCGCCAGCACTCGCGCGCCCGCGTGACGAGCTCGGGCATGTAGTTGACCTGCTGGGCGAACTGGGGCGCCCCGAGGTTCTGGGTCAGGAAGTGGTTCAGGATGAACAGATCGTCGCCCGGAGCGCCGCGCAGGTCGGCGCAGGTGAAGTCGGCGGGCGTCGCGTTGCTGAAGGGCGTCTCGAACGCGAAGCCCCCCCACAGGTAGTGGTACCAGTCACACGGGTCGGTGTCGCCGCAGCCGCTCGCGTCGGAGTCGGCGGTCAGCACCACCAGGCGCCGGTCGGCGTCGATCATCTCCTGGAGCGTGGGCCATGGCGCGCCCGGTGTCTGGGTGTGGACGTAGGCGAGCAGGCCGCTGGCGGCGAAGGCGTCGCGGATCTCGGCCTCGCGACCGGCGGTGCCGGCGTTGATCTCGACGATGAAGGCGATCACCTCGGCGGGGTTCGCGTCGAGGAAGGCGCGGATCTCCGCGAGGCCCTCCACCAGCGGCTGGCTGCCGAAGCCGCACTCGGCGTGGCACAGGTGCAGGCTGGGCGCGGGCGCGCCGGGCGGCTGGTACCAGTGGAAGTCGAGCATCAGGGCGCGGATGCCGTCGCGCAGCTGGGCCGGCGGCCCGTCGCACTGGTTGCTCACGAGGATCGAGTACTCGTAGGGCGCGAAGCGGGCGGCCATCGCGTTGTGGGTGGTGGCGTAGGCGACCTGGTCGAAGCGGCGGCCGCACAGAGCCTCCGAGCCGTTGCACACGGTGCGGCCCAGCCGCTGCGTCACCAGCGCCAGGTCGCTGGCGCCGACGCGGCCGCTGGCGTCGACGTCGGCGCTCTCGCAGCCGGTCGGCGGGGGGCCGACCACGAGCGGACAGCCGGCCGGCGCGAGCTCGATCTCGGGCGGAGCGATCACCGCGCCCTGGCAGGCTTCGACCGCGGCGACGTCCGCAGCGTCCACCAGCCCGTCGTCGTCGACGTCGGCGTCGGGCAGGAACACCAACAGGCCGGGACACCCCGACCCGAGGGCGAGCGCGATTCCCAGCGGCAGCAGCATGCGGAGCGGGGGCGTCATCGGCAGCCTCGGGCAGCGGGCGGGGTCAGCCCTCCCGGTAGGTGGTGTGGCTCGGACGGCCGGCGAGGACGTTCTTCAGACCCCAGCTCGTGACCTTCTTGAAGGCCTCGGAGGCGATGAACTCCTGGAACGCCGGCTCGTCGGCCCAGCGCGAGACGATCAGGTACTGGGCGTGCTCGCCGCCGTCCACGCGCCGGAAGATCTGCGAGTCGTCGTGGCCCTCGGCGTCGGCCATCACCTCGAGGACCTTGCGACAGGCGCCCTCGAAGGTGTCCTCCTTGCCGGACAGGACCCGGTAGTTCATCCCGATGGTGATCATGGGCGGGATCATAGCGCCAGCGTGCGGCATGCTGCCGGGGTGAGTGGTTCGGCACGGGAGCGCTTCCTGGCGCTTGCAGCGGGCCCGGAGGCGGGGATCGATCTCGCCGAGGCGACCCTGTGGATCGCAGCCGAGGCCCGACCGGGGCTCGACGTCGCGGCCTATCTCGCGCGGCTGGCGGCGCTCTCGACGCGCGCCGCGCGCGCGATCGACGCGAGCCGTCCGCTCGCCGAGCGGGTGGCGCGGCTCAACGCGTTCCTGTTCGAGCAGGAGGGCTTTCGCGGCAACCGGGATGCCTACTACGATCCGCGCAACAGCTACCTGTGCGATGTGCTCGACCGGCGCACGGGCATCCCGATCACGCTCGCGATCGTCTGGATCGAGGTCGCGCGCCGCCTCGGCATCGATGCGCACGGCGTCGGCTTTCCGGGCCACTTCCTCGCGCTGGCGCGGGGCGCGGTCTCCGGCGAGGCCGACGTGCTGGTGGACGCCTTCGGCGGACGCGTGATCGACCGAGCCGAGTGCCGGGCGCTCCTGGCACGAGCGCTGGGGCCCGACGCACGGCTCGATCCGCGCCTCCTGGCACCCGCGCCCGCCCGCGAGATCCTGGCGCGCGTGCTGCGCAACCTGAAGCAGATCCACGTGAGCCGCGCCGAGTCGCAGGCCGCACTCGGCTGCGCCGAACGCCTGGTGGCGCTGCGCCCCGACGACCCGGTCGAGCGACGCGACCGCGGCCTGCTCTACCGCGCCCTGGGCTTCCCCCTGCCCGCCCTCACCGACCTCGAGGACTACCTGCGCGCCACCCCCCAGGCCCCCGACGCCGCCGACCTCCGCCGCACCATCACCGAGCTCCGCCACCGCCTCGGCCCCCTGAACTGACCCCGCCTTGGGGACGTTGGTTAAGAAGTTCAGAAGTTCCCT
>JASJBO010000431.1 GCA_030066475.1 Myxococcota bacterium
AGGCGCTTGGAGCTCACGGGCCCCGGGCACGAGGACGTCGTGGTGGACGTCGAGTGGAGCGGCATCAGCACCGGGACGGAGCGTCTGCTCTGGTCCGGCGAGATGCCGCCCTTCCCGGGCATGGGCTATCCGCTGGTCCCTGGCTACGAGTCGGTGGGCCGCGTGACCCACGCAGGGCCCCGCTCGGGCCAGCGGGCGGGGGCGCGCGTGTTCGTGCCGGGCGCCCGCTGCTTCGGCCCGGTCCACGGCCTGTTCGGCGGCGCGGCGGGCCGCCTGGTCGTCCCCGGCCACCGCGTCGTGCCGGTGGACTCCGGTCTCGAAGAGCGCGCGGTGCTGCTCGCGCTGGCCGCGACCGCACACCATTCCGTGTCGGCGCCCGACGCGCGACCGCCCGACCTGATCGTCGGCCACGGCGTCCTCGGCCGCCTGCTCGCCCGCATCGCCCTGCTGCGGCCCGACGCGCGGCCGCCCGTCGTCTGGGAGCGCGACCCGACGCGCAGGAACGGCGCCGGGGACTACGCGGTGCTCGATCCCAGCGACGATCCGCGGCGTGACTACCGGGCCATCTACGACGTGAGCGGCGACCCCTCGCTGCTCGACGACCTGATCGCCCGGCTCGCGCCCGGCGGCGAGGTGGTGCTCGCCGGCTTCTACCGCGAGCCGCTCTCGTTCGCGTTCCCGCCGGCGTTCATGCGCGAGGCCCGCATCCGCGTCGCGGCCGAGTGGGGCGATTCCGATCTCGCCAGCGTGGCGGCCCGTGTCGAGGCCGGCGAGCTGTCCCTCGACGGCCTGATCACGCATCGCCAGGCGGCGGCCGATGCGGCGGACGCCTACGAGACGGCCTTCGGAGATCCGTCGTGTCTCAAGATGATCCTCGACTGGAGGGAGTCCGCGTGAGTCTGATCGTCGATGGGAGCACTCCCGTTCCGCTGGCGGACCTCGCCAGGAACCTCCGCGAGGAAGCGGCCGCCGAGCCGGAGCCGGTATCGACGGTGCCGGCGGTCGCCGAGACGCAGATCATCGCCATCTACGGCAAGGGCGGCATCGGCAAGAGCTTCACGCTCGCGAACCTGTCGACGATGATGGCCGAGCAGGGCCGCAAGGTGCTGCTGATCGGCTGCGACCCCAAGAGCGACACCACCTCCCTGCTGTTCGGCGGTCGCGCCTGCCCGACGATCATCGAGACCTCCGCGCGCAAGAAGCAGGCCGGCGAGCAGGTCGAGGTCGGCGACGTGTGCTTCAAGCGCGGCGGCGTCTTCGCCATGGAGCTGGGCGGGCCCGAGGTGGGCCGCGGCTGCGGCGGCCGCGGCATCATCCACGGCTTCGAGCTGCTCGAGAAGCTCGGCTTCCACGACTGGGGCTTCGACTACGTGCTGCTCGACTTCCTCGGCGACGTCGTGTGCGGGGGGTTCGGCCTGCCGATCGCGCGCGACCTGTGCCAGAAGGTGATCGTCGTCGGCTCCAACGACCTGCAGTCGCTCTACGTCGCGAACAACGTCTGCTCGGCCGTGCAGTACTTCCGCAAGCTCGGCGGCAACGTGGGCGTGGCCGGCCTGGTCGTCAACAAGGACGACGGCAGCGGCGAGGCCCAGGCATTCGCCGAGGCAGCCGGCATCCCGGTGCTCGCCTCGATCCCGGCCGACGACGACATCCGTCGCAAGAGCGCCAGCTACGAGATCATCGGCCGCCGCGGCTCGACCTGGGCCCCGCTGTTCGAAGGGCTCGCCGCCGGTGTCGCCGACGCGCCTCCGGTGCTGCCGTCGCCGCTCGACCAGGACGGGCTGCTCGGCCTGTTCGCGAGCGAGGAGACCGACCGCCACGTGCCGCTCGAGCCGGCCACGCTCGAGGACCTGTGCGGCAGCCGCGCGGTCCAGAAGCCGTCGCTCGAGGTCGTCTACGACGAAGCGTGAGATCCACGGGGAGACCATGGGCCCGAACCAGATCCAGACCCGAGTGAGCGCGCCGGCTGCCGGCGAAGCGGGATGCCACGCGGGCCGGCACGAGCTGGAGCGGGCCGCTCGCGCCGCCGGACAGAGCGAGACGCTCGACCGCTACGCCGCGGACTACCCGGTCGGTCCGCACGACCAGCCGCAGAGCATGTGCCCGGCCTTCGGCTCCCTGCGGGTGGGGCTGCGCATGAAGCGCACCGCCACCGTGCTCTCCGGCTCTGCCTGCTGCGTCTACGGCCTGACCTTCACCTCGCACTTCTACGGGGCGCGGCGCAGCGTGGGCTACGTGCCCTTCGACTCGGAGACCCTCGTCACCGGCAAGCTCTTCGAGGACATCCGCGAGGCCGTCTTCCAGCTCGCCGATCCCGAGAAGGTCGACGCCGTGGTGGTCACGAACCTGTGCGTGCCCACCGCCTCGGGCGTCCCGCTGCGGCTGCTGCCCAAGCAGATCGACGGCGTGCGCATCATCGGGATCGACGTGCCCGGCTTCGGCGTCCCGACGCACGCCGAGGCCAAGGACGTGCTGGCCGGCGCCATGCTCCAGTTCGCGCGCGGCGAGGCGGAAGCGGGGCCGGTCCAGGCCCCGCATGGCCACACCGTCGACCTGCCCACCGTGACGTTGCTGGGCGAGATGTTCCCGGCCGACCCGGTCGGGATCGGCATGCTGCTCGAGCCCCTCGGCCTCGCCGCGGGACCGGCGGTGCCCACCCGCGAGTGGCGCGAGCTGTACGCGGCGCTCGACTGCGCTGCGGTCGCCGCGATCCATCCGTTCTACACCGCCTCATGTCGCGAGCTCGAGGCGGCCGGTCGGCCCCTGGTGGGCTCCGCGCCCGTGGGGCGCGACGGCACCGCGGCCTGGCTCGACGCGATCGGAGACGCCTGCGGCGTCCGGCGCGAGCGGGTGGACGCGGCCAAGGCGCGCTGGCTGCCGGCGCTGCGCGAGGCCCTCGACCGGGCACCGATCCGCGGCCGGATCACGCTGTCGGGCTACGAGGGCTCCGAGCTGCTGGTCGGCCGGCTGTTGATCGAGAGCGGAGCCGACCTGCGCTACGTGGGGACGGCGCTGCCGCGCACGCCCTGGTCGGACCCCGACCGCGAGTGGCTCGAGGCCCGCGGCGTGCGCGTCGAGTACCGCGCCTCCCTCGAGCAGGATCTGGCGGCCTTCGAGGAGTTCCGGCCCGACCTCGCGATCGGCACGACGCCGGTCGTCCAGAAGGCCAAGGAGGCGGCGGTCCCCGGCCTCTATTTCACGAACCTGATCTCGGCCCGCCCGTTGATGGGACCCGCGGGCGCGGGCGCCGTGGCCCAGGTGGTGAACGCGGCGATCGCGGGCAAGGCCCGCTTCGACGCGATGAAGGACTTCTTCGAAGGGGTCGGCCACGCAGATACGGCCGGCGTGTGGGAGGACGTCCCGAACGTGCGCCCGGAGTTCCGCGCGCGCTACGCCCGCCAGCGGGCGCGCGCGTCCGAGCGCACCGAAACGCAGGACATCGCCTGATGCTGGTGCTCGACCACGACCGCGCCGGGGGCTACTGGGGCTCCGTCTACGTCTTCACGGCGATCAAGGGCCTGCAGGTGATCATCGACGGTCCGGTCGGCTGCGAGAACCTGCCGGTCACCTCGGTGCTCCACTACACCGACGCCCTCCCCCCGCACGAGCTGCCCGTCGTCGTGACCGGGCTCTCGGAGGAAGAGCTCGGCCAGCACGGCACCGAGGCGGCGATGAAGCGGGCCCACGCCACGCTCGACCCCGACCTCCCCAGCGTGGTCGTGACCGGCTCGATCGCCGAGATGATCGGCGGCGGCGTCACGCCCGAGGGCACCAGCATCCAGCGCTTCCTGCCGCGCACGATCGACGAGGACCAGTGGCAGAGCGCCGACCGCGCGATCTACTGGCTGTGGACCGAGTACGGACCGAAGCGAAAGCCGGCCCGCCGGCGCGGCCCCGGCCGCACCGAAGGCCAGAAGCCGCGCGTCAACCTGATCGGCCCCGTCTACGGCACCTTCAACACCTGGTCGGACGTGGCGGAGATCCGGCGCCTGGTCGAGGGCATCGGCGCCGAGGTGAACCTCGCCTTCCCGCTCGGCAGCCACCTCGCGGACGTGCCCCGCCTCGCCGACGCCGACGTCAACGTCTGCCTGTACCGCGAGTTCGGCCGCACGCTCTGCGAGGCGCTCGACCGGCCCTACCTGCAGGCGCCGATCGGGCTCCACAGCACGACCCGGTTCCTGCGCAAGCTCGGCGAGCTGCTCGGGCTCGACCCCGAGCCCTTCATCGAGCGCGAGAAGCACACCACGATCAAGCCGCTCTGGGACCTGTGGCGCTCGGTGACGCAGGACTTCTTCGGCACCGCCAGCTTCGGCATCGTCGCCAACGAGACGTACGCGCGGGGCGTGCGACACTTCCTGGAGTCGGAGCTCGGGCTGCCCTGCCAGTTCGCGTTCGCGCGCCGGGCCGGCGTGAAGCCCGACAACGAGGCCGTGCGCGCAGCCGTCCGCGAGCGCACGCCGCTGATCCTGTTCGGCAGCTACAACGAGCGGATGTACCTGTCCGAGATCGGCGCGCCGGCGGTCTACATTCCCGCTTCCTTCCCGGGCGGCATCATCCGGCGCCACACCGGGACGCCCTTCATGGGCTACGCGGGCGCGACGTACCTGGTGCAGGAATGCTGCAACGCGCTCTTCGACGCGCTCTTCGAGGTGCTGCCGATCGGCACCGAGCTCGACCGGGCCGAGGCGACCCCGACGCGGCTCCACCGCGAGCTTCCGTGGGACGACGACGCCCGCGCCGCGCTCGACGCGCACGTCGGGTCGCAGCCGGTGCTGACGCGCATCTCCGCCGCGAAGCGCCTGCGCGACGACGCGGAGCGCGAGGCCCGGCGGGCCGGAGAGGACCGAGTCACCGCAGCGCGCGTCGTGGCCTGTGCCGCGGCGCTCGCCGGAGGGAGAGCAGCATGAACGTGTACGTCGAGTCGGTGCGGGGTTCCATCCCGACCCCGGAACGCCCGACCGCCCGTGGGCGGGCGGGGCAGAGGGAGCGGGAATCGCGCCAGTTCGATCGGCTGATCGCGATCAGCCTGGGGCTGTTCGTGGTGGTCGCAGCCCTGGGCCGCCTCACCGGATGGCGCTGGCGGCCGTGGCCGCCGGGGCGCGACGGCTACGGCTCGATCCTCGGCGAGGCGCGCAGCGCCGCCGAGACGTACGTGGGGTGCGCCTTTACGAGCTGGTAGTCCCGCGAGAGCGTTCGGCGTCCGGCGCGTCGTCGGGCGGAGAGGCTGGCCGGCGCGGCCGCAGGGGTCGCGTCGGCGGTCGGAACGGGCCGAACGGCCCGACGGACCCCGTGTCCGAACAGAGGAGAAGCTATGGCGAATTCGAGTGGCACGCTGTCGGGGCTCACGGAGGCGGAGGCGAAGGAGTTCCACAAGGTCTTCGTATCCAGCTTCGCCGGCTTCACGGGGATCGCGATCATCGCGCACTTCCTCGTGTGGCAGTGGCGCCCCTGGCTTCAGTAGCGGAGCCGGACCGCCGGTGCGGGAAGGCCCCGCCGCGGCGGTAGATCCGATTCACCCATGTCACAGGAGAAGCCACCATGTGGCGGGTCTGGCTCCTATTCGATCCTCGGCGAACGCTGATCGCGCTGTTCACGTTCCTGTTCGCGCTCGCCGTGATCATCCACTTCATCCTGCTCAGCACCGAGCG
>JASJBO010000432.1 GCA_030066475.1 Myxococcota bacterium
CGGGCATGCCCGAGTCGCTAGCAGACCTGGTGGGAGCGGCGCTGGCCGAGATCGAGGAGGTCGCGCCGGAAGCGGTGCGCGACCTGCTGGAGCGGCCCGAGCGGGACGGCTGGCACCTGGTGGACGTGCGCGAGGCCGACGAGTTCGCGGCCGGGCACCTGCCCGGCGCGCGCCTCTATCCGCGCGGCTTCCTGGAGGTGCGCGCCGACCTGGAGCACCCCAAGCGCGACCCCTGGCTGGCCGACCGCTCGCGCAAGCTCGTGCTCTACTGCGGCGGCGGCCACCGCAGCGCGCTGGCCGCCCAGGCGCTGCACCGGATGGGCTTCGAGACCGTGCGCTCGCTGGCCGAGGGCTGGGCGGGCTGGACGAAACGCGGCTTCCCGACCGAGAAGCCTGGAGGATCGTGATGCGGAAGTCGTGGGCTCGCAGGGCCATGGGACTGGTGCTGGCCGCGGGCCTGGCACTCGCGGGCGGCGCGGGGGCCGACTCGCACGGGCACGGCGCCGGGGCGGCCGAGGAGACGGCGAAGGAGGCGGCCGGCAAGGTCCGCTTCGGCCTCACCGAGCCCCAGCGCCGCGAGGCCTTCCGCGAGCTCATGGAGGCGGATAAGCGCGCCCAGCGCGAGGCGGCCGAGCAGTTCAAGGACAAGCCGCAGTCGAAAGGCCAGGTCGCGCTGGCCGGCGAGCTGGTCGACCGCTACGAGCGCGAGATCGCCGAGAAGTACGGCATCACCGAGAAGCAGCTGGTCGAGATCGGCATCGAGGGCTTCAAGGGGAGCTGGCCGACGCGAGCGCCCTGAGGCTCAGGCGGGCTCGAGCCGCACCGGAAGGCGCGCCGGCACCCGGAACAGCGAGCGGCCCCACTCGATCGCGTCGCTCTCCAGCGCGAGCGCGCGCGTGCGCCCCACCAGCGTGCCGATCGCGACCTGCGTCTCCATGCGCGCCAGGTGCGCCCCCAGGCACAGGTGGGTGCCGCCGCCGAAGCCCAGGTGCTCGCGCGCGTTGGGGCGCTCGATGTCGAAGCGGTCGGGATCGGGAAACACGGCGGGGTCGCGGTTGGCGCCCCACAGGAGCGCCCACACCTCGGTGTCCTGCGGGATCGTGCGGCCGCCGAACGCGGCGTCCTCGTGCAGGATGCGGATCGTGAGGCCGATCGGACCCTCGTAGCGCAGGCACTCCTCCACCGCGTTGGCCGCCAGCCCGGGCTGCGCGCGCAGGCGGTCGGCCTGCTCGGGGTGGCGGCACAGGTTCTTCACGCCCAGACCGATCAGCCCGATCGTGGTCTCGAAGCCGGCGATCAGCAGGCCGATCGACTGCACGATCAGCTCGTCGGGCGAGAGCCGGTCGCCCTCCTCCTCGGCACGGATCAGCACCGAGAGCAGGTCGTCGGTGAGGCTCTTGCGGCGCTCGGCGATCAGCGCCTGGAAGTAGCCGGCGAGCGACAGCGCCGCGTTCTGCGCGCGTTCCAGCACGTCCGGCGGCGCCATGCGGCCCGCCAGCGCGTGCGTGGCGTCGGCGGTCCACTCGGTGAAGCGCGGGCGGTCCGCGGCGGGCACACCCAGCATCTCGCAGATCAGGGTGGAAGGCACCGGCAGCGCCAGCTCGGCGATCACGTCCATCTCGCCGCGCTCGAGCGCCGGGGCGAGCAGCGCGTCGGTGATCTGCTGCGCGCGCGGCCGCCAGCTCTCGGCCGCGCGCGGCGTGAACGCCTTCGAGACCAGCTTGCGCAGCCGCGTGTGGTTGGGCGGGTCCTGCTGCAGCATGAACTGCCCGCCTTCCTCGCTCACCGCGCGCCCGCGCGGCGGGCTGCCGTCGGACTGGCGCACGCCCGCCTTCACCTCGCGCAGCAGGCGCTGGCAGTCGGCGTAGCGCGAGAGCCGCCACAGGCCGAGCGGCGTCTCGTTGACGGGCGCCACCTCGCGCAGGTGGTGGATCGCCGGGAAGGGATCGTCGCGCTGACCGACTTCGCTGGTGACGTCCATGCCGTGCCAGCCCGGCTCCCCGGCGGCGGGGGTCTCGACGCTCGTGGTCATCGGGAGACTCTCCTGGGGGCGCGCGTCAGGTCGACAGTCGCTGGCGCAGGAAGGCCGTGATCTCGCCCACGGCGGCGGCGCCTTCCGGCAGCATCATCGCCATGAGCTGGAAGTCGTGGAACATCTCGCCGTGCACCTCGAAGGTCACGTCCACGCCGGCGTCGAGCGCGCGGGTGGCGAAGAGCTGGATCTGGTCGAGCAGGATCTCGGCACCACCCGCCTGCACCAGCAGCGGCGGCAGCCCGTCGAGCTTGGCATCCGCGACGGCGACGCGCGGATCGCGCGCCGGGCTCGGCCCCATCAGCAGCTCGAGCCAGGAGTCCAGCAGCTCGCGGTCGCCGAAGTCGCAGTCGGCGTTGTGCTCCAGGCTGCCGCCCGCCGCCCAGGGGTCGGTCCACGGGCACAGCAGCACGCCGGCCGCGGGCAGCGGATCGCCCGCGTCGCGCAGCGAGACGAGGGTGGCCACCGCGAGGGCGCCGCCCGCCGAGTCGCCCGCCACGGCCAGCCGCGCGGGATCGGTGCCCTGCTCGAGCACCCAGCGCGCGGCGGCGAGGCAGTCGTCCTGCGGCGCGGGGAACGGATGCTCGGGCGCGAGGCGGTAGTCGACGCCGAGCACGCGCGCCTCGGCGCCCAGCGCCAGGCGCGCCAGCAGGTCGCGGAAGCCGTCGACCTCGCCGATCACGTAGCCGCCCCCGTGGAGGTAGACGACGGTGCGCGACGGCTCGGGACCGGTGAGCGGCGTGCACCACTGCGCGGGGACCCCGCCGGCGTCCTCCGGCTCGAAGCGCACCTGCTTCAGCAACGGAGAGCGGAGCGGCAGCGCGCCCTGCGCCGCGCGCAGCCAGGGCACGTCGCGCTGCTTCGAAGCCATCATCAGCGCGCGCAGCGCCCCGATGCCGAGCTCGGCGCGCAGCGACCAGCCCGGCCGGCGCGGCCCCTGCGTCAGACGCCGCGCCACCACCGCGCCGGCGCTCCCGGCCATCAGGCCGGCCAGACGCGCGACCTCGAGGGGCTGCATGCCGGCATGCTACGCCAGCCCGGCGCGGCCCGTTACCCTTGCCGCCCATGCCCGATCGACACGTTCCCCTCGGACTCGCCCTCAATCTGTGGGACCGCATGACCACCTGGCCCGAGACGGTCGAGATCGTCCGCTGCGCCGACGAGCTGGGCTACGAGGTGGTCGTGCTGCCCGAGTCGTTCGGCCGCGACGGCTTCACGCTCTGCGACCGGCTGCTCGCCGCGACCGAGCGCATCCAGGTGTGCCTGGGCATCGCCAACACCTTCTCGCGCTCGCCGGCCGTACTGGCGCAGACCGCCGCGACGCTCGACGAGCTCTCGGGCGGACGCTTCGTGCTCGGCCTGGGCGCCAGCACGCCCAACCTGGTGGAGGGCTGGCACGGCCTCCGCTACGAGCGCCCGCTGCGGCGCATGCGCGAGACCATCGAGATCTGCCGCCGCATCTGGGCGCGCGACCGCTCGCCCTACCAGGGCGAGATCTTCCGCGTCGAGGGCGTGAAGCTCGCCTTCACCCCGCTGCGCGAGCGCGTGCCCATCTGGATCGGCGCCCTGCTGCCACGCAGCCTCGAGCTGTGCGGCGAGCTGGCCGACGGCTGGCTGCCCACGCTGCTGCCGGTCGAGTGCATCGAGGCGGGCCGCCACTCGATCGCGCGCGGCGCGGCGCGCGCGGGCCGCGACCCGGCCGAGGTCACCCTGGCGCCGACCTTCCAGCTCCTGGTGAGCGACGACCCGCAGGCGGCGCTCGGCATGATGAAGTTCGGCGTCGCGATCTACTACGGGCCGGAGGGCAGCCCCTACGCGCGCGCCGCGGCCGAGCAGGGCTATGCCGGCGACGTGAAGGCCGTGGCCGAGGCCTACGCCAGCGGCGGTAGTCCCGCCGCAGCGGCTGCCGCGTCGGATCGCCTGACGGCGGCGATGAGCATCACCGGCCCGCTCGACGCGTGCCGCGAGCGCGTGACGGGGCTGCTCGCGTCGGGCCTCGACCGCGTCGTAGTCGGCATGCCGGCGGGCACGCGCGCGGCGTGCGAGCCGATCCTGGAGGGCGTGATTCCCTAGGTGATGGACTTCGTTCGGCTTCGCCTCACTGCGCGCGCCCTGCGGGCGCTTGCAGGGGGCTTCTGCCGCGCAGGCTCCTAGCACCTAGCGCCGCGCGGCGCCCTCGCGCACGGCGCGAACGACGAGCTCCGGATGCTCCATCGGGACCAGGTGCCCGCTGTCCACGTCGACGAAGTGGGCGTCGGCCATGGCCGCGGCGACGCGTTCGTGGAGCGGGCGCGGGAAGTCACCGCGTGCGGCCCAGAGCCACCAGGTCGGAACGGTGGCGCGCCGTGCCAGATCGAACACGTCGATGCCGCGGCTCTGCGAGAAGACGGCGGCCTCCACTGCGCCCGGGCACTTGAGCTCGACCTGGCCGTCGGCGCGCTCGCGCAGGCCGTCCTCGACGTAGAGGTCGAGCGCCGCGGGCAGCCAGTCGCGGAACAGCGGACGGCTCGCGAAGTGCTCGCGCGCGGCGGCGCGAGTCGGCCAGACCGCGCGGCGCTTGCGCGCGCCCTCGACCAGGCGGCGGTGGCGCTCGGCGCGGCCCGGGTCGGCGCTCGCCAGCTCGGGGGGCGGCGGCGTCACCGGGTCCACCAGCACGAGGCGACCGAAGCGCTCGGGCTCGCGCGCCGCAGCGCCCAGCATCGAGGTCCCGCCGAACGAGTGGCCGATCCCCACCTCCACGCGAGCGCCCGTCTCGTCCGAGAGCTGCGTCGCCACCGCGAGCACGTCCTCGGCGAAGTGGTCCCACGAGTACGCGTCGGGGCCCTCGGGCTTCGACGAGTCGCCATGACCGCGCGCGTCCATGCCGATCACGCGGTACGCGTCGCGCAGTTTCTCTGCCACGAGGCCGAGCGTGCCGGCGCAGAAGCCGTTCGCGTGGTGCATCAGCACGAGCGGACCGTCGCCGCCCCAGTCGGTGAGCGCGATCTCCACACCGCGCTCCGGAAGCGAGAGTCTGCGCTTCTTCGACTCGAGAGCCATGTCGTGGCCCAGGCTAACGGATCGATGGGGTAGACTCCCGTGATCGGGAGACAGCGCATGGAGATGGCGTTCACGGCCGTGTTCAAGAAGGTCCCCGAAGGCTACGTCGCCTTCGTCGAGGAGCTTCCGGGTGCGAACACGCAGGGCGCGAGCCTGGAAGAAGCCCGTCAGAACCTCCGCGAGGCGGTCGAGCTCGTGTTGGAGGCCAACCGGGCCCTCGCACGAGAGGACGCTGGGGAAGGTGAGGTGATCCGCGAGCCCCTGAAGATCGCGGCCGGGTGAAGCGGAGGGACTTGATCCGCCACCTGGAGGAGCACGGGTGCGAGCTGCTCCGTGAAGGGGGCCGCCACTCAGTCTATGTGAACCGGCGTTCACGCAAGGCTTCCATGTTCCGCGACACCGCGAGATCAACGAGCAGCTAGCGCGCAAGATCTGCCGCGATCTCGAGGTGCCTCGTCTTGGCTGAGTACTGAACCCGCGCGCCCCGCGGGCGCGGCTATCCTGACGCGCGTGGACCTCGAGCCCGGCGGATACGACGAGCGGCTGCGGACGCTCGCGGTCG
>JASJBO010000433.1 GCA_030066475.1 Myxococcota bacterium
CGCAGGCGATGATGTCGTTCTCGCAGAGGGCGTTCTCCCGGGGGAAGACGGAGGGATCCAGCTCCCGGTAGAGGAAGTTGTCCGTATCCAGCAGGAACACTACGTCGTCCTTGCGCACGTGGGGGGCCACCACGCGCAGCGCCTCGATCCGGTTGAAGGGAACGTAGACGTCTCCGCCCCCCGCGAAGTCGATGTTCTCGTTGGCCGGATGGCTGGTCGCGGTGAAGTACCGGACTCCGTAGGTCTGCAGGACGTGGAGGAGCGCCTCCGAGAGGGGCTGATGGTCGTTGCAGACGACGACGAAGATCTTCCAGTCCTCCGGAAGCTGTCCGATCAGGGACTCGAAGAGGATCGGAAGCTGCCAGTGGAAGTAGGTCTTGTCCTCGATCCCCATGGCGAACCGGACCGGCGGGCGTGCGCCCGGCCCGTCGGCGGGCCGCTCCACGAGGCCGAGGGACTGGAGCTTCAGCAGCGCGGACGAGACGTCGACGCAGAGCTCGGTGTCGTCGGACACGTAGCGCTCCCGCAGCGCGGCGACGATCTCGAAGAGCGAGCGGCGCCTGTCGCAGAGCTCCCGGATGGCTCGCGCCGAGGAGTTCAACGAGGTGGTCTGCTCCGGCGCGAGGCCCAGAGAGAGCGCGGCGCCCTGGGAATCCCGGCGCTCGATCCGAGGGGTGACCCAGGCGGGCAGGTCGCGGTCGCGCAATCGGACCTGGGGATCGAAGCGCTGCCTCTCGTCCTCGGACACCGTGCCACCTCGCCGCCGCCAGCGTAGTTTCCGACGGTAGACGCGTCAATTCGACGGTATCATGGGAGGCTCGCAGCCAGCGAAGTGTGAGATGGCCTCAGTGACGAACTCGGCGATCCGGGAAGCGAGCGACCTCCTCTCGACGGAGGAGTGCGAGAGCGTGATCGCGATGGCGCGCGGGCGGCTCCGGCCCTGCGCGCCCGTCGTCGGCCCCGTTCGCGCCGACCTCGCGCCCGGGACCTCGGGGCTGGCGTGCATCCGACGGCAAGACCCGTTCCCCGAGGAGGTCGCGGGGATCCTCGCCTACCTGCGGACGCTGATCGCGGAGCTCTCGGGGCTGCCGGAGTCCCACCAGGAGCCCTTCCAGATCGTCCACCATCCCGAGTGCGGACCGCTCGCCAAGGAAGCCGGGATCGGGTTCCCGGGCTGGGAGTACCTGAAGTGGCAGACCGATCGCGGCGGCGAGAGGGTGTTCTGCTTCGTGCTCCACCTGAACGACGTCGCCTCGGGCGGGGAGACCGAGCGCGTCCCCCACGGCAACCGCGTTCGGCCCGAGGCCGGCAAAGCCGCGTTCTGGGGGGACGGTCTCGTCGCCTCGCACCCCCTCGAGAAGGGCGAGAAGTGGCTCCTCACCTGCTGGGTGAGGCAATCGGCCTTCCCGAGTCCCAGCGCGGACGAGATCGAGAGGATCGTCCGCGGCGGGGGCTGGAACTTCGACGCACTCGACGGCGCGGCGGCGTCCGAGGCGTCCGACGCCCCCGACTGGATCGTCGAGCAGACGTGCCGGCAGCAGGATCGGACGCCGTATCTGGGCGCCGGAGGGTCGGGCTGCCGGGGCTTCGAGAAACGCGTCCTCGACGAGGCCGACTTCGACTACATCCGAGCGCGCTACGAGGCCATCCTCCACCGGCTCTCGCCCGAGAGGGGCGATGCGATCGGAGCCCACCTCCAGACGGTCAGCCGGGAGGCGCCCCCGTGCCTCTTCGTCGAGGACCGCTCCTTCAACCACGGCCTGCTCGAGAGGCTTCGCCCCCTCCACGAGGCGTGGTGCGGGCTCGAGCTCGAGCCCTCGGCCTGCTACGGCTTCCGCGTCTACCTGCCCGGCGCCTATCTGCACGACCACGTCGATACCGGGACGACCCACATCGTGAGCTCGACGCTCTGCGTCGACCGCGATCTCCGGGCCCCCTGGCCCCTCCACGCCGTCGACATCGACGGCCGGGAGCAGGAGGTGGATCTCGAGCCCGGCGAGCTGCTCCTCTACGAGAGCGCGCGAATCGCCCACGGGAGGCCCACGCCGCTGCGCGGACGCTTCCACGTGGGCATCTTCATCCACTACCGGCCGGTCGCGAGCTGGGAGGGCTGGAAGTCCTTCCCTTCCGGATACCAGGCCGGACGCCGAGCCCCGTGATCCGCTACGTACAGATCTTCGGCGAGCGCTGCTCGGGGACCAACTACCTCGCCAGCCTGGTCCAGAAGAACTTCGAGGGCGTGGAGATCACCAAGGACTTCGGCGGGAAGCACTGGTTCGTGAAGGACCACCCGCCCCGCGGAAGGCCGAACCGGTCCACGGACCACCAGTGCGTGCGTCCCCTGAGCGATTCGGACGACACCCTGTTCCTGGTCATCCATCGCGGTCCGCTGGACTGGCTGCGCTCCCTCCACGCGAAGCCCTATCACGCGGCGGGCCACCGTGGGCTTCCCTTCGCCGAGTTCCTGCGGAAGCCCTGGCTCTCCTACGAGACGCGCAGGATGCACCCGCTCTGGCCGGAGGACGAACGAGGCCACTACTTCATCGAGGAGGCCGAGAACGTGCTGCGGCTGAGAACCCTGAAGCTCCGGCACCTGCTCGGGCTCCGGGACGTGGTGGAGCACGTCGCATTCCTCGGCTACGAGGAGCTGGCTCTCGATCCCGGCCTGCTGGCGGAGGTGGCCGACTGCTTCGACGTGCGGCTCGGGCAGCGGCCTCCCGCCGACGAGAGCTTCTACTTCGGAGGCGGCCCGCTCCGGACCTTCACCGCACCGAAGCGCTACCCTCCCATCGCGCCGCCGGATCTCGACTTCATCCGCGAGAGCCTCGACTGGGAGCTCGAGGCACGGATCGGCTACGAGGGGATCGAGGGGGCGCGCTGACGTCTCCCGCGCGGCTACAGGTACCAGAGCCCCGCGTTCTTGAGCTTCTCGACCTTCTGCTCGCGACGGTCCGTCCAGCTGGCGTGCACCACGAAGGGATCCTCGGGAAGCCGGCTCGCATCGGTGGGCGTGAAGAGATGGCCGTTGGGGAAATCGGGCTCCGGCAGGATGCCGAGCTTCAGGCCCTGGAAGAACCGGTTGAGGAGCACCAGGTTCACGACCCGCTGCTGGCCGCGGTAGTGCAGCATCTTATCGAAGTTCCGGAACACCAGGCTCCAGAGCTCGCGAGAGGCGGGCGTGTTCCTCAGCAGGAAGAAGCCGCTGTTCGCGTGCAGGGGAGCGTAGATGCGGTGGGGCCCGTCGTGCATGAAGAGGGCGTCGAGGTCGCGGAGGGACGGCTGGAGCAGGTAGGGGAGGGGATCCTTCCTCCACACCAGATCGACGTCCTGGAAGAGCACGTCGTAGCCGAGCGACATCACGTCCTGCACGATCGCGGTCTTCGGGAACAGCAGCTGGACGAAGGTCCGATCGCCGAACCGGCGCGCGGGCTGCTCCGGCGGGTCTCCGTAGGAAGCCGGATCGCAGTAGACCGCGAAGCCCTCCTCCTCGACCAGCCTGGCGGTCTCGGTGTCGAGGGGGAAGACCACGGTCCAGGGCCGCACCTCGATGCCGTGCGCGTCGCAGGAGCGGATCCAGTTTCGGAGCAGATCCCGGTGGCCCTTGTTGAGGGTCATCACCAGGACGAGATTGTCCCGCTGGCGATCCTTCAGGAGCTCGAAGAGCCGCCGCCGCCGCGGCTTGCGGAGGGCCTCGTGGGCGGCGTGCAGCTTGCGGGCGAGCTCCATCTCGCGCTCCCGGGGCGAGCCCGGGGTAGGCCGTACCACCCCGGGAAACAGCGGCTTCACCCGGGTGAAGGGCTGGAGGGGCGGAAGCGACGGCGGCTCAGTCATACGCGGGGTCCGCGAGGGTCGAGGACCGTCGCGCCCGGTACGGCTCGTGCTGCAGGGCAGGGAAGATCAGCGCTCCGGGCTCCAGCAGCTGCGCCGCGGCTCTCGAGAAGAAGCCGATGCTCGGCACGAGGTAACGGGCCCGCGCCAGGTAGCAGAAGTCCTCGTCCGCAACCTCCGAGGACTTCAGACCGAAGCGGATCTCGGGGAAGCCGCCGCGCAGCGCATCGAAGAGGCTCTCGAGGTAGCGGACTGCCTCGTTCTTCCGCCGCTCGGTGTTCGCGACGGTCACGATCGGCTGGGCAAACGAGATGCTCGTCACAATCGTCACCTTCTCGACATCGAAGAGGAGCCGGGCCTTGCGGATCAGCCCCAGGTACTTGTGCGTGTTGCGGTTCCGGTGCTGCTCCTTGTCTCCGATCCGGATGTGGAACACGAGCTCGTGGGGATCCGGTGTTCGCAGCTCGTTCGCGCGGATGTGCTCGGCCGTGGCCCCGCGCAGCATCTCGAAGTGCTCGGGAGTCACCTGCTTCGTGTCCGCGAGGCCCCTCCGCTGCTCCTCCGCCAGATAGCGCCGGAGGATCGTGTTGCGGTAGGCATCCTCGCCCAGGATCTTCCGGACGCCGTTCCGATATCGCGTGCTGTCGACGCCCTGCTTGAACACGATGTCTCCCAGCCGGTAGATCGGGTCCCGCACCACGCACAGGTTCTCGATCTCGAGCTCCGCGGGCCCGCGCCCCCTGGCCGGCCCGCCTTCGCTACCGGGCCCGCCCTCGAGTCGGTTTCGTTCGGCACGGAACGAAGCCAGCACCGCGTCCGCCTTCGCGGCGTCGCCGCCGAAGTCCTCGAGGAAGCTCTCCGGCCACTCGCGCTGCCAGGCGGGCGCGAGGCGCGGGTTGTAGCGGTTCCAGGAGTAGGGGCCCTCGCCCTCCTCGACGAGCCGGCCGTCCGGGTGGAGCGGGACCGAATCGCTCGGCGGGTGGGAGCCGCGCTTCGCGGGCCGGACGTCGGGATCGGGCAGCTCGTTCCACAGGAACTTGAACTCCTCGCGACGCCCACGGTTGCCCCGGAGGCGCTGCACCAGCGAGGTATAGGTGCTCGTCATGCTGCCCACGAAGTCCCTGGAATCTGCCGCCACGAGCTGGCTGAGATGGGCGAGGGCGATGCTGTCGTGGCAGGGGAGATCGAGGAACTCCTCGCGATGCTCGTCGAGGATGTGATGGTCGAGAAAGACGCTGTCCGGGAAGTGGGCGGTGATCGCCTCGAAGAAGGGATCGTCGCGCTCGTCGGTGAGGATCACGAGGGTCTGGTCGCGCGCGAAGCTCTCGTCGAGCACCCGGATCGCCTCCTCGGGCCGGCGATCGCGGGTCGTCACGCCGAAGGTCTGCTTGAAGTCGCCCCGGCGGATGTGCACCGCGTTGAAGTCGCCGAGGCGCGCGCTCACCCGGGCCGCAAGATCGGTGTAGGGGGCCTTCGCCTGCATGCGCCGCAGCAGCGCGTGGACCGAGCGGCGGGTCGGAACGTCCAGGTAGAAGAAGTAGGAGTAGAAGCCGAAGTTCTCCATGGCCTCGCCTTCCGGCGAGGCCGGGAACAGCCGGACGACGCGGGCGGCGCGGCTGCCCGGCGTCTCCGTCACGAAGCGCCGTCGCCCCCGGGCGAAGCTGCGGAAGTCCCCGCTCGAGAGGTCGCAGGAGGGAGAGGAGGGAGGCCAGTAGAAGACCCCGCCCATCACCCGGCCCGTCCCCAGCACGGCGGCCTCCTCCGGGTCATAGCCGGCGCACTCCGCCTCGATCCACG
>JASJBO010000434.1 GCA_030066475.1 Myxococcota bacterium
GCCGGCCTCGACCGAACAGCCACGCCGTTTCGGCTACCCCTCACGGCGGGCGTCCGGAGGTGGCATGCTGGAAGCGTGCAGAACCAGAGGGAAGAGCCGAGGACCCGAGGGCGAGCGCCTTCCTGAGGAGCGAGCTCGAGACCTGGGCGACACGTTCGCCCGAGCGGTAGCGCACGAGCGGGGGCTGGCCCTCGCGGGTACCGCGATGAAGAAGGAGAGACAGGTGGCGGCCACCCGGATCGCACCGATGATCGTCTTCGGCCTTCTGTCGGCCTCGGCCTGCGCCGGCGCGCCGCCGTCCGATCTCGGCGTCTCTGCGGACCGGCTGTCGCCGTGCCCACCGTCTCCGAACTGCGTGTCTAGCGATGCGGCCGATGCGGCCCACCGCGTCGAGGCCTTCTCACTCGCGGTCGAGCCCGAGGTGGCCTGGCCGGCCGCACGAGAAGCGGTCTCGAACCTGCCCCGCACGATCGTGGTCGAGGAGACCGCGACCTACCTCCGCGCGGAGTGCGCCAGCGCCGTGCTCGGGTTCGTCGACGACCTGGAGCTTCATCTCCGCCCGTCGGATCAGCAGATCGCGGTCCGCTCGGCCTCTCGCCTCGGCTATTCAGACGTGGGTGTCAACAGGCGGCGCGTCGAACGGCTCCGCGAACGGCTCCAGGCAGGAGATGTCGTTCGGTGAGGGCGTGCACGAGCGCGGCCCGCCCCGCTCCCGATCGCGACGTGGGCCGGTCGAAGTCGACGATGCACGATCCGCCCGCCCTCGCCACACGCCGATCCTGGTCGATACGCCGGGAGGGACCCAGAGCGTGACTCCGGACTCCGTGCAAGCGGCGTAGCTGTCGCGCTTGCTTTCCCTCTTCAGGCGAAGGTCGGTACCCGTGGCCGCGCATGCACACTGCCCGAGCGCCCGCGCGCCCCCACCCTGGCCCCGTCAGGCGACCGTCACGGACTCGGGCAGCCGCCGGGTGAGGATGTCGGCGGCCTCCTCGACCATCTCCTCCACGATCTGCGCCGCGGGCTTCACCTCGTCGATCAAGCCCGAGACCTGGCCCGCGAAGGGGCCGACGTACTCGACGTTCCCCGCGCGGTTGAACATGTCGACGATGGCCGACGCCAGCAGCACCTGGCGCGGGAAGGCCAGCGGCTCCAGACCCGACTCCTCCCACAGGTCGTGGAAGCGGTTGTAGGTCGCGCGCGAGGTCTTGCCCGTGTAGATGGTGGTGCGGCGCGTGTCCTCGTCGTCGGCCGCGACGATGGCCTGCTTCTGGATGTCGAGAGCGCCGCCCTCCTGCGAGGCCAGGAACCGCGTACCGACCCACACGCCCACGCAGCCCATGGCCAGAGCCGCCGCCACGCCGCGGCCGTCGCCGATGCCGCCGGCGGCCAGCACAGGGGTGGGCGCGGCGGCGTCGATGGCCTGGGGCCAGAGCGCCATGGAGCCGATGCGCCCGGTGTGGCCGCCGGCCTCGTGGCCCTGGGCCACCACGAGGTCGGCGCCGGCCTTCGCAATGCGTCCTGCGTTCTTCGCGTTGCCGGCGATGCCCAGCACCTTCATGCCCACGCCGTGGGCGGCTTCGACCATGAAGCCCGGGTTGCCGAGCCCGGCGCAGAAGAGCGGCACGCACTCCTCGATGCAGGCCTCGACGGCGGCGTGGGGTCGCGCCGTGGTGGTGCCGCTGCTGATGACTGCGTCGGTGTCAGGGAGGCCCAGCTCGTCCTTGATGCGCGTCAGCCACACACGGTGGGCCTCCGGCAGCATGCCGAGCGCGTCAGCCAGCGGGATCTCGCGCACGCTCTCGGCAGGTGCGTCGCCGGCCGCCACCGTGGCCGCGGGCAGCAGTACGTCCACGCCGAAGGGCCGGTCGGTCTGCTTGCGGATCTCGCGGATCGCCTCGCGCATCTCCTCGACGGAGTAGCCGGCACCGCCCAGCACCCCGAGGCCGCCGGCCTCGGACACTGCCACCACCAGCTCGACGGGCGCGCCTGTCTTCTCGCCGATCAGGCTGGGCCCCATGCCCGCGCTCAGGATCGGGTAATCGATGCCGAGCATGTCGCAGAGGGGCGTGCGCAGGGTGCGTCGGGGCATGGGGGGTCTCCTTCGGCGGGTAGACGGGAGAGAGTTGCGCGTCGCGCGGCGTCGCGCAGCGAGGGGCGCCCGGATCAATCGGTTGACGGTGGGCCCTCCAGGACTCGAATCCGGAGGGCCAGGACGGAACCTCCGTAGTCCCGGGCAGTTGCGAAACATCAGAACCGGCTGGGGACGAGTTGGGGACAGAAGACAGAACGAGAAACAGGTTCCCGGGGTCTCCCAAGAACGTAGTGTCCCCTGGGAAACCCCGCGCGGCTCACTGGCAACTCCGCGTTAGGACCATCTTGCGAGCTGTCCGGTTGATCTCCTTCGCGACCTTTGCGCGAGTCGGATCATCGGCCGCAGCCGCCTCGTGGGCGATCTTCGACGGGTCGGAGAGTTTGCTGTCGATTGAGAGCACCGAGCGCGCCAATCCCCAAGGCGAGGAGCGCGGCGGTCGAGGGCTCGGGGACGATCGCGTAGCTGAAGATCGCTTCGATCTCGAAGGTGCCGCCCCCCGAGTCGCCGTAGTTCATCGAGATACTGCCCGGCGAGATCGCGGCGGCGAAGGCGCCGTCGCCGACGGGCAGCGCGTCGGTGACGATGAAGTCGGTCGGGTCGTCGAAGTCGAGAAGGAAGTCCCTCGCACCGAAGGCGCCGAGCGAGGGGCCCGTCGCGCTGCCGGTCAGCTGGATCGGGTCGAAGGTGGCCGGCACGATCTCCACGTCGCCCCCCGCGACCGTCCAGACGTTCCCGTCGATCTCGAGCGTGAGGATCGTCAGGGCGCCGGGGTAGAAGCCCCGGGCCGGGTCGCCGTCGGTATCCGCCGCGCCGTCGTCCCAGGTGAGGCTGCCCGTGATGGTCTCGCCCACGCCGAAGGACAGGGGCGGCGGGGTGCCGAAGATGTCGGTGACGGTCCCCGTCAGGGAGAGGGACGTCGCGCCGGCTGGAGCGGAGAGCAGAAGGGTGAGCAGGGACGCGAGAACGAGCGGCTGGCGCAGGGTGGATCCTCCTCTGTACCTCAAGTCTACACGCACGAACGTCGCGGGGCTCGAGGGGAGTAGCGGCTTCTTGATCGCCAGATCGCTGGAAGCGAAGCCGTCGTTGAGACCCTTGGACACGAAGGTGGATGCTCTTCCTGAGCGCGGATGGGAATCGAGCAGGATCAGCCAGTTGACGGTGGGCCCTCCAGGACTCGAACCTGGGCGAAGGGGAAAAAACGCAAGTAGCTTCGGGGGTTTGCGAGCGCGGATCGGGCTTGGCGACAAGTTGGCGACAACGATGGAGGACAATCCCGCGGGTCTCTGCCACGCGGAGCTCATGGTCGACGGGAACCGGCTCCCTCTGCGACGAATGTTGGACACCGCCGCGCGGCGAGGCGAGCAGCCGCCGCAACGGGAACCTTCGACGTCGGTCGCGGTCATGCGGCGGAAGACCGCGCGATCGCGCTGGGTTCGCCGGCACTGCTGGTGCTCGGGACCGACGGCGACGAGCCCAGGGAGTGGCTCCAAGCCGCCAAGCACTCGGACGCCTGCTGCTGCGTGCGACCGCTTACGGACTCGGTGTCTCGTACTCGAACCAGCCGATGGAGGTACCCGAGCTGCGCGCCCGGCTCACCGCAGCGATCAGCGCCGCCGGGCGGCATCCGCAGCTGCTCATGCGGATGGGCGTGAGCCAGGGCAGCTTACTCGAAGTTCATCGAGCTCCCCGGCATGAGTTCTCGGGGCTTGGCGCGGACCTCCGGCTCGGAGACATCGCCATGAATCGCGCTGGCGATGACGCGTTCGGTCACGTCGCTGAGGTACGAGTGGAGGGTCTTGTGCAGTTCCTGAAACTCCGGCCAGAGCTCCTGGTCGACGAGATCCTTGGGTGCGCGAGCCATGACGGTATTGCGACGCTGGCCCGAGTAGCGAAAGGGAGTGACGCCGTGGCGACGAAGAAGCGCGATGAAGAGCGCTTTGGCCCACGCGTCCGGCAGGGAGAATCTGAACTCAAGGATTTCGTTTGCGCGGGACGCGTCGAGACGCTGTTGTAGTCGGCGCGCTGCCTCCTGCGCTGCGGTCCGCTCTCCGACCGACGAAGCACGAGAGAACAGTGTTTCGATTCTCCGTAGCTTCTCGATGAGCCGCTGCTCTTCCGTCATACTCCCCCCATCCTCCCTCAGCAAGCTGCCACGCCGCCCAACGTACGGGCGCTCAGCTGCCGGCGCGCTGACCGGGTAGCTCGAAGCGCCCGAGGTTCAGTGCCAGAAACTACCGCCGGTCGATTGGAAGACGCAATCTCCGGTCAGCTGCCTTGTTAGGCGGCAGTCCTCGGGCGCACCCGCGAAAAGCCGGCCAGAAACAGGGCAGCGATCGTTGAGACCACGAGGACCCCGCAAAGAGCAGGAACTAGTACGTGGTACCGGTAGCCATCGAGCATCCCACCTTGCACCGTTGAGACGATATAGCCACCGTTGGCGTACAGGCTGAGCGCTGCAAAGCCAGAGGCGAAGAGCAGGCGACCCCGCGAGGCGAAGAACACGGCTAGCGCGGCAAAGCCTGCGAAGAGCGCGAAGGCTCCACTAAGTAAAGCGGCTACAGCGGCGCCGTTGGCTTCAAGATACGCTTCGATCTCGGGCCGCGTGAGGACGCGTCCTGCGAGGATCGAGATATCCGTGACGAGAGCAGCGCCCGCGACGATTGTGATCGCGAGAATCGCTCTTTGCCAAGCGATCGGAGGCACGAGGGCTCCTGCTGCCGCCTAACGAAATGGGCGCTCAGCTGCAGACAAGGGCCGGCTGCCCAAGGTCGTTCGGAGTGCCCATGGTTCAGTGCCCAGGGTACCAGAGGCCGATTGGAAGAAGGCCCTTGGCTGTCAGCTGCAGCGCCTTGTTAGGCGGCGGCCGCGCGGCAACGCCAAGCGATGGCACCTCCAATGGCCGCACCGGCCAAGCGACCAAGCATCACCGAGGCAGGGCTGCTCAGTGTACCGATTGCCGCCAACCCGAACCAGACAACCAACAACAAGTGCCACGATGGTGAGGTGCTCCGGCGGGGCCACCAAAGGACGGAGAACGCCGCCATGAGTCCGAAGAGGCCTGCGCCGCCTCCGAGGTAGAGAGCGTCCCAGGGCGAAGCGAGGAGGTGAATGACGCCCGCGACCGTGACCGACGCGAAGAACAAGAGCCCGGTTCTTCGGGAGCCAAGCCGCGGCTCTACGACGAAGCCAGAGGCTAACGCCGGAGCCGAAAACCACACGAGGTGAATGAGCCCAACATAGACGAAGCTATAGGTCACGATTTGCCACGCTCTGCCGGCATACAGGAAGGCCTCCGGGATCAGGCCGAGGCGCTCGCGCAGAGAGGGAACCAGCAACTGGATGCCCGTCGTGACGACGGCAATCGATACAACGGCGACCGTGAATGGAGTTCGACGCCAGGCTTCCACCGTCCGCCGCCTAACGGACTGGGCGCTCAGCTGCAGACAAGGGCCGGCTGCCCAAGGTCGTTCGGAGTGCCCATGGTTCAGTGCCCAGGGTACCAGAGGTCGATTGGAAGAAGGC
>JASJBO010000063.1 GCA_030066475.1 Myxococcota bacterium
CGCCGCTGCCGCGGCTGCGCTTGCGTCAGCCCGAGACCGCTTCGAGGCGCATGACGCCGTCGCCGCCGCGGGCGACGCCGATGCGGTAGCGGGGCTCGAAGCCGAGCTCGTGCTCGGCGCGGGCGGTGTCGAGGCTGAAGCCGTAGCGGAGGTGGGGGCCGTCGACGGCGGCGTCCCAGCCGGTGCGCCCGAGGCGGCCGGCGCCCGCCGCCGCGGCGCGCAGCAGCGGGCCGGGGACGGGCAGGCACGGGCGCCGCGTCCAGCTGCCGAGCGTCGAGAGCGAGAGCACCTCGCGCCCGGCGACGTTGAACACGCCGGAGGCGTTGCCGTGCAGCGCCGCGCGCACCGCGTGGGCCACGTCCTTGTCGGCGAGCACCGGGCACAGCGGGTCGAAGCCGGCCGGTCGGACGCGCAGGCCCGCCGACCCCTCGAGCCCCGGGTGCAGATAGACGAAGCCCCCGGACGCGACGACGGTGGGCAGGCGCAGCAGCGCGATGCGCAGGCGTCTCCCGCCCAGCGCGCCGTGGAACAGCATGTCGCAGTCGATCCACGCGCGGATCTCGGGCGCGACGTCGGGGTCGAGGTCGAGGTCGCTGCGCTCGGTCAGGTGGTTCGCGTTGCCCGGCGTGAGCCGGTAGACGAAGGCGCTCCCGAGCGCGACCAGCGTGCGGATGCTCTTCGTCTCCTGGGCGTGTTGCAGCACGAGTCGCGCTTCGGCGGTGCGCGTGGGCAGCCGCGCCACGACCGGCGGTCCCTCCGGCCCCACGCCGTGCCGCGGCACGTGCACGACGCTGTCGACGCCCGCCGCGCGCAGCCGTTGCGACCGGAACAGCTCCGCCACCGACCGCGCCCGCGCCAGGTCGAGCCGCTCGTAGCTCAACCGCGGCGGTTCGCCGTCGCGGGCGACACGATAGGCGCCGAACGCGCGCGGCGTGGGTCCCTCGCCCGCGGCGACGATCCGCTCCACCGCCGGGTCGTGCCACAGCAGCTTGACGATGCGGCGCCCGATCGGGAGGTCGGCGTGCGTGACGAGGACGCCCTTCATCAGCGGTGCCGGTCCATCAGCGCCTGGACCTGGCGGCGCACCTGGTTCGCGAGCCCCCGCACCAGCGAGGTGTCTCGCGCGGCCTCGGGGCCGAAGCGCTCCTCGAAGTGGAGCGGCTCTCCGTAGACGATCCGGTAACGCACCGGGTAGGGAAGCAGCCCGAGCGGACCGAGCCACGGGAACGTGGGCGTGATCGGCGCTGCGGGCAGGCCGAGCGCTCGCGCGAGCGGCTTCACGTCGAACAGGATCGGCGCCTGGTCGTCGGCGCCGAGCACCGCCATCGGGACGATCGGAGCCCGCTCGCGCAGCGCGTGCTCGACGAAGCCCACGTGGAAGTGCTGCAGCCGGTAGCGCTGCGTCACCGGCTTGCGGATGCCCTCCACGCCTTCGGGGAAGACCAGCACGAGCTCCCCGTCGCGCAGCAGGCGCGCGAAGTTCTCGTGCGTGCCGACCACCTGTCCGACCCGCGCGAAGAACACGTTCAGATAGGGCAGGGTGCCGGCCCAGCGCTCCACGATGGCGCGCGGGAGCCGCGGCGGCTGCGTGTTGAGCAGGGTGTCGATCACCACCATGGCGCCGTCGAACGGCAGCAGTCCACCGTGGTTCGACGCCAGCACGGCGGGGCCGCTGGGCAGGTTGGCGTGCCCCTCGCTGCGCACGCGGAAGTACAGCCGGTGCAGCGCGTAGAAGAACGGGAACGAGCGCACCAGGGCGTGTCGCGACAGTCCGAAGCGGTCGAGGTCGCCGAGCCCCTCGACGAGCTCGGCGAGCTGGCGGGCCGGCTCGCTTCCCACCACGCTCGCGATCCGCCGCAGCTCGACGCCGAGCCCGGACCCCGGCTCGGGAGCCGCTGCTGCCGTCGCGCTCGACACCGCCACGCGCGCCCGCCCCGGCCGACGACCCCGCTGCGACTTCCGCCGCGCCGGCCGGGCGGTGCTGCGCGGGGCCGTCCGCTTGCCGGGAGCGCGCTTGACCGGGGCATGGGCGCTGGAGCGCTCCCCCACCCGGTCGAGGGCCGCGAGCCACTCGTCGAGCGGGTCGACCTCGGGCTCGGCCGCGTCCGCGAGCGGGTTCGCGCCCAGCAGCCGCCCCCGCAGCTCGGCCCGGGCCTCCGGCTCGCGCCCGCCGCGCCGCTCTCCGCTCATCGGTCGACTCCCGCGGCGGCCTGCGGGTCGCGCGCCTCGATCTCCTCGGCGAGGGCCGCGATCGCGTGGGCACCGCGGTCGCGGGGTGCGTACTCGAACACCGAGAGGCCGTGCGACTGCGCCTCGTCGATCCGCACGTGGAAGCCGAGCACGGTCTGCGCGATCTCCTTCGGGAAGCGTGTCTTCAGCGACTCCAACACCTCCTGCGCCATGCGGGTGCGGCGATAGAAGGTGGGGACCACCATCGTGATGCGCAGCTCGGGGTGCTGGTAGCGCTCGCGCACGGTGGTGATCGTGCGGACCAGCTCGGCGCAGCCGTCGATCGCGAGGAAGGTCAGCGGGACCGGCACCACCACCTCGTCCACCGCGCGCAGGATGTTGAGCGTGAGCAGACCGAACGAGGGGGGGGAGTCGATCAGGACGAAGTCGTAGTCCCGCAGGCTCGGCGTGTCCGCCAGCCGACGCGCCAGTCGCCCGCTCGGGTCGGGCTCCTCGCTCTCGAGCGCGGGCGCCAGGCCGAGCGACTTGTTCGCGACGATCAGGTCGAGGCTCGGAATGCGGGTTCCCACGATCGGCAGGCCGCGCGCCGGGCCGTCCAGCGCGGCGGCCTCGTCGCCCTCGGGTCCATCGAGCAGGGTGTCCACCAGCAGCTCGATGGCCGAGCGCGGCGCGCGGCGCGGATCGACACCCAGCACCGTGCCGAGCTGCCCCTGAGGATCCATGTCGATCCCCAGCACGCGGCGCCCACGGCGCAGCGCGAGCCAGGCGCCCACGTTGGCGACCAACGTGGTCTTGGCGCTGCCACCCTTCTCATTGAGGAAGGCGATGCGGCGCGAAATGACTCACCCCCAGGACGAGCTCGTGAACTCGTGAAGTCGTGAACTCGAGAACTCGTCCGAGGCACAACGTCGGGCCGCCCCGGGGCGTTGGACGATCAGCTGCGCCGCGGGAGGATCGCGGCGTCGGAGCAAGAAGGCGGCCGGTGGTTGCCCCCCGACCGCCTACCTACTCCGAACTCGGAGCGCTGTCAACGCGGGAAAACCCTCGATCAGCCCTTGGCTTCCTTGACCGCACCGGTCAGGGCGGGGCAGACCTCGAACAGGTCTCCGACGACGCCGATGTCGGCGACCTCGAAGATCGGCGCGTCGGGGTCCTTGTTGATCGCGATGATGAAGTTCGAGGCCTTCATCCCGACCAGGTGCTGGATCGCACCCGAGATGCCGCACGCCACGTAGAGCTTGGGCGCGACGACCTGGCCCGAGGAGCCGACCTGGTACTCGTGCGGCAGCCAGCCCGCGTCGACCACCGGCCGCGAGGCGCCCATGGCCCCACCGAGTACCTCGGCGAGCGGCTTGATCACCTCTTCGAACTTCTCGGGCCCGCCCAGCGAGCGGCCGCCCGAGACGATGATGTCGGCCTTCGAGAGGTCCACGCCCTTCGCCTCGGCCACCTTGGTCTCGACGAACTTCGTGCCGCACTCCGGCATGGTCACCGACAGCGGCGTCACGCTGCCGTCGCCCGAGCCCTCGTGGGCCGCCGTGGCGCCCGGCTGCATGGTGGCGACCACCGGCAGCGAGCTCGGCAGCACGCGCGCGTCGAGCTTGCCGTTGAAGACGCGGCGCAGCAGCACGAGCTGGTCGCCCTCGAACTGGGCGTCGAAGCAGTCGCTCACGAAGCCGCAGTCGAGGCCGGCCGCGACGCGCGGAGCCAGGTCCCAGCCCGTCGGCGTGTTCGAGAACAGCACGATGTCGGCCCCGCTGGCCTCGACCGCCGCCTTCACCGCCGCATGCAGTGCGTCGGCCGTGTAGTCGCCCAGCAGGGCGTCGTCGGCCAGGAAGACCTCGCCGCCGCCCTTCTTGGCGAGCTCTTCGGCCGCCGCCTGGGCGCCCGAGCCCGCCACCAGGCTCTTGACCTCGCGCCCGCTGGCCTCGGCCACCTTGTTGGCGAACGCGACGAGCTCGTAGCTCGCCTCGCGAACGCTGCCGCTCTGGATCTCCGCAACCAGGAGGATGTTGCCCATGTTGGATTCCTCAGCGGGGCTAGAGCAGCCCCAGCTCCTTGATCTTGCCGACCAGCTTCCCGACCACCTCGTCCGTCGAGCCTTCGATCATCTCGGCCGTGTCGCCCTTGGGCGGCACGTAGACCTTCTCGATCCGGATCTTCGCGGCACCGGCGCCGACCTGTCCTGCGAGGCCGAGATCGGCAGCCGTCTTCACGTCGATCGGCTTCTTCTTGGCGGCCATGATGCCCTTGAGCGAGGCGTAGCGGACCTGGTTGAGACCGGTCTGCATGCTCACCACGCAGGGCGCCCCGATCTGGACGACCTCGACGGCGCCACCCTCGAGCTCCCGCTCGATGGTGAGGCTGCCGTTGGCCTTCTCGAGCTTCACGGCGGTGGTCGTGTGGGCCATGCCGAGCAGCTCGGCCAGCATCGGGCCGATCGCGGCGAAGTTGCCGTCGTCCGCCATCAGGCCCAGGAACACCATGTCCGGGCTCTCTTCCTTGCCGATCGCCGCGAGGATCTTGGCGATGCCGAGCGAGTCGGAGCCGTCGGTCTCGGCGTCCTTCACGTGTACGGCCCGGTCGGCGCCCATGCCGAGCGCGGTGCGCAGCGACTGGGTCACACGGTCCGGACCGATCGACACGACCACCACCTCGGCCTCGCCCGCGTCCTTGATCGCGAGCGCCGCCTCGAGGGCGTGCTGGTCGTACTGGTTGATCTCGAACTTGATGTTGTCTTCCTGGATCCAGGTGCCGTCGCCGTTGATGTCCAGGCGAGCGTCCTGATGCGGCACCTGCTTGATGCAGACCATGATCTTCATGGGAAGGGGGCCTCCGAGGCGCGTTTCGGGGAGACGAGAAGTCCGGGAGCGGATCGAAACCGGCCCCCGGGGCCGCCAAAAGCGGCCGAACCCTAACCGTTCACCGGCCCGATTTCAACCCGGCACCGGCGCGAAAAGCGACTTGGATTCGAGGGCTTAGGCCCTGTGGCGACGCGCCGCGCCGAGCGCTCCGACGAGCGCCGCGCCGAGCAGCACCGCAGTCGTCGGCTCCGGGACCGCGAAGCCCGCCCCGCTCAGCGTGATCGTGTAGGCGTTGTCGCGGATCGCGCCCCCAGCGGCGTTGAGGTTCACGTTGACGTTGAGGCTGTTCAGGAACGCCCAGTTGGTGACCGGCCCGGGGCCGCCCGGTCCGGTGGGGCCGTGCACCTCGGTGAACGGAAAGGTCGGGAAGATCGCCAGGTTGTCGGCCAGCGGCTCCACGTCGAACACCGAGACGCCCAGCAGGTAGGTGCCGGGCGAGAGATCCGCGTAGAGCGGGTGGCCGGCCGGGAGCACCGCGTTGAGGCCGAGCGCCAGCGAGGGGTCGTCGTCGTTGGACGCGATGCCGAGCCCGGCGCTGGTGAACAGGAAGAGCTGGAGATCGAGGCCGGAGAGCCCCGTCGCCGAGAAGACCTCGGCGTCGGTGATGCGAATCGCGTAGAGGTCGACGTCGTCGGCATCGGCGAAGCTGCCCTCGATCAGCTCGAGGGGGTCGCTTCCGATCGTGGACTGCCCCGGCGGCAGCTCGGGTGCGTCGGCCACCTCGGTCCAGGAGTTCGCGCCAGCGCTGGCGGCGAGGAGCAGGAGGGGCGAAAGGACGAGCGCGGGGCGCAGCTTCACGACAAGGGGACTCCCAGGCGATCCCCGTCCCTCGCACTAGGTGGCCAGAATCGCCCGCAGGTAGCAGCCCCCGGGGGCTCAATAGCCCATGAACCCGAGGAACTGCTCGAGGCTGGCGACGCGCAGATAGGGGTTGGTGCGCTTCTGCTCGCCCATGGTCGAGGCGGGCTCCGATGCGTACAGGTGGCCCGGGTACAGCACCGTGTCGTCGGGCAGGCGCTTCAGCACCCCATCCAGGCTGCGGAACAGGTCTTCCGGGCTCCCGCCCGGCAGATCCACGCGCCCGCAGCTCCCGAGGAACAGCGTGTCCCCGGAGACCAGGCTGCCGGGCCCGTCATCAGTCTCGACCAGGAAGCACTGCGAGCCGGGCGTGTGTCCGGGCGTGTGCAGCAGGCGCACCCGCACCGAGCCGAGCGTGAGCGTGTCTCCGCCCTCGTGTCGCACCAGGTCGGACTCCGACACCCCGGTGACCTTGCGCAGGCCGTCGGCTTCGTGCGCGTTCACGTGGACCGGGACGGGCTGGCGTTCCAGCAGGCGTCCGAGCCCCTCGATCGACATGCCGAAGATCTCACCGCCGACGTGGTCCTGGTGATAGTGGGTCACGAGCGCGCCGGTGACCGTCATGCCGTCCGACTCGGCCTGGTCGAGCAGCGCGTCGACGCTCCAGGCCGGGTCGACCAGCAGCGCCTCGCGGCGCGAGAGGCTCCCGACGAGGTACGCCAGGTTGGCCATGCGGCCCACCGCGACCTGGCGGAAGTAGAGGTCGCTCACGGCTGTGCCAGCCCCAGCACGCGCCGGCACCAGCGGTCGATGGCCTCCAGCACCTCCTGGAGCACGTCCTCGGGGGTGCGTCCCGAGCGCTTCGGCACGGTGAAGGTCGCGTCGGCCTCCTGCACCACCTGGAGCGTCTTCGGGGCGCCCACGCGCTGGAGCGTCGTGCGCAGCGTGTCGAGGTCGCAGTGGCGGTCGCGCGTGCCCTGCACGAACAGCATCGGGGAGACCAGCCGGAACAGGGGGTCGGCGCGCAGGCTCTTGGTGGGATCGTCGCGTCCGTGCAGCGGGTAGCCGAGCATGAAGACCCCATCGACCCGCAGGCGCGCCGCGGCCGCCTGCGCCGCGACCATGCCGCCGAGCCCGATCCCGCCGACGAACAGGTGGGCCGGAGCCGCCGTGGGATCGCGCCCCAGCGTGGCGACTGCCGAGCGGCAGGTGCGCTCCAGGACCGGCAGCGCGTCGGGCCGCTTCTTCTTGCTCTCCGCGAACGGGAAGTTGAACCGGAGTGTCAGGTACTTGCGCTCGGTGAGCCCGCGGTGGAGCGCCTCGATCACCGGGTCGTCCATGTCGCGCGCCGATCCGTGTGCGAGCACCAGCCCGATCCGCGAGCCCGTCGGCCACCACTCCGGGACCCCGAGTACTCCGCTCACGGTGTCGAGGTCGCGCACGCTCTCCTCGAGCGGAATCCGGACCTCCTCGAATCTCGCGGACGGCTCGACCAACTGCCCCTCCGGGGGCTGTTTATAACACAGTCCGCGCCGGGCCGGCGCTGGTGGGGGGGCGGGGCGAGGGTTACCTTGCAATGCCGCAAACCCCCGGAGAATCGATGGAAAAGGTCCTCATCACGGGCATCTCGGGCGGCCAGGGGCGGCTCCTGGCCCGACGTCTCCTCGACGGTTGGGAGGTCTGCGGCGCCGACAAGACCGCCTGGGAGGGGGCACCCAAGGGCGTGAAGGTCCACGCGGTGGACCTCCGGAAGCGGAAGTTCGAGGACATCTTCCGCACCGAGCAGCCCACCGCGGTGGTGCACATGGGCTTCGTGCGCCACTTCCGGGCCCCGGAGAGCGTCCGCCACGAGGTGAACGTCCGCGGCACCAAGCAGCTGCTCGACCACTGCGTGAACTACGGCGTCCAGAAGCTCGTGGTCATGTCGAGCAGCTACGTCTACGGCGCCTTCCCCGAGAACCCCTTCCACATGGACGAGGACCACTCGCTCGGGGCGAGCCGCTCCTACCCCGACATTCGCGACCTGGTCGAGGTGGACACGCTGGCCTCGGCCTTCATCTGGAAGTACCCGCACATCCGCACCGCCGTGCTGCGACCGGTCAACGTGCTCGGCTACTACGTCCACTCGATGATCGGGGAGTACCTGCGCCAGCCCCGGGTGCCCACCTGCATGGGCTTCGATCCGATGATGCAGTTCATCCACGAGGAGGACGTGGCCGAGGCCGTAGCGCTCACGCTCGAGCACGGCCTCCAGGGCGTCTTCAACGTGGTGGGGCCGGGGGCGGTGCCCGTCTCGGTGGCGGTCCGCGAGAGCGGCGGGACCCAGTGGTCGGTGCCCGAGCCGCTGCTGCGCGCGCTGATCGACCGCGGCTTCCGCTGGGGCCTCGTGCCGTACCCGGCCGGCGCGATCGACTACGTGAAGTATCCCTGCACGCTCTCCGGCAAGCGCTTCGTGGACGCGACCGGCTTCCGGCCGCTGTTCGGGCTGGAAGAGATCTTCCACAGCGTACGCCGCTAGGAGGAGCCGATGAGCCCGCTCTCCGGTCTGCGCCGCGCGCTCGGCGACCTGGCGGGGGCCTTCGTTCCGCTCTCGGTGCGCGAGCTCGAGAAGACGCTGCAGGACCGCGTCCGGAAGATCCCGGCGCGGCTCAACGAGTACGGCTTCGACCCCTGGGGCCTGCACCCCGAGACGGTGCGCTCCGGTCTGCTGACGACGCTCCTGGTCTACAAGTACTACTTCCGCGTGGAGACCTTCGGCATCGAGAACGTGCCGCCAGGCGGCGTGCTGCTGATCTCGAACCACGCCGGGCAGCTGCCCTTCGACGGCATGATGATCTCGACGGCCATGCTGATGGAGGCCGATCCGCCGCGCATGGTGCGCGGCATGGCCGAGTACTTCGTGGGTCGGACGCCCTGGGTGAGCGTGCTGGCCTCGCGCGGCGGGGGCGTGGCGGGGACGCCGCAAACCTGCGCCGAGATGCTGGCGGCCGGCGAGGCGGTGATGGCGTTCCCCGAGGGCGTGCGCGGGATGAACAAGCTCTACCGCAACCGCTACAAGCTCGAGCGCTTCGGGCAGGGCTTCATGCGCCTGGCGCTCGAGGCCGACGTGCCGATCGTGCCGATCTCGGTGGTGGGCTCCGAGGACCAGAACCCCGGGCTCGCGAACCTGACGCCGCTGGCACGCGCGCTCGAGATGCCGGCCTTCCCGGTCACGCCGACCTTCCCGCTGCTGGGCCCGCTCGGCATGCTGCCGATGCCGGTCAAGTACCGCATCTACTTCCACGAGCCGATCCACTTCGACGGCGCGCCGACCGACGAGGACGCCGTCATCGAGGCCAAGGTCGACCGCGTCAAGCACGTGATCGAGTCGGGCTTCGAGCGCGGCCTGGCCGAGCGGGAGGGCGTGTTCCGTTGAGCGACGCGCCGCTCTGCAGCGAGGTCCGGTGACGCGGCTCCGGCACGCAGTGCTCGCCGGCGCCGCGTGCGCGGCCGTCGCGCTGGCCTGCGCACGGCAGCCGGAGAGCGCGATCGTGGCGCTGCCGCCCACTCGCGGCCAGCTCGAGCTGCCGGCGCCCGTCGCCAACCGCCCCGCGCGCCTGCTGGTGGTCTCGATCCACGGGCTGATGCCGTCGCTGTACCTGGGTGGCGGAGAGGCGCCCGCGATGCCGACGCTCGCCGCGCTGGCGCGGGCCGGCGTGGCGGCCGAGGCGGTGGTCCCGGTGTTCCCGGCCGCGAGCTACCCGGCCCACGCCACGCTCGTGACGGGTCGCGAGCCCGCGAGCCACGGACTGGTCAACGCGTTCAAGCTCGGACAGCGCGGGGTGCGCCTCGAGCGCCACGACGCGGCCACCGACGTGCAGGGGGCGACGATCTGGCAGCTCGTGGCCCAGAACGGAGATCCGGTCGCCGCGCTCGACTGGCCGGCCACCGGCGGGGCCGCCATCAGCGACCTGCTGCCCGACGCGCGGCCCACCAACGTGGCGCAGAGCTGGCCGGCGCTGCTGGCCGAGCGCGCCTCGCCCCGCGTGGCCGAGGCCGCGCTGCGCGCCGGCGCCCAGGAGCGGACCACCTGGATTCCCGGCCGCGAGCGCGACGCCGTGCTGCGCAGCGTCGCCTGCGAGCTGCTCGCCAGCTCCGAGCCGCCTCGGTTGACCCTGCTGCGCCTGTCGGAGACGGAGGCGGCGCTCGCGCTGAACGCCCCCGCCTCCCCGGCGGTGCGCCGCGCCTTCGCCGGCGCCGACGCGAGCCTGGGTGCCCTGGTCGAGTGCCTGCGCACCTCGGGGCGGCTCGCGAGCACCGCGCTGGCAGTCGTGGGCGACCGCGGCGCCACGCTGGCCCACACCGAGCTGCGGCCCAACGTCGTGCTCGAGGCGGCCGGTCTGCTCTCGGCCCTGGCCGGCCTGGTGGTCGAGTGGGACGCGCTGTCGCGCTCGAATGGCGGCACCGCCTTCGTCTATGCGCGCCATCCCGACGCGGCGGTGCTCGCCCGACGCGCCCTCGAGGAATGGGAGCGCGAGACCGGCGCCTTCCGCATCCTGGCGGCCGACGAGATGCTCGAGCGCGGCGGCGACCCCAAGGCGTGGTTCGGGCTCGAGGCCGAGGCGGGCTGGGTCTTCGGCAACCTGCCCGCGTCGCCCTCGGTGGGTCCGGCGCTCCTGCACGGTGCGGGCGGCTACGGGCCGGAGGAGGCCTCGATGACGACCGGCTTCGTCGGCTGGGGCGCGGGCTGGCGCGCGCCGCTGCGGCTGGAGCGGATGCGCCAGAAGGACCTCGGGCCGACTCTCGCGCGGCTCGTGGACGTGCCGCTCGACGACGCCGACGGGCGGGTCGCGGTGGGTCTGCTCCAGCCCGCCGCCGCCAACGTGGTGCGCTCGGAGGTGGTGCCGAACCAGGATCTGGCCAGGGGGGACGATGAGCGGCCTTGAGCCGGGCTGGTGCGTGGTGCTGGGCGCGTCGAGCGGCTTCGGCGCCGCCGCCGCGCGGGCCTTCGCGCGGGCGGGCCTCGACGTGGCTGGCGTGCACCTCGACCGGCGCGCCACCCTGGCGCAGGCCGAGGGGGTGGCGAAGGAGGTCGAGGCCGCCGGCCGGCGCGCCCACTTCTTCAACGTCAACGCGGCCGACCCCGAGCAGCGCGCGCGGGTGGTCGCGGCGCTCGCCGACGAGCGTGGCAACGGGCCCGGGGTCCGCGTGCTGCTGCACTCGCTCGCCTTCGGCACGCTCAAGCCGCTGGTGGCCGAGACGCCGAAGGACGCGGTCAGCTCGCGCCAGCTCGCGATGACGCTCGACGTGATGGCGTCGAGCCTGGTCGACTGGACCCAGGCGCTGCTCGCGGCCGGGCTGCTCGAGCGCGGGGGCCGCATCTTCGCGATGACCAGCGAGGGGGGGCAGCGCGCCTGGCCCGCCTACGGCCCGGTCGGGATCGCGAAGGCGGCCCTCGAGTCGGCGATCCGTCAGCTCGCGCTCGAGCTCGCGCCGCGCGAGATCACGGCCAACGCCATCCAGGCGGGCGTGACCGACACCGCCGCGCTGGCGAAGATCCCGGGCCACGACGCGCTGCTCGAGGGCGCCCGCGCCCGCAACCCACACGGTCGTCTGACCGAGCCCGAGGACGTGGCGGGCGCACTCGTAGCGCTCGCCGCCCCCGCCTGCCGCTGGATCACGGGCAACGTGATCCGCGTCGACGGCGGCGAGGGCATCGCGTGATCGGCGAGCGTCTCGTCACGATCGACCTCAACCCGCGCGAGCAGCGCCTGTACGACCGCCTGCGCGCCGCCGTGGTGCCGCCGCGGCGCGGGTCCGTCTCGACCCTGCGTGACCTGCTGCTGCTGCTGCCCGACTTCGCGGTGCTGCTGGGGCGGCTGATGCGCGACCGGCGCGTGCCGCGCGGCGGCAAGCTGCTGGCGCTGGTCGGGCTCGGCTACATCCTGTCGCCGATCGACCTGCTGCCCGAGACGCTGCTCGGCCCGATCGGGTTCGTCGACGACCTGCTGGTGCTCGCGGCGACGCTGTCGCGGCTGCTGAACTACGTGCACCCGGACATCGTGCGCTCGCACTGGCCCGGCCAGGGCGACGCGCTCGACGCCATCCAGCGCGTCACCGGCTGGGCGGAGACGCAGGTGAAGGACCTGGCCCGCATCGCCCTGCCGCGCTCGGTGCGGCGGCGCTTCCGGCGCTAGCAGCCCGTCGAGGAGCCCGGACCGAGCCGGGCGAGCGAGGGCCGGCCGTCAGCGCGCGACGCGGCCGAGGCCGATCAGCACCAGGTTCACGACCTCGTCGATGGTGGCCGCGTCGAACAGGCGGCCGTTCTCTTCCGCGTCGAGCCGGTTTCGCTTCCTCAGCCCCTTCACCCCCAGCTCGCGGAGCGCGCCCGCCATGGTCTCGACGCTCACGTCCGGGTCGGGAGCGATCTCGCGGTAGGCCCTCTCGACCTCCCCGTTGGGCTGCAGGTCGCACGCCTCGCCGCGCAGCGCGTCGATCACGCCGGCCGCGGCGCCGCCCAGCAGTCCCGACACGTAGAGCGGCTGGTCCGCGCGGGCGGTCCAGAAGGCCTCCTCCAGGATGCCGGGGAAGCGGCCGCCGAAGTCGTGCGTGCGTCCCCCGATGCAGACGCGGGCATCGCTCTCCGCGACCAGCCTCTTGCGCAGGTCGCTCAGGGCCTCGGCCCGCAGGTACAGGCCCTCGCGCGAGTCCGGCGCCGGGCGGGCGCGTCCGCGTTCGGCGAGTGCGAGGCGCAGATCGAGCCGCTCGATCCGCAGCACCGAGCGCCAGCGCTCGCGCTCGTCCGCGCTCATCGCGAGCTCGTCGGGCCAGGGCACCAGGCTGTGGATCACCGGCTCGGCGTCCGCGTCGCCGCGTTCGGTCGCGTACTCGCGCGCCATGTCGAGCTCGGCGTGCATCACGCCGTCGCGCCGCCAGTCGTGCCCCAGGACCACGCGCGCTCCCTGCGCGAGCAGGCTGCGGGTCAGGCGGACCGTGACGCGATTGACCTGGTCGGAGTCGAAGCCCCGCGCCAGGCCGTCCTCGGCGCTGTTGCCGATCGAGAGCCCGACCCGCAGCCCGCCGAGCGGCCGGTTGGACTGGCCCATCATGCACCTCCCGCCCGCAGCGTCTCGGGGGTCGTGAGTCGGGTGCCCGGCGCGTACTTCTCCACGATCGCCTCGGCGATCGCCAGCGCGTCCGCGCCGAGCGGCGGGTCCGGGTAGACGATGCGCCGGCCTGCCGGCGGTGCCGCCGCCGCGCTGCGCCCCAGCCCCCGGCAGGCCCGCAGGACGGACGCTCCGCTCGGCCGGCGCGGCACCACCCGCAGCTGCTCCTCGTCGCGCGGCAGCACCCGATCGCGCTGAAGCTGCTCCACTGCACGCAGGAACATCTGGACGCGCAGCCCCTCGCGCATCGCCAGGTAGAGCACGCGCAGCAGGTTGCCGTCCGGCACGCGCACCGTCGGGCTCCTCCGCACCGGCAGGTCGTCGGCCGGCATCAGCAGTCCCGTGCGGCTCTCCACCAGGATCACCGGAACGCCGTACTCGTCGGCCCAGGCCATCTCCTGGCGACACCAGTGGCGCGTCGCATACACCGACGTCCGCAGCGCCACCAGCACCGAGGTGCGCACGCCCCGCCGCAGCACCTTCCGCCAGTTCGTGCCGGGCTTGATGTCGTCCGCGTCGTAGAAGGCGCGCATCCAGTCGTGCTCGCGCACCAGGCCGCGCAGCGACTGCGCCAGCGGCAGTCCGTCGCCCTTGGCGTGGCTGATGAAGAGGCGCAGGAAGCCCGGGCAATCGCCGCCCTGCACCGGCGGCAGTGCAGAGCTCACCCGCTCGCGCGCCATCTGGAGGACGCGCAGGGCGAGCAGCGCCGGCCGCAGCGCGCTCTCGCCGAACTCGTGCAGGTCCTGGAGCTGGCTCCCGCCCAGCGCGCTGCTGCGATCGAGCAGCGCCTGACGGGCGCCGTCGTCGAGCGGCACCAGCAGCATCGCGTGCGGCCCCTCGTGGTCGTCGTCCGGGTCGCCGTCGACGGCCCGCCAGCAGTCCTCGAGCCAGGAGATCGCCGCGCCATCGGCGACCAGGCCCGTCCCCACCAGGGCGACCACCACCGTGTGGTGAGCGGCGTCCAGCTCGTCCGCGGCGGCCCGCGAGGGCCGGCTGTCGAACACGCGGAGCGGGACGCCGAGGTCCTCGCCGCCTCCGACGTAGTCGCGCTCCTCGGTTCCGTCGGCGAACGCGTCGGTGAGACGCGCCGCGAACTCGCCCGCGGCGTCGTCCGCGGCCGCGCGGATCGCGATCAGCTGCAGAGGCGGCTTCGTCGCGGCCATGCTCGTCCACTCCGCGCGCTCGAGTCAGCCTCGGGAAGATACCAGGGGATCGCGGGTCGGTGTCGTGATCGGGGAGACGGGCGGCGAGCCGGATTCCCGTCCGGTCCTTCTGCGCACGGCGCCGCTAGAGTCTGCTGCATGAGAAGCCTGCTCTCCTCGCTCTGCCTCCTCGTCCTCGTCGGCGTGGCTCGCGCCGACGCCCCGGTCGACCGCCTTGCCGCCGCCGTGCGCTTCGAGACGGTCTCGCCCGAGGAGCCAGCCACGCTCGAGCCGGCGCCCTTCCTCGCCTTCCACGACTTCCTGGCGGAGAGCTTCCCGACCGTGCACCAGGCCCTCGCGCGCGAGGTCGTGGCCGACTACAGCCTGCTGTTCCGCTGGGAGGGACGCGAGCCGGAGCGCGCGCCCGTGCTGCTGACCGCCCACTTCGACGTGGTGCCGGTGCCCGAGGAGCAGCTCGCCGAGTGGACGCAGCCGCCCTTCGCGGGCGCGATCGCCGACGGCTACGTCTGGGGCCGCGGCACGCTCGACGACAAGGTCGGCGTGATGGGCATGCTCGAGGCCGCCGAGCGCCTGGCGCGCGAGGGCTTCGCGCCTCGCGTCCCGGTCTACTTCGCGTTCGGTCACGACGAGGAGGTCGGCGGGCCGGCCGGCGCCGCGGCCATCACGGAGCTGCTGCGCGAGCGCGGCGTGCGGCTCGAGTTCACGCTCGACGAGGGCATGGTGATCGGCAGCGGCGAGCTGGTGGGCGTAAACGGCTGGGTCGGCCTGATCGGGATCGCCGAGAAGGGCTTCCTGACGCTCGACCTGACGGCGCACGCCGAAGGCGGCCACTCGAGCACGCCCTCGCGCACCACCGCGATCGGCCGGCTCGCGCGCGCGATCCAGCGGGTCGAGCAGCGGCCGCTCCCGGCGCGCATCGACGGCGCCAGCGCGGCCATGTTCGACGCGCTGGCGCCGCGCATGCCGGCCTCGCGCCGCCTGCTGATCTCGCAGCGCTGGCTGTTCGGCGGCCTGCTCGAGCGGCGGCTCTCGCAGCGGCGGGCCACCAACGCGATGATTCGCACCACCACGGCGGTGACCGTCGTGCGCGGCGGCGTGAAGGCGAACGTGCTGCCGCCGACCGCCCGGGCGGCGATCAACTTCCGGCTGCTCCCGGGCGACAGCCTGGAGTTCGTCGAGCAGTTCGTGAAGGACGCGATCGACGACTCCGAGATCACCGTCGAGCGGCGCCCGCCCTTCCGCGAGGCGTCGCGCGTCTCCGACGTCGACTCCGACAGCTACCGCCTGCTGGTCGAGACGCTCGCCGAGACCCACCCCGAGGTGCTGCCGGTTCCCGCCCTGGTGGTGGGCGGCACCGACACCAAGCACTACGGGCAGCTCGCCGAGCAGAGCTTCCGCTTCACGCCGATGCACCTCGAGGTCGAGGACCTGCCGCGCGTCCACGGCCTCGACGAGCGGCTCGGCGTGGAGGACTACGGTCGCGTGATCGAGTTCTACGAGGCGCTGCTCCGCAAGCTGTAGCTGGTGGACTCCGCTCGCCTGCGGCTCACTGCGCGGCTAGCGGGCCGCGAAGTCGACGTAGATCGGCGACGACCAGGCTCGCTCCTCGGTCTCCGCGAGGCACTCGTCGTCGGCGGGGCGTCCGAAGCAGGGGCGCGTGCGCACGCAGCGGCCGGTGGCGTCGCGCTGGCAGCCGAGCGGATCCGCGGCCACCGCGGGGCTCGGCGCCTCGATCGCCCGCACGTAGTAGGCGGCGTCGCGCCCGGCGCTGGCGAACTCCTCGTCGGTGAACGCGATGCGGCAGCCGGTCGGATCGGCCTCGCAGGGGAACACCTTCCACGGGTCCTCGATCAGCGCGGCCGGGTCCTCGCCCGGCTGGTTCCGGGTGCGGACCCGCACGACCTCGATCCGTGTGATCGGGCGGCGTCGATCGGAGGGGTGGTAGCACTCGCCCTGGCAGAGGCGTTCGAGGCGGTCCGGCGCGAGTGCGCCCACCGCGTCGGCGGGGCAGCCCGGCTTCTGCTCGAACGAGCCGACGGCGCGCACCTGGAAGATCGGGCCAGTGGCGAGCTCGGCCTCGCCGCCCATCGGCAGCGGCCGGCCGCCGGGCGCGTTGAGCAGGTCGAACCAGAGCAGGATGCGCGGGCCGCTGGTGCCGTAGACCTCCTTGCGCTGCATCGCGTCCCAGATCGCATCGCGGTCGCGGCCCTCGGCGTGCACGGCCGCGAGGCCGCCGTTCAGGAAGAACGAGGCGCCGCGCTCGGTCTCGAACACCGCGAACGGGGGCAGCGTGGTCTTGATGTCGAAGGGGACGGGCTCGGCCGAGGGCGTGCGGTCGACGCCTGCGCCGAGCGGCGTGTCGATGAAGTTGCCGAAGCGCTGCTCGGTGAACTCGGTGCGCGCCACCTCCTTGTAGCCGGTGCCGGGGCGCGCCGAGTGGTTGTCGCTGGCGGCGATGAAGCCGAAGCGGAAGCGCTGGAGCGCAGCGCCGGTGCCGGGCTTCGCGAGCGCCAGGATGTACTGCACGGAGCTGCGCGGCCGGTAGTTGAACGAGGGCTGGAAGCAGTCTCGGCACTGGCCCGAGTCCTGCCAGTCGCCCGGTCGGGCGCCCGGCACCACCAGGTGGCCGCCGTTGCGGTCGGCGTCGGCGTGGTACTGGCGCGCGCGGGCCGCGCGCTCCGCGCACTCGTCCGCCGCCTCGCCCTCCTGGAGGCAGCGCGCCTCGATGATCTCGCCGGCACGCCAGCACGAGGGCAGGAACTCCTCGGAGGGCTCCGGGCACGAGCGGGTGCCGTCGTCGTTCAGGATCACCTCGCGGAACTCGCGAAACTCCTCGGAGTTGCCGTGGCCCGAGAACACCTCGATCAGGCGCTGGCGCTCCGGGTCGTGCATCTCCGGCGTGAGCTGCTTGTCCCAGGCCGAGCCCGGCGGCGTGTACATGCCCCAGGTGGTGCCGTGCGGGATCACGGTGGACGCGATGCCCCAGTCGTCGAGCTTGGCGAACAGCTCGCGCGGCGTGGGAGCCGACTCGCGGCAGTCGAGCGGCAGGTCGCGTACCATCACGCCGTCCGGGCAGTCGCGCACGTCGACCAGCTCCGCCATGTAGCGGGCGAGGTCCAGCCCGCCGCCCTCGCGCGCGTACAGCGCCATGGCCCCGGAGACCAGCGGGGAGGGGATCTGGTCCCGGACCTCGCCGAAGCCCGGCGGCAGCCCGGCGCTGATCGGGCGGGTGGGGATCTCGCCGTCCTCGAGGTCGCGCAGGATCACGTTCTTGTGTCCGTAGTGGTTGTCCGGCGTCGAGCCCACCTGGGTCCACTCCCAGCCGAGGTAGGCGACCGTGTCCGGATTGGCGGGGTCGCTCGCCACGGCGTTGCACTGGCGCATCGACTCGATCGTCTCGGACCAGCGGCGCGGGGTCAGCGTGACGGCGTGGTCGTTGATCGACCAGAAGTCGAGGGCGGCGCAGTGGCGGGCGAAATCGCAGGCGTCGGCGATCGGGTGGGCGCCGTCGCCGCCCGCCATCGGCAGGCTCATCTGGAAGGCGTCGAACGAGAAGGTGCTGTGAACGTGGAGGTCGCCGAACAGGATCTGCTTGGGCCGCGCCACGCCGGCCTCGTCCGCGGCCTGCGCGATGCGCGCGGCGCGCTCCGCCACCACGGCCGCGGCGATCTCGCGCCCCTCGGCCTCACCGGCGTGCTGGCTCTCGACGAACCAGCCGCGCCCCGCGGCGTAGACCACGCCCAGCAGGGCGAGCAGCAGGACCACCAGGACCAGGAGAGCGCGGCGAAGCATCGGGGGTTCCTCCCGAGCGCGGTTCTAACACGCTCGGGCCGGTCGCGCCGCACCGCTGGTGACTCCTGGTCGCGAGCCCGACCGGCAGCGGGCTCGGATCGGAGAGGTGAGGTGAAGTCCGGACATCGAAGAGCCCTCGGAGCGGCCAGGAGGGACGCTCGGCGAGCGAGGCGGGTCGGTCCGTGCCCGGCGTGGGGCGGGAAGAGGGCTTCAGGGAGGGTGGTGGGCTGGGGGTCGGGTGGTTCGCACGGGGTGGGCGTGGGGCGCGTGCGCTTGCGGCGTTGAGGAGCGGTGCTCGGAGCGGGCGCGTGCGGGTGGCGGGTCGAGGGCAGCGAGGAGTTGCTCCGAATCGTTCGATTCGACATACATAGCACTATTCAAGTGACCATACAGATCTCCTTTCACGACCATCGCAAGCGCGTCCGCAACGGACATGGCGGACCCCGGCCGGGGGCCGGGCGGCCGGTCGTGCGGAGGCGCGGGACCGTCCACCACGTGCGACGCGCCGGGGTGCCCAAGGGGTGCCCCGCGCACGTGACGGTTCGAGTTCGCGAGGAGATCCCCTCCCTGCGCACGCGGCGCTTCGTCGCCGACTTCCGAGCCTCGCTCCGCCAGGCCTGCGAGCGTGGCGAGTTCCGCGTGGCGCACTACTCGGTGCAGCGCGATCACGTCCACCTGATCGTCGAGGCCGCCGGAAAGCACGCACTGGGTCGGGGGATGAAGTCGATCTCGGCGCGTCTGGCTCGGGCGGTGAACCGGGTATTCGGGCGCAGGGGGCAGGTGCTGGACGGGCGCTATCACCTGCGCCTGCTGAGCACGCCGCGCGAGGTGCGGAATGCGCTGGCGTACGTGCTCTTGAATGCGCGCCAGCACTGGCGGGAGCGGCGGGGGGAGGCGCCGCCGGTGAGGCTCGACGAGGCGTCTTCGGGGCGGTGGTTCCACGGGTGGAAGCGGCGGGTGCCGGGGCCGAGGACGTCTGGTTTGCGGGAGGTGGCGGTTCCGCGGAGTTGGTTGCTGCGTAGCGGCTGGCGCCGCTACGGGCTGGTCGATCCCGCGGAGGTGCCTGGCGGGTTCTCCAGGCGCTGAACTCGTTCGGGATCCGGTCAGTGCGGGCTCGCGAGCCCAGCGAGCCGAGCGGCCAAGGGCCGGATGGCACGGATCACCGGGGCGACGATGAACGCGAACGGGATCCAGGCCGGCAGGTAGAAGAGCGTCACGAGTCCGCCGCTGAACGAGCTGGCCCAGCCGGCGCCCCAGGCGCGCTCGCGCCGCGACGTCGTCACGCTCAGCCGGGGAGCAGGGCGCTCAGCTTGGCGCGCTGCTCGGGCGGGAAGCGGGTGGGGCGTCCGTCGTGGTCCACCAGCGCGTGCTCGGTGTGGCCGCTCGCGATCCGCTCGTCGCCGCGCAGGATCTCGTAGGCCATGCGCAGCGAGGCGCCGCGCACCGCCTCGAGCCAGGTGGTGATGGTGAGCACGTCGTCGAAGGCGGCGCTGCGGTGGTAGCGGACCTCCACCGAGGTGGTGGCGAAGTGGAAGGCGTCCGCGACGTACTCGCGGTAGGGCCGGTCGTGCTCGTCCATCCACACGACGCGGGCCAGCTCGAGGTAGCGCACGTAATTCGCGTGATGGACGATACCCATCGCGTCGGTCTCGAAGAAGGCGACGCGGTGGGCCAGCGAGCTGGCGGCCGCGCCCGCCGGGCGCTCGAGGGCCGGGCGCGCCACGGGCTCAGAAGGAGTCCTTGAGCGCGCGGCGGCGGCCCAGCTCGTCGGCGTCCGCGGCGCGCAGGAACGGGTTGATGGCGCGTTCCTCGCCGATCGTGGTCGGCACGGTCATCTCGTCCGGGGTGGCGTCGTGCCAGTCGGCGGCCGCGCGCGCCCGCACCGCGCGCACGTGCTCGAGCTTGGTCCGCACCGTCTCGTTGTCGGGCTCGACGTGCGCCGCGAACACCAGGTTCGACTCGGTGTACTCGTGGCCGCAGAACACCCGGACGCTGTCGGGCAGCGCGCCGAGCTTCTGCATCGCCTCGAACATCATGCCGGGATCGCCCTCGAACAGCCGCCCGCAGCCCGCCGCGAACAGCGTGTCGCCGCAGAAGACCGCGTCGGCGTCCTGGAACACGTAGGCGATGTGGCCGCGCGTGTGGGCGGGGATGAACAGGACGTGCGCCTGCTGGTTGCCGACCGCGACCCGGTCGCCCTCCTCGAGGCCGGTCGTGAAGCCCGGCAGGCGGTTGGCGTCGGAGGCGTGCCCGAGCACGGGCGCGTCGTAGCGCTTCGCCAGCTCGGGGTTGGCCATCGAGTGGTCGGGGTGGTGGTGCGTCGAGAGGATCTGGCGCACGCGGGCGCCCGTCTCCTCGACCCGCCTCACGACCGGATCGACCTCGGGTGCATCGACCACGGCGGCGTCGCCGGTCTCGTCGCAGATCAGGAGGTAGGTGTAGTTGTCGCGCCAGGTGGGGATGCGTTCGACACGGAGTCCCATGACGGTGAGCCTAGCTCAGAGGAGGGCCAACTGATGGACTTCGCTCGCCTGCGGCTCGCTGCGCGCGCCGCCGGAGGAACCGGCGGCGCTTGCGGGGGTGCCCGCATGGGAGCTCGGTGCTGGCGCGGGCGCGTCTTGATTGACTTCGCTCGCCTGCGGCTCGCTGCGCGCGCCACCGGAGGAACCGGCGGCGCTTGCGGGGCCGGCTGCTAGTTGGGGGCCAGCGGGCCGGCGCCGTCGGCTGGCCGAACGGTCAGGATCGGGGGGGCGCGGTCGTAGCGGGCGGCGAACTCGCGGCGGATCGCGCTCGACACGGCGTCGGCGCGGGCGGGGTCGACGAGGTGCAGCGTGCAGCCGCCGAAGCCGGCGCCGGTGAGGCGCGAGCCGTAGCAGCCGTCGGTGGCGTCGGCGATCTCGCAGAGCGCGTCGAGCTCGGGGCGGCTCACCTCGAAGTCGTCGCGCAGGCTGCGCTGGCCCTCGCGCAGCAGCGCTCCGACCCGCGCCAGGTCCCCCGTGGCGACGGCCGCGCACACCCCGTCGACGCGCTCGCTCTCGCTGAGCACGTGGCGTGCGCGCCGGAACAGCACCGGCTCGAGCGCGGCCTCGAGCTCCGGCAACCGGTCGATCGGGACGTCGCGCCAGGCGCGCCCCCCGGGTGGAGCCAGCCCCGCAGCGCGCGCCTTCGACAGGCCCGTCTCGCACTCCTGGCGCCGGCGCCCGTAATCGCCCCCGGCGAGCTGCCGGCGCACCCCCGAATCGGCGATCAGCAGCCGCATGCGGTCGCCGGGCAGCGGCACGTGGCGCGTCGAGTCGTCCCGGCAGTCGATGCGCAGCGCGTGGTCGGCGCGGCCGAGGGCGCTCGCGAGCTGGTCCATGCGCCCGCAGGGAACGCCCACGAACTCGGACTCGGCGCGGTGGGCGAGCCGCGCCCGGTCGTGCCCGCTGAGCGGAGCGCCGGCGGCGGCGCCCAGCAGGGTCGCGATCGCCACCTGGAGCGACGCCGAGCTCGAGAGACCGGATTCGCGCGGCAGATCGCTCGCGATCGCCACGTCGAGGCCCACGACCGGCAGCCCCTCGGCCTGGAACGCCATCACCACGCCCTGCACGTAGTCGAGCCAGCCCTGTCCCGGCTGCGGGTCGCCCAACACGAGCTCGCCGGTGCTCTCGAGCGAGGTCGAGTGCACGCGCATCCGGCCGTCCTCGCGGCGGGCGGCCACCACCACCGTGCCGCGGTCGATCGCGCAGGGCAGCACCAGGCCCTCGTTGTAGTCGGTGTGCTCGCCGATCAGGTTGACGCGCCCGGGCGCGTGGGCCGCCCAGGCCGGCGCCCGGCCCAGCTCCTCGCGCAGGGCGCGCCGCGCGCGCTCCAACACCGGCTCCCCCCCGCTCGGCATGCGGCGCAGCCTACCGAACTCCCCGCCGTTGCCGCCCTGTCGAGCGGGCTCTACGTTGCGGAGGTCGGTCCCTGCCGGCAGCGAGGCACCCGTTGGACACCAGCCGTCGAATCGCCCGAAGCGTCGATTCCGCCGCAGATCGTCTCGAATAAATGGGGGCCGGCTCGCGTCTTCGGACCTGCGTGTCCACGGAAGGGTGATGACCCCGCGGCTCCGTCTGCTCCTGGTCTCGTGTCTGCTCGTCGCGGCGACGGTGCCCGGAGCGCGTGCGGCCGACCCCTTCCTGCGTCGGACCGCCGCCGTCCAGGTCGTCGAACGAGTGGGACCCGCCGTGGTGAACGTCACAACCCAGGTCGAGGTGCAGCAGCGCAGCCCGTTCTCCGGCTTCGGCGGCAACCCCTTCTTCGACCGCTTCTTCCGCGACTTCTTCGCGCCCGGCCGGCCGCGCGAGGCGCAGAGCCTGGGCTCGGGGGTCCTGATCGACCGCCGCCGCCACGTGCTCACCAATGCCCACGTCGTGGCACGGGCCAGCCGCATCCGCGTGACCCTGGCCGACGGTCGCGAGTTCGACGCCACCCTGGTGGGCGCCGACCCCAACAACGACCTCGCGGTGCTCGAGGTCGAGACCGACGAGAAGCTGCCGTGGGTCGCCCCGGGCCGCTCGGACGACATCCTGGTGGGCGAGCCCGTGATCGCGATCGGCAACCCGTTCGGGCTGTCCAACACCGTCACCACGGGCGTGATCTCGGCCGTCGACCGCTCGGTGCGCACCGAGGACCGCGCCTTCTACGGCTTCCTCCAGACCGACGCCTCGATCAACCCCGGCAACTCGGGCGGCCCCCTGCTCAACGCCGAGGGTCGGCTGATCGGGATCAACACGGCGATCTACCAGGGTGCCGAGGGCATCGGCTTCGCAGTGCCGATCGACGTGGCGAAGCGCGTGGTCGAGGAGCTGATCGAGCACGGGGCCGTGAAGCCGGTGTGGCTCGGCCTGGAGCTGCAGGACCTCGACGCGCAGCTCGACGCCGTGATCGACCAGCCGCGCGGCACCCGCGGCGCGCTGGTGGTGCGCGTCGAGCGGCGCGGACCCGGCGACCAGGCCGGCGTGCAGCGCGGCGACCTCGTCACCAGGCTGGGTCGCAGCGCGGTGCGGACTGCGCGCGACTACTACGCCATGCTCGAGCGCGCCACGCCGGGCCAGGACCTGGAGCTGGAGCTGTGGCGCGACGGCGAGACCCGCAGGGTGAGCGCGCGGGCCAGCCAGATCGACGACGACGGCATCGACGAGCTGGCCGACCGCCTGCTCGGGCTGTCGCTCGAGGCCGGCGAGCGCGGCGGCTACCGCGTGGACGCGGTCCGCCCGCGCAGCGGCGCCGAGCAGATCGGCTTCCAGCGCGGCGACGTCGTGCTCCGCATCAACGGCCGGGCGCTGGTGGACGAAGAAGCCTACCGGCGCTCCGTGCTGGGCCTGCGCGGCCGCTCGCGCGCGCTGCTCGTGGTTCAGCGCGGGCCCGGCAGATACCATGTGACCGTGCCGCTCTCCTGATCCGCACGGTCTCCCCGACGAACGAACGACCGAAGAAGGAATCCAACGTATGACCCGCACCTCGACCGTGCTGCTCTCCTCCGTCGCGCTCGCGGCGCTGCTCGTCGTCTCGGGCGCGCTCGACGTGCGCATCCAGTGGGGCGACAACCAGGCGCGCGCGATCGACCTGTTCGGCGGCGACGACGACGAAGAGGAGACCCCGCCCGCCGCCAGCGGCGAGTCGTTCTGGAACGAGAGCGAGGGCGGAGCGCCGCTCGCCGAGGTTCCCGCCCGCTCGTCGTTCGCCGACCTGGCCGAGCGCGTCTCCCCGTCCGTCGTGAACATCCGGACCTCCAAGAAGGTGCAGCAGGGCCAGGGCCAGATGCGCGTGCCCCCGCCCTTCGAGCCCTTCTTCGGCAACCCCTTCGAGGAGTTCTTCGGCGGGCGCCGCGAGTTCAAGGTGCCGAGCCTGGGCAGCGGCTTCGTGATCTCGGAAGAGGGCTACATCGTCACCAACAACCACGTGGTCGAGGACGTCGACGAGATCGAGGTGGTGTTCGAGGACGGCACCGAGCTCGAGGCGAAGATCGTGGGCCGCGATCCCGCCACGGACATCGCGCTGATCCAGGTGGAGCCCGAGCAGTCCCTGACCCCGCTGCCGCTCGGCGACTCCAGCTCGATGCGCCCCGGCGACTGGGTGATCGCGATCGGCAACCCGTTCGGGCTGGAGCACACCGTGACCGCGGGCATCGTCTCGGCGCTGCACCGCCGCAACATCGGTGCCGGGCGCTACGAGGACTTCATCCAGACCGACGCCGCGATCAACCCCGGCAACTCGGGCGGACCGCTCATCAACCTGGCCGGCGAGGTGGTCGGCATCAACACCGCGATCAACCCGCGCGCCAACACGATCGGGTTCGCGGTGCCGGTGAACATGGCCAAGGAGATCCTGCCGCAGCTGCGCACGGCGGGCTTCGTGACGCGCGGCTGGCTCGGCGTCGTGATCCAGCGCATCACGCCCGACCTGCAGGAGGCGCTCGAGCTCGACGACGCCGGCGGCGCGCTGGTGTCGCGCGTCGACCCCAAGGGCCCCGCCGCCGACGCGGGCATCGAGCGCGGCGACGTGATCGTGCGCTTCGACGACAAGAAGGTCGGCGAGATGGAGGAGCTGCCGCGCCTGGTGGCCGCCAAGCCGCCGGGCTCGAAGGCGAAGGTCGTCGTGGTCCGCGACGGCAAGGAGAAGAGCTTCACGGTGGCGCTCGGCACCCTCGAGGAGGGCGAGCGGGTCGCCCGGGCCGACAAGCCCGGCGGGGGCGGCGCCTCCGCGTTCGGCCTGTCGGTGCAGGAGCTCACCGACGAGCTGGCCGAGCAGCTCGACGTGCAGGGCGAGCAGGGCGTGGTGGTCACTCAGGTCGAGCCCGGCAGCCCGGGCGCCGAGGCGGGCCTGCGCCGCGGCGACGTCGTCCTGGAGGTGAACCACGAGCCCGTCGCGAGCCCGAGCGCCTTCGCCAACGCGCTCGAGGACCGCGACAAGGCGCTGCTGCTGGTGCGGCGCGGCGAGGCCACGATCTTCGTCGCCGTGAAGCGCGCAGACGAGGACTAGGAGCCCGCGCGGCAGAAGCACCCTGCAAGCGCCCGGAGGGCGCGCGCAGTGAGGCGCAGCCGAACGAAGTCCATCAGCTGGCCCCGGGGGAGGGGCCCCTGCCCTTCCCCTTGCCGGAGCCCGGCGCGTGCTTAGGGTTCCCGGCCATGCAGGCAGACAAGCTCACGATCAAGAGTCAGGAGGCGCTCTCCGAGGCGCAATCGCACGCCGGCTCGCGCGGCCACGGGGCCATCGAGCCGGCGCACCTGCTTCGGGCGCTGCTCGGGCAGCCCGAGGGCGCCACGGTGCCCGTGCTCCAGAAGCTCGGCGTGCCGATCGATGCGCTCCAGGGTGAGATCGAGTCGATCCTCGAGCGCGCGCCCAAGGTCTCGGGCGCGGCGGCCCAGGCGCGCATGACCGAGGCGCTGGGCAAGGCGCTCGACAAGGCCTTCGAAGAGGCGCGCGAGCTCGGCGACGAGTACGTCTCCACCGAGCACCTGCTGCTCGGCATCGCCGGCTCGTCGGCCGACCCGGCCGGCGCCGCGCTCCAGAGCCGCGGCGCCTCGCGCGACGCGATCCTGAAGGCGCTCGCCGCGGTGCGCGGCGGGGCGCGCGTCACCGATCCCGACCCCGAGTCGAAGTACCAGGCGCTCGCGAAGTTCGGCCGCGACCTCACCGAGCTGGCCCGCACCGGCAAGCTCGACCCGGTGATCGGGCGCGACGACGAGATCCGCCGCGTGGTGCAGGTGCTGTCGCGGCGCACCAAGAACAACCCGGTGCTGATCGGCGAGCCGGGTGTCGGCAAGACCGCCATCGTCGAGGGCCTGGCGCAACGCGTCGTGGGCGGCGACGTGCCCGAGTCGCTGCGCGACCGCCGCGTCGTGACGCTCGACATCGGCGCCCTGATCGCCGGCTCGAAGTACCGCGGCGAGTTCGAGGACCGCCTCAAGGCCGTGCTGCGCGAGGTGGCCGAGGCGCAGGGCGAGATCATCCTGTTCATCGACGAGCTGCACACGATCGTGGGAGCGGGTGCCGCCGAGGGCGCCGCCGACGCGGCCAACATGCTCAAGCCCGCGCTGGCGCGCGGCGAGCTGCGCTGCGTCGGCGCCACCACGCTCGACGAGTACCGCAAGCACGTCGAGAAGGACGCCGCGCTCGAGCGGCGCTTCCAGCCGGTCATGGTCGGCGAGCCCAGCGTCGAGGACACCGTGTCGATCCTGCGTGGGCTCAAGGAGCGCTACGAGGTGCACCACGGCGTGCGCATCCAGGACGCCGCCCTGGTGAACGCCGCGACGCTCTCGCACCGCTACATCAGCGACCGCTTCCTGCCCGACAAGGCGATCGACCTGGTCGACGAGGCGGCAGCGCGGGTGCGGGTGCAGGTCGACTCGCTGCCCGAGGAGCTCGACCAGCTCGAGCGCAAGCTCACGCAGCTCGAGATCGAGCGCGAGGCGCTCAAGAAGGAGTCCGACGACGCCAGCGTGGCGCGACTCGAGACGCTCGAGGGCGAGATCGCCAACCTGAAGGAGCAGCTCGGCGCGCAGAAGGCGCACTGGGAGGCCGAGAAGGGCGCGATCGGCGTGGTGCGCGAGCTGAAGGAGCACCGCGAGGCGCTCAACGCCGAGCTCGAGCGCGTGCAGCGCCAGGGCAACCTCGAGCGCGCCGCCGAGATCCGCTACGGCGAGCTGGTGCAGCTCGAGAAGGACCTCGAGGCGGCGCAGCAGAAGCTCGACCACTCGCAGCAGGACGGCGGCGCGCTGGTGTCCGAGGAGGTCACCGCCGACGAGATCGCCGAGATCGTCTCCAAGTGGACCGGCATCCCGGTCTCGAAGATGCTGGAGGGCGAGCAGGAGAAGCTGCTCCGCATGGAGGAGAAGCTGCGGCTGCGAGTCGTGGGCCAGGACGAGGCGCTCGAGGCGGTGTCCAACGCGGTGCGTCGCGCCCGCGCCGGGCTCCAGGACCCGAACCGGCCGATCGGCTCCTTCATCTTCCTGGGCCCCACCGGCGTGGGCAAGACCGAGACGGCGCGCGCGCTGGCCGAGTTCCTGTTCGACGACGAGCACGCCATGGTGCGCATCGACATGAGCGAGTTCATGGAGAAGCACTCCGTCTCGCGGCTGATCGGCGCCCCGCCCGGCTACGTCGGCTACGAAGAGGGCGGCTACCTCACCGAGAACGTGCGGCGCCGGCCCTACTCGGTGGTGCTCTTCGACGAGATCGAGAAGGCGCACCCCGACGTGTTCAACGCGCTGCTCCAGATCCTCGACGACGGGCGGCTCACCGACGGCCAGGGACGCACCGTCGACTTCCGCAACACGGTGCTGATCCTGACCTCGAACATCGGCAGCCAGCACATCGTCGAGCTGGGCGAGGCCGACCGCGACGAGATGGAGCGGCGCGTGAACGAGGCGCTGCGGGGGCACTTCAAGCCCGAGTTCCTGAACCGCGTGGACGAGGTGATCGTCTACCACCAGCTCGGGCGCGAGCACATCGAGCGCATCGTCGACATCCAGCTCGACCGCGTGCGCGCCCTGCTGGCCGACCGCCGCATCGAGCTCGAGTTCAGCCCGGAGTCGAGCAAGCTGCTGGCCGAGAAGGGCTACGACCCCCACTACGGCGCCCGCCCGCTCAAGCGCGTGATCCAGCGCCTGGTCCAGGACCCCCTGGCCGTGCGCATCCTCGAGGGCGACTTCCCCGAAGGCTCCAAGGTCCAGGTCGACGCCCGCCTCTCCGCCGACGCCCTCGACTTCCGCAGCTAGGGCTAGCTGCTAGCAGCCTGCGAAGCAGAAGCCCATTGCAAGCGCCCGGAGGGCGCGCGCAGCGAGCCGAAGGCGAGCGAAGTCCATCAGGCTGGGCCGAGGCCGGCGGCCTCTCGGGCGGCTTCGAGGACGGGCTGGCCGAGGGTGCGGGCGCGGGCGGCGCCGTCGCGCAGGGTGTCCTCGACGTCGTCCGGGCGCTTGGCGAGCTGCTCGCGGCGCTCGCGCAGGGGCTCGAAGAAGGCGAGCAGGCGCTCCAGCAGGTCCTTCTTGACGTCGCCGTAGCCCAGGCCTCCGGCCCGGGCGCGCGCGAAGAACGCCTCGCGGTCGTCGGGGCTCGCGAACAGCGACCAGAGCTGGAAGAGCGCCGTATCGGTGTCCTTCGGGTCTTCGACCGGTGTCGAATCGGTCACGATCCCCATCACCGCCTTCTTGACCTGCTTCTGCGGCGCGAACATGCGGATCGTGTTGTCGTACGACTTGCTCATCTTGCGCCCGTCGATGCCGGGCACCACTGCCACCGCCTCGAGGATCTGCGGCTCGGGCAGCCTGAACACCTCCTGCCCGTAGGTGTGGTTGAAGCGCTGCGCGATGTCGCGCGTCATCTCCAGGTGCTGCTTCTGGTCCTGGCCCACCGGCACCAGGTCGGCGTTGTAGATCAGGATGTCCGCAGCCATCAGCACCGGATAGGCGAACAGCCCGTGGTCGATCGGAATGCCGGCGGCGACCTTGTCCTTGTAGGAGTGGGCGCGCTCGAGCAGGCCCATGGGCGTCACCGTGGTGAGGATCCACGCCAGCTCGCACAGCTCCGGCAGATCGCTCTGGCGATAGAGGACGGCGCGCGCGGGATCGAGCCCGCACGCCAGGTAGTCGAGCGCGAGGTCGAGCGTATAGCGGCGGCGCTCGCCCGCGTCGCGCAGGCTCGTCATCGAGTGGTAGTCGGCCAGGAAGTAGATCGCCTCGCCGCGGTCCTGGTTCGCCACGTGCTGCTGCACGGCACCGAAGTAGTTGCCGATGTGCAGCTCGCCCGAGGGCTGGATGCCCGAGAGGATGCGCACGGCTCAGTCTCCCGATCCCGGCGCCCGGACGACCGTCAGCCAGTGGTCGAAGTCGGCGTCGTGGCCGCCGGAGACGGCCTCGAAGCGCTCGCGCAGCCGCGTCGTGATCGGACCTGGCTTGCCGTCGCCGACCGCCTTCCCGTCGATCGACGCCACCGGCCACACCCCCGCGCTGGTGCCGGTCAGGAACACCTCGGCGGCGTCCTGCAGCGCCTCGGGCCGCATCGATTCCTCGCGCGCCGGAATCCCCGCGTGCTTCGCCAGCTCGAGCACCGAGCCGCGGGTGATGCCCTCGAGGATCGAGCCGGCCGGCGGCGTGCGCAGCACGCCGTGGTCGTCCACCGCGAACACGTTGGTGGTGGGGCCCTCGGCCACGAAGCCCGCCTCGTCCACCATCACCACCTCGTCGAAGCCCCGCTGGCGCGCGCGCCACTTGGCCATCATCGGACCCAGGTAGTTGGCGGCCGCCTTCGCCTGCGGCGGCAGGTGCGCCTCGATGCGCTTGCGCGTGCGCTCGATGTGGAGCTTCAGCTCGGGCCGCGGCGGCGGCCGCTGCGACTTGCGCAGGATCACGTCGTGCAGGTAGTCGTAGGCGGCGATCGCCACCGCCACGTGGTCGTCGAGCGGCACCACGTCCACCTCCACCGAGGGCAGGTAGGCGCAGATCTTGAGCGCGTTGGCGCCCGGGTTGGCCGCCACGGTCTCGACCGAGGCGGTGCACAGCTCGGCCTCGTCGCGCGCGAGGGGCAGCCCCACGAGGGCCACCGAGCGCAGGAAGCGCTGCACGTGCTCGGGCAGCCGGAAGATCGCCGGGCCGCGCGGCGTCTCGTGCACGGAGAGGTAGTCGAACACCAGCGAGCCGCGCGAGTGGCTGTGCGAGAGCACGTGCACCGTGGCGTCGGCCCAGGGCACGAGCCGCCCGTCGATCCAGATGCGCCGATCGGGAGTGCCGGAGTCGCTCATGGCCGAGAGACTAACACTCCACCCGCGGGGAGAACGCGGCGACGAAGCCGGAGAAGTGCGTCGCCGTTTGCCACGCGCCGCGCGCGCAGACCACTTCCGATCGGGAGGAAGGATCCGTGCAGAAGTACGCTCGCCAAGCCGCTCGAACCATCAACACTGCCGTTGCGCTGTATCGGGAGCTGGCCCTCTCGGCCCTGAGCCTCGTCGCCGGTCGCTCGCGCGACTAGGAGCCCAGCGGGCCGGACCCGCGCGGGCCCGCCCGGACGGGCTCCGGCTGGGATCGCCCCGAGACCCGGCGGCTGGCCCGAGGCTCGGGGCTCCTCCAACGGGTCGCGCTCAGCGGCCTCCCGAGGCCGCCTCGTCGAGCGGCTCGCCGTTCTCCTCGGGCGCCTCCTCCGCTCGCACCTCCTCCATCTCGCGGAGTGCCTGTGACGCGCGCCGGCGTGCGATCAGGCGGGGCTCGTTGGCCTTGACCCAGGTGCGCGCCGCCAGCGCCAGGGCGAACAGCAGGCACACCACCGCCACGATCACGAGCTCGAGCGGCCCCATTCCGAAGGGGTGGGGCCGGTAGCTGGTCGACACGTAGACCGCCTTCAGCAGGAAGGCGCAGGTTAGGCTCGACCATCCCATGAAGATCAGCGCGTCGATGAGGGGGAGGATGGGCATCGACGCCCATGCTACGCCCCTCCGGGGCAAGAGGTCAATCCATCGCCGGCCCGGCTGCCCCCATGGCGGGAGCGGGCCCGCGGCTGCTATCGAGCCACCATGGGCGGGACGGAAGAGCGGGCCCGGGCCGTGCCGGTCCGCGAGGTGATGACGCCGGACCCCGAGGCGCTGGCGCTCGGGGAGCGGCTCTCGATCGCCGAGGACCTGATGCAGGCGGCCCGCGTCCGGCACCTGCCGGTGCTCGCCCCGACGGGCGAGGTGGTCGGCGTGGTGAGCCAGCGCGACCTGTTCCGGGCGGCGCTCGAGCACGCGGTCGCGACGCCGGCCGGCACCCCGCCGCTCGAGGCCGTCTCCGTCGCCGACGCCATGACGCGCGACCCGGTCACGATCGACGCCGACGCCACCATGGCCGAGGCCGCCCGCCGCATGCGTGAGCACCAGATCGGCTGCCTCCCGGTGCTCGACGCCGGCAGCTTCGCCGGCATCGTGACCGAGTCGGACTTCGTGGCCCTCTATGCCCGGTTTTAATGGACTTCGCTCGCCTGCGGCTCGCTGCGCGCGCCGCTCGGAGCGAGACCCCTCGCGCGGGCAGCGAGGGCGGCGCTTGCGGCCCTGGTCTTGGTCGACTTCGCTCGCCTGCGGCTCGCTGCGCGCGCCGCTCGGAGCGAGACCCTGCGCGCGGCCAGCGAGGGCGGCGCTTGCGGCCCTGGCCTTGGTCGACTTCGCTCGCCTGCGGCTCGCTGCGCGCGCCGCTCGGAGCGAGACCCTGCGCGCGGGCAGCGAGGGCGGCGCTTGCGGCCGCAGGCGACCTGCCTCGACGACTGGGGGGGCGGCTGCGGAGGCCGAGCTCGGGCCTAGGAGTCGAGCTCCTCGACCAGCTTCGCGTACTTGAGCAGGTGGCCGACGCCGAGGAACTGGTCGCGGACACGGTCGCGGGCGGTGGTGCCGATCCGGGCGGCGCGCTCCGGGTCGCGCAGCAGGTCGGCCAGCAGTGCCGCGAAGTCGTCGAGGTCGGTGGGGTCCTTGAGCAGCAGGCCGCTGATGCCGTCCTCGATCTGGTCCTGGATGCCTCCCACCGCGCTCGCCACGACCGGGCGTCTCTTCCACATCGCCTCGGTGACGGTGAGTCCGAAGCCCTCCTGAAGGCTCTTCTGCACCACGATCGCCGCGTGGCTCTGGAGTGCGTTCACGATCGCGGCGTTCTCCTGCACGTCGTCGGTGGGCAGGCAGGCCAGGTGGATGCGATCGCGCACCGCGTCCGGCAGCTCGCGCCACATCGCGATCGATTCCTCCAGCACCTGGACGCCCTCCGGGTCGTCCGCCACCGCGCGCACGTCGGGCCCCGCCATCACCAGCTCCGCCCCGTCGCCGCCGCCGCCGGCGACCAGCCGGCCGAAGCCCTCGATCACGCCCACCGGGTCCTTGAGCCGGTCCCAGCGCGAGACCTGGACGATCAGCGGTGTGTCCACCGCCGGCGGCCGGCCGAGCCGCGTCACCTCGGCGCGCCGGCCCACCCGCATCGGCGAGCCGTCGTCGCGCACGAAGGTGCCCGGCTCACCGTCGGGCACGTCGGCCTCGACCAGACCCGTGAAGGCGAGGATGGCGCGCACCGTCGGCTCGTCGAGCTTCTGGTTCTTGGGCGAGAAGGCGTCGATGCTCGGCTGGATGATGCGCGCCTTGCCGTGGTCGCACATCACGGGGACGTACGCCTGCCGCGAGAACACGAAGATCGGCAGCGGCTCGAGGTAGGGCTTCAGGAACGCCCAGGCGGCCTCCGCCTCGGGCGACGGGCTGTCGGTGCCGATGTGGCAGCGCCAGACCACGTGCGCGCCGGTGTCGAGCAGGTACGGCGCGAGGCCGGCCGTCTGCGGATCGTGCAGCAACACGATGTCGCCCGGCCGCACGATCGACGCCAGCTCGAGCGCGCTGCCGCGCAGCGCGTCCTCGTAGATCCCGCGCGCCTCGTCGTCGAGCGCGGTCCCGTCCCCGGCCGTGCCGTGCAGCGCGTTGTGCAGCCGCTTGGTGACACGGAAGAAGTCGGGATTGCCCTGGACGACCATCCAGCGTGCGTCGATCCCCGACGCGCGCGCGTAGCCCAGCAAGGACTGGAGCATCTCGGCCACGCCGCCGCCCACCGCCGTGGAGTTGACGTTCCAGAACACGCGGCGCGCCAGGCGGCGGCGGATCTCGCGCACCACCGACATCGCCTGCTGCATGCGTTCGTCGCCGATCACCTGCTGGAAGCGATCCAGGGGCTGGAACCCGACTCGGGCCTCTTCTAGGTACTGCATGGACTCCCCGGGACGGTGGTGGCGGCTTGCAGGGGGTGGGTACTACGCTTGCAGAGTACCCAGATTGTAGAGCGTGACATGTCGCCTCGGCGACTTCACAGGCTCATCATAACTGAGAAAATGCGACCTCTCCGTGTCGGGTCGCCTCAGCGAAAGGGACTTCATGTCACAGGGCCTGGACCGCGAGAGCCTCGACCTGGTGCTCGAGTCCTTCCAGGACTTCGCCAAGCAGCGCCTCCCCGACGAGGTCCTGCTCGATTTCGATGCACGCGACGAGATGCCCCTGGAGCTGATCCAGGAGATGTGCGGCGCGGAGCTCGGGATCCAGCTGCTGTTCGTCCCCGAGGCCCACGGGGGCATGGGCGGCGGCGCCTTCGACGTGTACCGGCTGTGCGAGGAGATGGCCCGCGTGGACGTGGGCGTCGCCACCGGGGTGCTGGCCACCTTTCTCGGCAGCGACCCGATCCGCGTGGGGGGCACCGACGCCCAGCGCGCCCGCTGGCTGGGGCGCATCGCCGAGGACGGCATCCTGATGGCCTACGGCGCCACCGAGCCGGAGGCCGGCAGCGACCTGGCGGCGCTGCGGACCACCGCGACGCGCGTCGAGGAGGACGGCCAGGTCGTCGCCTACGTGCTGAACGGACGCAAGCAGTGGATCAGCAACGGCGGCGTGGCGCAGGCCGCCACCGTGCTGGCCAACGCGCCGGGCGGGCCGAGCTGGTTCATCGTCGAGAGCGACGCCGAGGGCTTCGGCCACGAGCGCCCCGAGGACAAGCACGGCATCCGGCTCAGCAACACGGCAGCGCTCACCCTCGACGAGGTGCGCGTCGAGGCGAGCGCGCTCGTGGGTGGCGTCGAGGGCCAGGGCCTGCCGCAGGCCGTAGCCGTGTTCGGCTACACGCGCCTGATGGTGGCCGCCTTCGGACTGGGCGCCGGCTGGGCCGCGCTCGACCGCGCCATCCCCTACTCGACCGAGCGCATCCAGGCCGGCGGCCCGCTCTCGGAGAAGCAGGGCTACACGCACAAGCTGATCGTGCCCCACGCGATCGACCTCGAGGCCGCGCGCGCCTACATCGAGCAGACGGCGGGCGAGCTCGACGCGCAGGACGGCGGCGGGCGGATCACCGAGGGCGCCATCGCCAAGTACCTGGCCACCGAGGCCGGCAACCGCGCGGCCGAGGCCGCGATCCAGGCGCTCGGCGGCTACGGCTACACGCGCGAGTACATGGTCGAGAAGATCAAGCGGGACGTGCGCATCACCACCATCTACGAGGGCACCTCGGAGATCATGGAGATGACCATCAGCCGCGACCGCTGGCAGCAGCACCTGAAGACCCGCGGCCAGCACTACCACGACCTGGCGGAGGAGCTGCGCCAACAGCACGGACAGCTGAGCGGCTGCGGCGCCGACCTGGCGGCCCTGGCCCTGCACGCCCTCGCCGAGCTGATGGAGCGCGCGCGCAAGGCCCGGCTCACCCGCAACCAGCACGTGCTGTTCCGCCTGGGCGAGGCCGTCGCCTGGGCCGAGGGCGCGGCCAGCCTGGCACGCCGCGCCTCGGCGGCGGCGCGCGACGCGCTGCCCGAGAAGGCGGACCGCCGCTTCGATCCGGCCACCCTGGCCGCCGTGTCCCGGGTCTACGCCCGGGAGGCGGGGCTCAAGGTGGCCGATGCAGCCTTCCAGTGGGTTCGCGGGGGCGACGGGGTGGAGGATGCGGAGCTCCGGGCCTTCGCGGAGGCCCTGGGCCTGCCGGCCATCCACGCCGCCCAGGCGGGCCTGCTGGCCGACATGGACCGCATCGCCGACGCGCTCTACGGCCGCTAGCCGCGGGCGCCATCACAGCAGGGGACGCCATGCAGGACTCCGGCCACCGGGCCATCGCCATCGTGGGCGTGAGCGCCATCCTTCCCGACGCGCCGGATGCCGCCCGCTTCTGGCAGAACGTGAAGGACGGGCGCTACTCGATCGGCGAAGTGCCCCCCGAGCGCTGGGACCCCGCGCTCTACTGGGACCCCGATCCCAAGGTGCCCAACAAGACCTACTCGAAGATCGGCGGCTTCGTGCGCGACTGGGAGTGGGAGCCCATGAAGTGGAAGCTCCCGATCCCGCCCAAGGTGGCCGAGGCCATGGACGAGGCCCAGCGCTGGTCGGTGGCCTGCGCGCGCTCGGTGCTGCTGGATGCCGGCAACGAGGAGCGGCCGCTGGACAAGGAGCGCACCGCCATCGTGGTGGGCACCGCCATGGCGGGGGACAAGCACTACCAGACCTCGCTGCCGGTCTTCTTTCCCGAGTACGCGGCGGCGCTGGCCGCGGCGCCGTCGTTCCAGACCCTGGCGCCCGAGCTGCGCGAGACCATCGCCCGGGAGATGCAGCAGGGCATCGGGGAGCGCGTGCCCGGCATCAACGAGGACACCATGCCCGGCGAGCTCGCCAACTGCATGGGCGGGCGGATCGCGAACCTCTTCGACTTCCACGGGCCGAACTTCGCCTGTGATGCGGCCTGCGCCTCGGCCCTGGCGGCGATCGACACCGCGGTGGACGGGCTGCTCGAGGGGGAGTACGACGCCGCCATGGTGGGCGGCGTGGACCGCAACATGGGTCCGGCCCCCTTCGTGAAGTTCTGCAAGATTGGCGCGCTGTCGGCCACCGGCACCCGTCCCTACGGCGAGGGGGCCGACGGCTTCGTGATGGGCGAGGGCGCGGCCTTCTTCCTGCTCAAGCCCCTGGCGGCCGCCGAGGCGGCCGGCGACCGCATCTACGCGGTGATCCGCGGGGTGGGGGGCTCCAGCGACGGCAAGGGCAAGGGCATCACCGCGCCGAACCCGGCGGGTCAGAAGCTGGCCATCGAGCGGGCCTGGCGCGCCGCCGGCCTGCCTCCGGAGACCGCGACCCTGATCGAGGGGCACGGCACCTCGACCCGCGTGGGCGACGTGGTGGAGGTGCAGACCCTCGACTCGGTCTTCGGCGGCCGCGGGCTCCCGCGAGGCGCCATCGCCCTCGGCTCCGCCAAGTCGAACATCGGCCACCTGAAGGGCGCCGCCGGCGCCGCCGGCCTGTTGAAGACGATCTTCGCCCTGCACGAGAAGCTGCTGCCGCCGAGCCTGAACTGCGAGAAGCCGAACCCGAACATCGACTTCTCGGCCACGCCCTTCCAGGTGAACAGCGAGCTCAAGCCCTGGGACACGCCGGAGTGCGGCGTGCGGCGGGCCGGCGTCAGCGCCTTCGGCTTCGGCGGCACCAACTTCCACCTCGTGCTCGAGGAGTACGTGCCCGGGCGGCTCTCGCGCAAGGCCACGGTGAGCGTGCCCGACGAGGTGGGCGGCTCCGGCGGCGACCGCATCGAGCTCAAGGCCCCGCCCCGCGGCGGGGTGCTGCTGGGCGCCCCGGACGTGGCCGGGCTGCGCGCGCGGCTCGAGGCCCTGCTGACCGAGGCGCGGCAGGGTCGCGCCCCGGCTACCGGTCCTCCCCGCGAGGCCGACCTGCGCGCTCCCGAGCGGCTGGCCATCGAGTACGGCGACGCCGCCGAGCTGGCCACCCGCGCCGAGCGCGCCACCAAGGCGCTGGCCTCGGACCAGCCGGCGCTGTGGAGGGCCGTGCGTGGGCAGGGCGTGTTCCGCGGCCGCGGCGCGCCGGGCAAGGTCGCCTTCCTCTACACCGGCCAGGGCTCGCAGTACGTGAACATGCTGGCGTCGCTGCGGCGCGCCGACCCGGTGGTGCGGGAGACCTTCGAGGAGGCCGACCGGGTGATGCAGCCGATCCTGGGCCACCCGCTCAGCGACCTGCTCTTCGCGGACCCGGAGGATGCCGCCGCCGTCGAGTCCCACGCCGCGCAGCTGAAGCGCACCGAGATCACCCAGCCCGCGGTGCTGACGGTGGACGCCGCGCTCACGCGGCTCCTCGCCAGCCACGGCATCCAGCCGGACCTGGTGATGGGGCACAGCCTGGGGGAGTACGGGGCCCTGGTGGCCTCGGGAGCGCTCTCCTTCCCGCACGCCCTGGAGGCGGTGAGCGCCCGGGGGCGCGAGATGGCGGGCCTCGAGGTGGAGGACCCGGGCAAGATGGCCGCGGTCTTCGCGCCGCTCTCCGACGTGGAGGCGCTCGTCGCCGAGATCGGCGACGGCGCCCTGATCGCCAACGTGAACAGCACCAGCCAGGCCGTGGTGGGCGGACCCAGCGCGGCCGTGGAGCGGGTGGTGGCCGCCTGCACCGAGCGCGGGCTGCAGGCGGTGGAGCTGCCGGTCAGCCACGCCTTCCACACGCCGGTGGTGGCGCCGGCCAGCGAGCCGCTGCGCCGCACCCTGGAACGGCTGTCCCTGGCGCCGCCGGAGATCCCGGTGGTGGCCAACGTGCACGGCGAGCTCTACCCCCGCGGTCCCGGGGCGGTCCCGGAGATGCTCGACCTGCTGGCCGCCCAGGTGGCCTC
>JASJBO010000064.1 GCA_030066475.1 Myxococcota bacterium
CGCCGAGCGCGACCCACGCCGCGCAGCGCCGGTAGAAGACGCCGCGGCCGCGGCTCACGCCCGAGAGCGCCAGCACGATCGCGGTGAACGGCAACGTGGCGAACGGCAGCACCGCCTGGTCGGGCAGGCCCACCCCGTCGTGGACCGCCGCCGTGAACGCGATGCACGAGGCGGCTGCGGGCACCAGGCTGGCGGGCTCGAGCAGCGTTCCCAGCGCAGGCGGCACGCGCGCCTCGCGCGCGAAGGCCGCCATCAGCAGCGCCGCGGAGCCGGCGAGCACCGCCACCAGGAACAGCGACAGCTCGTAGTGCAGCACGCTGCGCAGCGTGATCAGCACGATCGGCGCGGCGAGCATGGCGCGTACGAAGACGCCCTCGAGCGTGCGCATCGCCAGGTCGCGGCGCAGCACGCGTAGCTCGAGCGCGAAGAAGGCGGCGACCAGACCGGCCACGAGCACCGCCACGACCCCCGCGTCGCGCGAGGGCACCAGCATCGCGGCGTTGAAGCCGAGGTAGGCCACGGTGAGCGCGCGCGCCTGGCTCCGCGCCAGCGCCAGGAACGCGAGCAGCGCCACCGGGACCAGCGCCGCGCTCGCCCCGATCGTGGTCAGCAGCGCCGCGGGCACGCTGGGGGCGAGCCAGGTCGCGTAGCGAGCCACCGCCAGCGCCGCCCCGTCGAGGGAGAGCTGGGAGTAGACCAGGCCACCCAGGATGCAGAAGTGCGCCGGGATCACGCCGGCCGCCACCGCCAGGAAGGTGCGCGCGCTCTTGCTCTCGCGCATGCGCAGGCCCACGAAGAAGCCCGCGCCGGTCAGCACCGCCGTCAGGCCGAGCAGGCCCAGGTAGCGCTGGATGTCGTCGCCCTGCTCCCAGTGCTGGAGCAGGAAGGTGCTGGCGGCCGCGATCAGCACGCCGGCGCCCAGGCTGCGCAGCAGCCGGGTGATTGCCTCGATGCCGCGCGCGGGCGGCGCCGCCGGGGGCTGCGCCGCCTCGCTGCCGCTCTCCTCGTAGAAGCCCGCCGGGCGGGCCGTGGTCTCCATCATCGTCTCGTCTCCCGATCGTCGATTGTCTTCGCTTGCCGATCCCTACGAGCGGAGCGCGTCGAGCTCCTCGCGCAGCGCCTGCTCCTCCTCCGCCTCCTCGAACTCGTCCTCGAAGGCGTCGCCGAGGCCGTCGGCGCCCGCGGCGCAGCCGCCCTCGAACTCGCGCTCGAGCACGCGGGTCTCCCAGCGCTCGAACAGACCGTCGACGTCACCCACCGGCGCGCCGTCGCGCACCGTGGAGAGCGCCTCGGCGCGCGACTGGCGCGTGCGCAGCAGGTTGCGCTGCGTCTCGAGCACGCCGAGCCGCTCCTCGACCGTGGCCACGTCGTGCGCGAGCTGCTTCTCGAAGCGCTCGTGCTCCTCGACGCGGCGCTCCAGCTCGGCGGCGCGCCGCTGCGCGCGGCGTGCGCGCCGCAGGCACTCGAGCGCGCGCGTCTCGTCCTGCTCGGCCGCGGCGCGCGCGCGCTCGCGCCAGGTGTGCTCCGCCTCGTGCTGCTCGGCGCGCTCGCGGCGCTGCCGCTCGCCGTCGGCGCGCACCCGCGCCAGCTGCACGCGGGCGCGCGCCGCCGCGCGCCGCACGTCGCGGATGGCGCTCTGCGCCAGCGCCTCGTGGTTCTCCACCTGACTTACCATCCAGTCGACGCGCGAGATCAGGCCCGCCGTCCAGCTCCGAAACCGTTCCATCATGGCTCTCCTCTTGGTGCCGGGACTTCCCGGTCGGAGGGAACCCAGCGCAAGCGGCGTGCCGAGCCCGGTCCCGCGCTGCGGATGCTGGAAGGGCGGGCACTTGCGGCACCAGCTGCCGTCGGCTCGAGGGCGCGCGCCGGGCCGTGTGCCGGCACGCGGTGCCGGCGGGTGTACATCCGATGTCGTGAGGGCGGGGCGGGGAAGGGCGGACGCTACTCGCCGGCTGCCTCCGCCCAGCGCTGCAGCACGCCGCGGTCGGCGTCGCTCAGGCGCGCCTCGGGGTGCAGCGGGAGGTAGAACCAGGGCGGCATCTCGCCCTCCTCGACCTCCTCCCAGGCCTCCTCCACCAGATCGCGCTGCTCGTCCTCGTCGTACTGCTTCCAGTCCGAGAAGTTCATGTGCTCGCGGGCCTCGGCCACGTCGTAGGCGAGCAGCCAGGAGGCCGGGGCGAGCTGCGCATACCAGGGCCAACGCGTCTCGTTCGAGTGGCAGTCGTAGCAGGCGCGCTCGATCACCTCGCGCACCTCGGGCGGGGCCGGCACCTCGGCGAGCACGGGCGGGTTGGAGCGCTCGACGGGCACGAGCTGGATCGCCAGGAACAGCCCGAGGCCGACGAGCAGTGTCTTCTGAAGCGCACCCATCGGGATCTCCTCGCCGCACCCGCCTCGAGTACACCACGCTAGCAATCGGAGCGACGCCGCCGCATCATGGGCGGATGCCCTCCCACTCCCCGGAACCGCCGCACGACGTCGACGCCGCCCGCGCGCTCGCCACCCGCATCGCCGGGCGGCTCGCCGAGGTGACGGGCGTCTGCGGCGTGATGCTCGGCGGCTCCTGGGCGCGCCGGGCCGGCTATGCGGACTCCGACCTCGACGTCGGCATCTTCTACGACCCCGAGGAGCCGCTCGACCTGGCCGCCGTGCGCGCGCTGGCGCACGAGCTCGACCGGCGCGAGCCGGCGCCCGAGGTGACCGGGATCGGCGAGTGGGGCCTGTGGGTGAACGGCGGCGCGTGGCTCGAGATCGAGGGCTGGCGCGTCGACTGGCTCTACCGCGACCTCGAGCGCGTCGGCTGGGCGGTGGACGAGTGCTGCGACGGCCACCCGAGCTGCGACTACACCCTGGGCCACCCGCACGGCTTCCACAACCACATCTACCTGGCGGAGCTGTTCCACGGCGAGGCGCTGTTCGATCCCGAGGGCATGCTCGACGAGCTCAAGCAGCGCGTCGCGGAGTACCCGCCCGCGCTGCGCCGCGAGCTGGTGCGCCGCTACCTGTACGACGCCGCCTTCATGCTCGAGCTGGGCCGCAGGACCGCCGGCCGCGGCGACGTCTTCCACGTGACCGGCTGCCTGTTCCGCGTGGCGGCCGCGCTGGTGCAGGTGCTGTACGCGCACAACGAGCGCTACTTCATGAACGAGAAGGGCTCGGTGCGCGCGGTCGACGGCTTTCCCGCGCGGCCCGAGCAGTTCGCGGAGCGGGTGGAGGGCGTGCTGGCCCGCGCCGGCGACGAGCCCGACGCGCTGGGCGCGCGGATCGGCGAGCTGGGCGCGCTGCTCGACGAGACGCGCGCGCTGTGCGGCGGCGGCTGAGCCTCAGCGCAGCGCGCGCGCGCCGCGGATCCCGGTCAGGTCGAGCCAGGTCTTCAGGCCCGGCTCGGCGGCGCACACCTGCGGGATCGCGTTCACCACCCGCATCGCGCTGGCCACGCAGCCGTCGATGTTGTGGTCGTCGTGGTTCCAGCCGATGTCGAGGTCGCACTTCATCGAGGGCATGCCCTCGATCAGCACGCGGTAGGTGCCGGGGCCGTTGCCGCGCGGCCAGTCGGGCGCCACGTCGTCGCGCAGCCGGGTCACGTGCTCCACCGCGATGCGCGGCTCGCCGCCCACGATCCCCGCCACCTCGAAGCGCAGGCCCGCCACGGTGCCCCGCTCGATCTTGCCGGTGGGGATCTCGAAGGGCTCCTCGGCCACGACCTGCTCGTAGGACTGGCGGATCTCGTCGAGCTCGACGCCCAGCGCGTCCGCCACCATGCGGACCGAGGGGCCCCAGGCCGTGACCAGCGCGCCGGGCAGCAGCAGCGGCACCTGCGCGCCGGGCGGCTTGCCGAAGCCCATGACGTCGCTCAGCGTCTCGGGCTGGTCGTAGGTGGCGTAGTTGAAGATCTCCTGGGCGCGGATCGAGTCGATCCGCTCCGAGAGGCTCGAGAGCAGGATCGGCAGGGCGTCGGGCGCGAAGCCCGGGTCGATGCCGGAGCAGAACAGCGAGCTCTCGCCCTCCGCGCAGGCCGCCGCCAGGCGCTCCGTGATCTGCGGGAACGCCGCCGGCGGGTACACGAGCGGCACGAACGAGGTGGTCACCAGGTTGCGGCCTGCCCCGAGGATGCGGCACATGTCGTCGATCGCGTCGCCGAGCCGGAAGTCGGTGGCGCCCATGTACGAGACGCAGTCGGCGTCGATCGCCAGCGCCTCCTTGGGATCGGTCGTCGCGATCACGCCGGTCGGCTCGATGCCGCACAGCTCGCCGGCGTCGCGGCCCGCCTTGGCGTCGCTGCTGACGACGAGCCCGACCAGCTCGAGGTCGGGGTGCCGAGCGATGGCGCGCAGCGCGTGGATGCCGACGTGGCCGGTGGCCCACTGGACGACGCGATGGGTCACGACTCCTCCTCGATGCGCAGCTCGAGGCGGATCGGGACGGATCCGTCGCGCGGGAAGAAGAGGCCGATGTAGCGCTCGGCCCAGCCGTACTTCTCGAGCATCATGGCGTTGATCGTGCCGCGCGCGTCGGGCTCGATCACCGCGCGGTAGCGCCCGCGGCTGCCGTCGCGCTCGAGCTCGACCTCGGGGTGCTTGCGGATCTGGCGCATCCAGCGCGACTCGGGATTGCCCGCCCGCAGCCACGGGGCGCCGTCGCGGTCGACCACCCACAGGCGCGTGTCGATCAGGTGGCCGTTGCCGTTGCGCGTGTGGAGCACCACTACCTCGCCGTGCTCGGCCGCGATCATCTGGACCGCGAACCAGGCGAGCATCACCGCGGCCACGCTGCCGAGGCCGATCAGCACCCGATGCATGTCTTCCCCTCCGCCGGCCCCCGACGATCCTAGCTCGGCCCGGCGGGGGTGCGCCCGAACTGCGGACTTCGCCATCATGCGGCGCCATGCCCCCCCTCTCGCTCTCCCCGCTCGAGACGGCGCTGGCCTTCGCCGTCATGCTGCTGGCCGCCTGCGTGCAGGGCTCGGTGGGCTTCGGGATGGCCCTGATCGCGGCGCCCGTGCTGGCGCTGCTCGACCCGCGCTTCGTGCCCGGGCCGGTGATGCTGGTGGGGATGTGCCTGACCGGGATGGTGCTGATCCGCGAGCGCCGGAGCATCGACCTGGGCGGCCTGCGCTACGCGCTGCCGGGCTCGTTCCTGGGGACCGCCGCCGGTGGCGCGCTGCTGGGCGCGCTCTCGCCGCGCGGCTTCGGGCTGCTGTTCTCGGGCCTGGTGCTGCTGGCCGTGCTGCTCAGCGCGGCGGGCTGGCACGTCCGCGCCACGCCGGGCAAGGTGCTCGGCGCCGGCCTGCTCGGGGGCTTCATGGGCACCACCTCGTCGATCGGCGGCCCGCCGATGGCGCTCGTCTACCAGGACGCCTCGGCCGCGCGCCTGCGCGGGACGCTGGCGGCCTACTTCATCTGCACCAACGCGATGGGGCTCACCACGCTGGCGGTCATCGGCCGGCTGGGCCGGCCGGAGCTGGAGCGCGCGGGGCTGCTGCTGCCCGGCCTGGTGCTCGGCTTCGTCACTTCGCTCTGGACCGCGCGCTGGCTCGACGGCGCCAGCGCCCGCCCGCTGGTGCTGGGCCTCTCGGGGCTGGCGGCGCTCGTGCTGCTCGCGCGGGTGCTGCTCGCGGGCGGCGGGTGATCGCGACCCACGCGCTCGAGGCGGCCGCGAGCGAGCGCGCGGGCGAGCCGGTGCGGGTGGTGCGTCGCGGCGGGTCGCCCGGCGGCGACGCGGCGGACTCCGAGGCGTACTTCGAGCGCGTTCGACTCCAGATCGGCGACCGCGAGCAGCGCGCGGTGCTGAAGGTGCCGGCGCCCGATCCGTGCTCGCCGCCGCACGAGCGCTCGTTCTACGAGACGCTGGCCGCGGACGTCGCCTGTCGCGTGCCGGCGCCGTTCGCCACCGGTCCGCTGCCGGGCTCGGCCGACGGCTGGATCCTGATGGGCGAGCTGCCGCGGCGGCGCCAGCGCGCGTTCTGGCGCCACGCGGACGCGTTGGCCTGTGTCCGCGAGATCGCGCGCCTGCACGCGCAACACCTCGGGCGCGCGCCCGACGCGTTGCCCCGTCCGCTCACGAGCGACCTCGCGCGCTACCTGGCGCACGTTCCCGACGGGATCACGGCGCTGCGCGAGCGGATGGCGCGGCGTCCGGCCCTGCGCTGGCTCGTCTCGGAGCGCGAGCTGGCGCGGGCAGTCGAGCTGGCCGGCGACCCCGCGCCTCTCGTGCGCGCGCTGGCCGCCTCGCCCGAGACGGTGATCCACCGTGACTTCCACCCGGGCAACGTCGCCGTGCCGCGTCGCGGCCGACCCATCGTGTTCGACTGGGAGGACGTGGCGGCCGGGCCCCCGGTGTTCGACCTGACCCTGTTCCACCAGTACCTCGGCTACGAGTGGTTCCGCGTGCCCGGGGTGGGCGTCGAGTGGCTCCGCCACCGGGAGCCGCGCGTCGCCTGGCTCGCACTCCGCGCTGCGTACGTCGATACGCTGTGTGCCGCGGCGGAAGCGCCCGTGGACGTCGACGCGATCCTCGCCGCCGAGTCCGCCGCGCGCACCTGGGAGGCGGTCTACCGGCTCGGCTGGATCGATGCCCGGCTCGAGGCGCGCGACGCCTGGCTCGCCCGCGCCGGCGCCTGGCCGCCCGGCCTGCGCGCCGGTGCCCGCTGGCGTGCCGGCTGGGCGGAGCTGCGGGGGCGCCGGGCGGTCGGGCTCGACGTCCACGCGCTCGCGTCGGGAGCGCGCCGATCGGAGACGAGCCCGTAGTCGACCAGAGGATCCCGAGCTCACGGCTGGTGATGTTCGAGGACGTCGGCCACATCGCGATGGAGGAGGCCCCGGACCGCACGGCGGCGGCGATCGACGCGTTCCTGGGCGAAGCGTCCCGCCGGCCCCGGGAGCCAGGCCGGTGAAGCGCCCGCTGCGAGCGAAGCCACCGACTCGCTCTGGTCGTTCGGTACCCTCTCGGCCGTGCCGCTGACCGCCGAACAGCTCCGCCTGCGCCTGGAGCGCGCCGACCGCCAGCGTCTCCTGCTGCGCCGGACCACGCTCGATCTGGCCGCCATGGGGCAGCGCGTGCTGCGCGCGAGGCGAGATGGACCTGACCGACCCGACCGCGTTCGCGCTCGACATCACTGACGCGCTGCGGCGCGAGGGCGTCGAGCACGCGCTCTACGGCGGGCTCCTGCTGGCTGCCTACGGGCAGCCCCGAGAGACGAAAGACGCCGACCTCGCCGTCGTGCGCGCCGACGCGACGGCGACCTCGTCCCTCCTGGAGCGCGATCTCGGACTCGGCTGTCGCGTCGCGTTCGACGGGCGGCGCTTCGGCGGTCTCCGTATCAGTCGGATCACGGTGATCGACGGGGACGAGCTCAACACCCTGGATCTCGTGGAGCCGGGCGATTCGGACTACGCTGCTCGCGCGATCGAGCGAGCGCCCGCGTCCGTGCTGCGGGAGCGGCCGATCCGTGTGCTGGGGCCCGAGGACTTCGTGATCTTCAAGGTGCTCTCGACGCGGGACCTCGACATCGAGGACGCCGCGGGCGTTCTGCGGAGTCTCGGGGCGGATCTCGACCGGGCGCTGATCGAGCAGGAGATCGAGCTCCTGTCGCGGCCGAGGCCGAGCCATCCCGTCCGCGAGCGCTGGGCGGGCGTCCAGGCGCGGGCCTGAGCAATGCGGCGGTGACGGGGCTGGGCTGGGTGGAGGAGTGGATCGACGGCGGGAGAGCCGATCTGCTAGACCACGAAGAGCCGCGCACGGAGGCGCTCCCGAGATGCCCCACCCCGAGTCGCTCGACGACATGCTCGCCGCCTGGAACGAGACCGAGCCCGACAAGATCCGCGGGCACCTCGAGAAGGCGCTCTCCCCGAAGGTCGAGTTCATCGACCCGAGCGTCGTCGCGCGGGGGATCGACGAGTTCGAGACAAACGTCCACGAGGTGCACGCGCGTCTGCCCGGAGCGGAGTACCTGCGCGTGAGCGGCGTCGACAGCCATCACGATCTCCACCGCTACGCCTGGGAGATTCGGCGCGACGGCAAGCTCGTGCTTCCCGGCTTTGACGTCACCGAGGTGGACGACGAGGGCCGCGTCCTGCGCGTGCTGGGCTTCTTCGGGCCGTTGCCCGACGGCGACTAGCGGGGGCCGCGCCGGCGGCAGCTCGCCAGGCGGGTTCCGAGTAGAACTGGCGCGTCCAGCGGCGGACGTTGAGATGGACGCGCCGACGACCCGACGAGGATCACGATTCGGTCACAGCCGAACGTCCGGCCTCGATAGCACTCGGAGTGGCCGACACCTCTCTGGAGGATGAGCGCTCGGCCCCCGTATGGCGCTCGCGAGCGTGCGCGTCCCGTGCCGCGCTTCGTCGAGCGGGAGCTGCGCGCCTTTCTCGCGTGTGGCGTGCTGACCGACTGACTGGATCTCCGGCAAGGCAGTGATCGGCTCGTCAACCGCATCAGATGCGCCTCTCCGGTCGCCACCTGTCATTGGTCCGTCATGAGGAGAAGGGAACCGCGAGAACCTCCTCCCAGCGCATACGACGGCCGGGCTGTTGGCCGTGAAATCTGCGTCTGGGTGCGAAGCTCAAGCCGGCGAGCCCTAGGGCGATGAGGGCGACGGTGGCGGGTTCGGGCGTTATCAGGGCTTCCCCGAACACCGTCGCCCTCAGTGTGGACGAGACCACCTGTCTCGACGCAATCGTTGTCGACTGGAAGAATGTCCGTCTGAACCAGCCAGAGCGCCTGGACCGTCCGCCATTCCGTCAACCTGTCCCGAAAACTGGGAACCGTCCCCAATGTCGAGATCGTTGCCGATCGAGTCGCCCGGAAATCCGGCGCGAGGCGAGAGCTTGGCGGGATCGCCGATACCGCCTACCGTCTTGCTGACGTTGGCGACCGCCGTGTTGCCTGGCGCCCCAGGGAGATCGATGGCGAGTTCATCACTGGATGTCGCACCATCGATAATCAGACCGGCGGGTCGCGGGGTTGAAAGAGCGTCGCGCCGGAAATCAAGGATCGTCATCGTCGCAGTGAGCTCACCGTCGTAGATCGCAACCGCCAACGTAGCTTCGCTCGCTGACAGGCCCCGGAGCGTCGTGTGCGAGAGCTACAATTGAGTTCCCGACTCGCCGAATCCACTCGGATCGGCAGGCCACTTCACCGACGAAACATCGTCTTCCTCGGTTGAATCGACCTCATGAAGATTCGATCCAGCATCAAGGAGACACTGATATGGCCATTCGAATGCAAGGGGCTTGGACCGTCACGGTCAAGGCCAAGAACGCAGCCTTCCAGCAGCGCTTCCTCGTCGAGGGCGCTGATTCTGGAAACGGAACCTACGCGGGCGACATCAGCACACCTGCGGTGTTCGTCACGGGCGCCGATTGGAACATCCGAATCGAGCACAACGCAGGCTCCGGATGGCTTGACTCGGACGACCAGATAACCTTTCCGGCGGTCAACGCCGGCCAGTACCAGTTCGACATCGAGAGTAACGACACCGGTCCCGATGCGGATTTCAACGATCTGATCCTCACCTGCTCGATGCCGGTCACCGCGACCGACTTCCTGATCTACGGAAACGCCTCCTCGTATCGCGGCCCGTGCATCTTCAACCCCTGCTTCCCCCGATTCGTGGTCATCGATAGCGTGGCGGCGTTCAACGAAGCCCTGAGGTATCCGGCCCTCGTCGATGCAATCAGGGAGCTCTATCCCGAGCGCCTGCGTCCTCGCCCCCCGGAGCCGGATCCGCCGCCGTTCAGGCCGATGATCTTCTCGCTCGACGCTGAGACACCGATCCCTGTGAAGGAGGATCTCCAGATTCGCCTCAGGTCGTTGGAGCCTGCCATTCGAGGAGAGGGCGAGGCGCCGGCGAAGCGGGAGGCCGCGCGGGCGACGACGATCGCGGCTGTCGAGAGCGTCCCGATCTCCGCCGCGCGCACGACGGCGACCTCCGTGATCGATCGGATCGCGGTGAGTGCACTGGCCGACCGGCTCAGGCTGTTCTGCGACGTCGACCCGCTCGCCGGTGTCGTACTGCGATTCCAGGAGTACGACCGTACAGCGGCGGAGCTCGCGGGTGGTCCATACACCGGGGATGGAGTGCGCGAGAACCTCGGCGTCACGGTGACCGATCGGAACGGAAACTATGTGTTCCGCTTCTCCCGGACCATTCCGGAGTTCTTCGACGAGGCGGCGCTCGACACCGGTAGCGGCGAGAGCACGGTGACACAGAGCGCACCGGACATCATCGTCCAGCTCATCGACGTGATGCAGCCAGGCACGGTGCTCTGGGAGAGCGCGCCCTATTTCAACATCCCGACCTTCCGGCGCATCAACATCTGCATTCCGGAGACACGACTGCACCCGTCGCAGTGCATCGAAGGCCAGGTCTTGGAAGCGCTCGGCAACATCTGGATCGGTCCGCCGCTCCCCGGCCCGGTTCCCCCAGGAGAGCCGCCCGGATACGGGGCACGCGTCGGGTTGAACAACTCGCTCGGCGTCGAGGGGCGGATCACCGCCCGCAACACCAACGGCCCACAGGCGCGGTGTGCGGCATGGTTCGGCCGCGTCGACCTGTTCGGTTGCTTCCTCGATCATCCGTCGGTGACGCACTACACGATCCGGTATCGGGAGCTCGGAAGCGGCGATCCGTGGACGATGTACTCACAGGAGCTCCGGCACCCGCTCATCGCGCTCGCGGCGACGCCCGGCTACGACGGTGAGCTGATCGGACCGCAGCCCGTGAGCCTGCATGTAGACGGTGGACCTGCGGTGCTCGCGCCTGCCTACGAGGACATCGAGACCAACGCGCTCTACGTCTCCACCCATCGCAACCGACGTGCCCAGATCCGAACCCGAGCGCTGAGCGTTTCCACCCCGGGGCCGGTTCAGTTCTGGATCGAGGGCTACGACGGCACTGGCAGTCGAGTCCCCGGTGCGGAAGATTCGTTCACGATGTTCATCGATAACTCCATCCCGTTCCTGGACGTGGACAACACGGTGACGATGCTCGGCACGTCGCTCGGCAACTGTGCGAAGTTCAAGCTGCCGTCCGGCCAGCCGGGGGCGCCGCTCACGGTCAAGTTCAAAGCCGACCAGGCGCAAGGGTTCCTCAACAATTACGAGCTGTTCATGCGCAAGGGCGCTATCGGAACTTTCAACGTCACTCCACCGCCACCGGCGGGACCGCCGTTCAGGCTGCGCAGCTACACGCATGGTGACGATCTCGTCTGCAACCAGTTCCGCGGTACCTTCGATGACACCACCGCCGACCTGGTCACGGGCTATGTCACCATCGATCTCGAGCCGGCGAGCGGGAGCTGGCTGGAGGCCGATGAGAACTTCTGCGCGTTCTCGGTCAACTTGACCGGGAGCATGCGGGTCACCAACGGCTACGGTGGCAGGGCTCCCAATGACGCCATTCCGGTGCTCATCGGAATCGAAGCGGACTGATGGGCGAGCAGTTCTACTGGCTGTTCCTCGGCGTGCTGGCGGTTTGGCGCATTACGCAGCTGCTGCACGCCGAGGACGGTCCCTGGGCCGTGATGGTGGGGCTACGGAGGGCTGCCGGTGGAGGCCTCTGGGGCGAGCTTCTCGACTGCTTCTATTGCCTCAGTCTGTGGGTGTCCGTACCTCTTGCGATCGTGCTATCGCATTCGTGGCTGGAGTTCGTCCTTCTCTGGCTCGGTCTCTCGGGAGCGGCGATCTTGCTTCATCGCATCACCGAGCCGGCAACGATTCCGGTCGCGAGCTTTGTCGAGGATCCGGAGCGTTAGGCGTGGCCTGCTGTGGTGGGAGGCGTCAGCACTGGAGTCGGTCGTTCGCGACCGCGTCCTCGACGCCTGGCGGTCAGGGGCCGACAGCGAGAGCACCGGCGATCTCATCGGTACTCTTCGAGTACACCGGGACCACGGCCCTCACGGTGCGCGGGCCGATCACGCGGCGCATCTATCGCTTCGAGCACTCGGGCGCCCGAGCTGCGGTCGACCGCCGCGACGCCGCGTCCGTCGCCGGGGTGCCGAATGTAAGAAGGGTGCAGCATAGACCCGATACTGGAGGAGCCGAGCGATGAGCAGTGGGCGCCCTTGCGACGTTGCAGAGAGGCGAAGGCACGCTCCACGCAGGAGCTGCTGACTCACCCGGATGTGCACGGCATCTGATTTCTAGGCTCCCCATCGTAGACGCATGTCGAACTTTGTGCATCGCACGGCCGCGCCGACCCAGCGCAGGATCATTCCGCCCCCGCGCCAGCGCTTCACGTTCTTCGTGTAGTCGGCGACCGACCCGTTCAGGTTCTCGATCGGCGCGAGCTCGACCGTCTCTACTCTGGCCTCGAGGTGGTTTCCCGTTCTCCAGACCCGTACGCCTGCCACGGCGCGAGGTCGAGCTCGGTGGTCATGAGCTCGCCGGGTCTCGGGCGCCCCAGGCACACGAAGCACCCGCCCATCCATGCCCGGCTCTGGTAGTGTCGGGACTCAGCCTCGCCCTGGAGGAACCCCGGTGACACCCGACCCCGCGGCCGTGCCCCGCATCGACCGGCGCATCACGTCGGACAACCTGACGCGGTGGTTCTTCGTGGTCGTGCTGGGATCGCTGGTGGCAGCGGTGGGCGTGATCGGGCTCTTCGGGTGGCACTTCTGGGGGCCGCTGGCCGACCAGACCAACAACTGGGGCGAGTTCGGCGACTACGTGGGCGGCGTGCTGAACCCCTTCTTCGGGTTCCTCGCGCTGGTGGGGCTGCTGCTCACGATCATGATCCAGAGCCGCGAGCTGCACATCTCGGCCGCGGAGCTGCGCAACTCCGCCAACGCGCTGTCCCGGCAGAACGAGTCGATCCAGCGCCAGAACTTCGAGAGCACCTTCTTCCAGCTGATCCATCTGCAGGCCAACATCTCGGACCAGCTCGAGATCCGGGACGCCCAGCACCAGGTCACCCAGGTGGGACGCAGCTGCTTCCGGGCCCATTACGAGGCCCTGCTGGCCGAGTTCCAGGCGCTGGCAGGCGAGACGGCGGGCGACGCGAGCGACCTGATCCGAACCGCCTACGAGCGCTTCAACCGCACGCGCCACGAGGTGCTGGGCCACTACTTCCGGCACCTCTACCACCTGACGCTCTTCGCCGAGCAGAACGCGCCCGATGAGCCCTATCGCTACGTGCGGCTGGTGCGCGCCCAGCTCTCGAGCTACGAGCAGACGCTGCTCTTCTACAGCTGCCTCTCCCCCTTCGGAGCGAGCTTCAAGCGGCTGGTGGAGGAGTTCTCGCTGCTCCACAACATGGACGAGTCGCTGCTGCTCGATCCGTCCCACCGCGAGCTCTACGCCGAGCGCGCCTTCCAGCGCCCTCCCGAAGAGCCGCGCTGACGCGGCCCGCGAGCCGGGCGAGATCAGCCGGTGGCGGCCCTGGTGGGGGCCCCGTCGTCCCGCGTCGTGTGGGCCCAGAGCGCAGATGTCCGATTCTCTCCAAAGCAGAAGTGTCCGGTTTCTCGGAGCCTTGACCTGCTGCTCCCGGAGGTTCTCGTGGCAGGGCGGCAGCTGGCCCGCCGGGAACCCACGTCGGTGCCCACCATCTCGTTCACGAGTACATCGGCGGGAAGATGAACAAGCTCCGCATCTCGTTCCTCGACCCGGTCGAGAACATGGGACCGCGCGCGCGCGAGCCCGGACGCCTGTTCGTCTGTGCGCGGGTCGGGTTGCTGGGCCGGCCGATCGCGGTCGGCCGGATGGTCCACGCGGCCTACGACACCGAATGGGGCTGCGAGCTCCGGAGCCACTTCTGGCTGGGCCACGTCGAGAGCGACCTGCTCGGAGGGCTGGTCCAGGCGGCGGGCAACACGTCCTGGCTCAGGCGAAGGGCGCTGTCCCACGCCGGCGCCCAGGCGCTCGAGGCGCATTGCCACGAGGAGATGACCACGCTGGGGAGGTTCCTGCCGGCGCTCTACGCCCAGGAGGAAGGCCGATGAGGGTCGCGGAACGGCCAGACTCGTGGTGGGGTCCTGTCTCGCGCTGGCGATCCACGCTGCGACGTCACGTGGAGCGGAGGCCGGTCCGCCGGTCGAGATTCGTGACGGCGTCCTGTTCGAGAAGAACGTCTCCATCCAGATGAGCGATGGCGCGTACCTGATGGCAAACGTCTTCCGGCCGACGGACTACTTGCATGCGCAGACCCGCATGCGGCTGGAGTCCCCATCTACGGCATCGCACGTCGGTCCAGAGCCACGACGCATCACCTGCACCCAGCGATTGTCGGGCCGCCCCGAGTCGACGTAGGTGCACCCGGCGTCGTTGTCCGGGTACTGACCCCAGCGCGAGTGATCGAGTCCCCCAGATCCACCCAGTGCGGAGACCACTGCGCGACACTGCTGCACGCTGGACGCTGCCATCTCGAGACCTTCGGCATCGCACATCGATCCGGGCACCATCCGATTGCAGGCATCGTTGCAGCTCTCGTGACCGTTCGCGAGGTAGAAGCAGCTCGAACCCACCGGCACGCCATTGCGCTGCATCGTTGTGGTCAGTTGAGCTGGAGGGCTCGCGGCGGGGCAACGGACCGCGCCGCGGCTCCCCTGGTCGGTCGTACCGGGACTCGTCTGGGTCGTGATACGCGAACCGGTCTCGCGCACCAGCACGAATTGCCCATCCCAGTCGCCTCCGTAGAGCAGCCACCACAGCGAACCGAAGCTTGGCGCTCATTGCGAGGTCCCCGTCCAGTTTCGTGCACCCGAGCATACATGAAGACCGGGTCGGACCCGAGAGCAGCGAGCGTGCCGCTCGCGGATCGCGCTCAGAGCTTCGCGATCACGTGTCGGCTGAACTCCTCGATCAGCTCGCGCGCCATCCCGGGAACGACCTGGAGCGCGAGGTTGTCGACGCCCGCCTCGGCGTACTGCCGCGCACGCTCCCTGACCTGCTCGGGCGATCCGACCAGCGACAGGATCGGCAACGCCTCGGTCGGCACGAACTGCTCCTCGCCCGGCTTCAGGTAGATCATGTGGCCCTCGTGCACGTCGAGGTAGCGCCGGTCGCGGGGTGAGCCGCGTTCGCCAGCGAGCTGCTCGATGTAGGCGTCGTAGGCGGTGGCGGTCTCGTCGTTCCGGAGTCCGAGGTTCGAGCCCCGGCCGTAGCGGCTCTCCCAGGCGGCGTGCACGCCGACCACCGCGACGGCGCCCACGCGACGGGTCACGCGCTCCGAGGACAGCACTTCGCCGTCCCGCAGGACGCAGCCGGTGCTGAGCGCGGTCGTGAAGGGCCGGCCAGTTGGCGTGTCGAAGGCTCTTCCGGAGTCCCGGGCGGCGCTGCGCACGGCCTCGCCACCCGGCGCCACCGTCTCGGGCAGTCCGCCTGCCGTGATCCAGCCGTCACCGACCTCGCCGGCGAGCTGCATGGCCTTCGGTCCGTTGGCGGCGATGTGGATCTCGATCGGGTCGTCGAGGTTGAAGCAGCCGACGGACCGGTCGGCGGTGAGCAGGCGGATCCAACGCTCTGCGTTCCCCTCGCGATACAGCACGTCCTCTCCGGCGAGCAGGCCGCGCACGTTGACGGTGTACTCGCGCAGGTCGGCCAGCTTCACCGCGGGGAGTCCCATGGTGTTGCGCGCCGTGAAGCCGGTCCCGAGCCCGAGGATGATGCGGCCCGGGGCGAGCGCGTTGAGCGTGGCCGCCGCCGCCGCCGTCACGGGAGCGATCCGGTTGCTCGGCACGGCGACCAGCGTTCCGAGCTTGATCCGGGAGCTGTGCTCCGCGGCGAGCGCCATGGTCGCCCAGACGTCCGAGCACAAGAGCTGGGTGTCGTAGAACCAGGCATGGCTGAAGCCCTGGTCCTCGGCGATCTCGCAGTCCCTCCAGGCCTCGATGTACGAGGGGAAGACGATCCCGAGCTGCATCCCGATGCTCCTCCGGCAGACGCGTGCGACGAGCGTAGCGACGCTGCCTCGCCGCGGGGAAGACCCTCCACTCCTGCGTTCCCGAGGCGTCACTGCACCGAAGGGCAGCGAGGCGTCGGCCGAAAGCCGTAGACTCGTGCTGACAGCACTCGGAGGGGGCGATGGCTCGACCCGATGGATTCCCGCCGGGAATCGACCTCTACAAGAAGGACTACAAGAACTGGGATCGCACGATCCGCTTCGAGAACGTCTGGACCTGCGCGCCGCGATCCGCCGAAGAGATCGCCGCCGTGTGCAGCTGGGCAGCCCGACAGACCGAGCCGTGGCGGGTGCGTCCCCATGGGAGCCGCCACACCTGGTCTCCCCTGACGCTCGACCCCTCCGACTCGCGCAAGCGCACGATCCTGTGCGACATGCGATCGCACCTGAACGCGATCGATCGCGAGATCCGCTGGACGAGCGACGGCGTCCCCACGATCCGGGCCGAGCTCGGGGCCACGCTGGAGGACCTGCTCGAGACGCTGGAGCAGCTGCCCGGGGGGCGCGGCTCCGCGCCCGGCTTCGGCTTCCTGCACACCCCCGCGCCCGGGGGCCTCACGCTCGGGGGCGTTCTCGCGATCAACGGGCACGGCACGGCCGTCCCCAATCCGCTCGATCCACTCGGGCACAGCTTCGGCAGTCTCAGCAACCAGATCCTCGAGTGCACCGCCATCGTGAGCCAGGTCGGCGACGGGGGCCAGATCGAGTACGTGCCGAGGCATTTCGTCCGCGGTGGAGGCGACGAGGGCGCGTTCCTCGTGCATCTCGGTCGGGCGTTCCTCGTCGACGTCGTCCTCCAGGTCGTCGACAACTACAACCTGCGCTGCCGGAGCAGGATGGACATCGACGCTTCCAAGCTCTTCCGGGCGCCCTCTGGCACCGCGACTCCGCGCAAGAGCCTGGCCCACTTCCTGGAGCGGAGCGGGCGGGTGGAAGTGATCTGGTACCCCTTCACGGACGAGCCCTGGCTCAAGGAGTGGTCGCGGAGCCCCGAGCGGCCCAAGGGCGCCCGGCGCGTCGACTCTCCCTACAACTACCCCTTCAGCGACCAGCTTCCCGATTTCGTGACCAATCTGGTTCGGAAGCTGACGGCGCACCACGGCGAGATCACCGACGAGTTCGGCCAGATGATGGAGTTCATCACCAAGGTGGGGCTCTTCACCGACCGGGCCGACGATCTCTGGGGCCCTTCGAAGAACACGCTGCTGTACATCCGCGAGTCGACGCTTCGCATCACCGCGAACGGCTACGCCGTCCAGATGCAGCGTGGCGACGTCCAGAGGGCCGTCTCCGAGTTCGCGCGGAAGTGGAAGGAGATGCTCAAGTCCTACCGGAAGCGGGGGAGGTATCCCGTGAACTCCCCCCTGGAGATCCGCGTGTCGGGTCTCGACGACCCGTCGAAGGTCTGGCGCGAGCCGGGCCGTCGGCCGGAGACGCCACCGCTCTCGTCCCTGCGGCTCGATGCCGAGGCGCTGCGCCGCGGCTTCGACGTCGCGCTCTGGATCGACGTGCTGACCCTGCCGGGCACGCCCGACGCGAACGCCTTCTACGCCGAGCTGGACGAGTGGATCTTCGAGAACTACTCCGGCTACGCCCGTCCGATGCCGGAGTGGTCGAAGGGCTGGGCGTATCACACCGAGCACGGCCCCTGGCGGAACGATGCCACCCTGCAGCGGATCCGAGAGCAGTACGGTGCTGCGTGGCGCGAGCAGGACGAGGCGTTCGAGCGCTACGACGCCGCGGGTCTCTTCTCGAACGGGTTCCTGAAGCGGCTGTTCGGGTAGACGCTTCGCTTCCCGGGTCGGCGGGGTGGGCTTGCCGGGGCTGGCGCACGCTCGGCCCGGCGCGGGCGTGGTAGACTGCTCCGAGAAACGGGGCCGTCCCATGCAGGTCGCTCGCTGGATCATGCTGCCGCTGCTCCTGCTCGCGCCTCCGAAGCAGGTCTTCGGAGAGGCGCGTCTCACCGTGCCGAACGAGGTGGCGGGCATCGACGGGAACGCCGAGAGCCACGTTCCCTTCGGCGCGCTCGGCGACCAGCGCTACCAGCAGCTCTACGACGAGTCCCAGTTCCCCACGGGTCGCTATCGGATCGACGAGATCTCGTTCCGGGTCAACGTCAGTGGAGGGAGCGTCTTCGACGGCCGGTCCTACACGCGGGCGCTCGTGCGGCTCTCGACGACCGACGTGGAGCCGCCCGGTCTCAGCGCGAACTTCGACGAGAACCACGGCCCCCGTCCCCAGGTCGTCTACGATGGGCCGCTGGTCCTCTCGAGTGGCGCGCGCAGTCAGGGAAGCGGCGGACGGATCTTCGACGTCGAGATTCCCTTCGACGGCGACTACCTCTACGACCGGGCCCGCGGAAACCTGCTGGTGGACCTGACCCTGCAGGGCGCGTCGGGGGCCCCTCCTCCGGACTTCGACGCGGTGGTGGCGTCGTCGGGAAGCGCGGTCGTCGCACGCGTCATCAGTGGACGTCGGGGGCTCGGGAGGCTCGACCCCGTGTCGGAGCTGACGGGGCTCGCCACCCAGTTCCGCGGCGACCTCCAGCCCGGCGCCGACAACCTCGTCTTCAATCCGGACTTCTCGCGCGAGCTCGAGGACGCGGGCTGGGAGGTGCTCGGGAACGTCGAGAAGGGCTACAGCGCCTCCTTCGACCAGACGCGCTCGAACGACTCGGGCTCGCTCCTCGTGATCAACAAGGTCCCGAACAACGACGCGGTCTACGCGCCCGCGACGCAGTGCGTCCCCGTGGAGAGCGGCGAGCGCTATCGCCTCGAGGGCTGGGTCCATCTCCTGCCGGCCCCGGCCTTCGCGATCGGCTCGGGAAGCCTCAATCTCAGTTGGTCCGACGGGCCCGACTGCGACCCCTTCGAGGACGAGATCGACCTCGGCGCCTTCTCCGACGAGACGCGGACCACGCGTGAGTGGGTCTTCGTCGCCACCCCGCGCGTGAGTCCTCCCGCCGGGAAGGTCGCCGCCTTGATCCGAGCCGACGTCAGGAAGGACTCAGCGAGCGACCCGAGCTACGAGGCCCGCTTCGACTCGATCTACTTCGGGGTCCCCGAGCCGAGTCCGGCGGCACTCGGCATCTCGGCGCTGCTCGGGCTCGCGGGGCTCGCGGCGCAGCGCCGGCGCCGGGCCGCGAAGGCCCCGATCCTTCAGGTGCCCGGTTCGCGAATCAGCAGCACGACCGATCGGGGTCCCACCGTGTAGCGGTCGCCCGGCAAGGTCGCGTAGCTGTCCGGCTCGAGGATGTCGTCCGGCGAGGGCAGGGAGGTGTCCGCGACGCGTCTCCAGGAGCCCGTAGGACCTTCCGCGATGCGAAAGGAGAGCGGCTCCCACCAGGCGTTGACCATCACGTAGAGATCCTGGTCCTGCTCGCTGGCGCCGGAGAGGAAGAAGGCGAAGGTCCGGGACGGCGGCGAGAGGTCCGTCGCGCCGTCGACACCGTACCAGCGCACGTCCTCCCGCCAGAAGCGGCTGCGCCCGAGCGAGGGGTGCGCCTTGCGGAAGGCGATCATCTGCTGGAAGAAGCGGAAGAGATCGCGCCGCTGCGCGAGCAGGTCCCAATCGAGCCAGGTGGTCTCGTTGTCCTGGTTGTAGGGGTTGTTGTTGCCCTGCTGGGTGTTCCCGAACTCGTCGCCGGCGACCAGCATCGGGGTGCCGTTCGAGAGCAGGAGCAGGCAGCAGAAGTTGCGGATCTGCCGCATGCGCAGGCTCACGACCTCCTGGGGAACGCCCTGGTCGCCCTCCCAGCCGCAGTTCCACGAGCGGTTGTCGTCGGTTCCGTCGCTGTTTCCGTGGCCGTTGGCCTCGTTGTGCTTCTGCTGGTACGAGACCAGGTCGTAGAGCGAGAAGCCGTCGTGAGCGGTGACGAAGTTGACGCTCTGGTAGGCGTGATAGGCGTCGGGCAGCGTGTCGGGAAAGAGATCGTCGGAGCCGTAGACCCGGCGCATCGCGTCGGCGACCCGGCCGGAATCGCTCTTCGCGAAGGCGCGCAGATCGTCGCGAAAGCGCCCGTTCCACTGGAGCCAGCTCACCCCGGGGAAGCTCCGCCCGAGCTGATAGCTCGAGATGTCCCAGGCCTCGGCGATGAGTCGGACGTCCGCCAGGTCCGGGTCCGAGCGGATCGCGGAGATGATCGGCGGATCCTCGAGATCGAGCGTCCCGTCGCTGCGCCGCGTGAAGATGGAGGCGAGGTCGAAGCGGAACCCGTCGACGTGGGCCTCGCGGACCCAGAAGCGCAGGCTGTCGAGCACCATCGCGCGTACCGCCCGGTTCGCCGTGTGCAGCACGTTGCCGGTGCCGGCGTCGTTGCGGTAGCGGCTCCTGTCCTCCTCGAGGAGGTAGTAGGTCGTGTTGTCGATGCCGCGGAAACCGTAGGTCGGCCCGTTCTCGTCGGTCTCGGTGGTGTGGTTGTAGACCACGTCGAGCACCACCTCGATATCGGCCTGGTGGAGCGCCTTGACCAGCTCCCGGAACTCGTCGAGCTGCTCGTCGGCACCGCTGCGGCTGGCGTAGCGGTCGTGAACCGAGAAGAAGGAGAGCGGCATGTAGCCCCAGTAATTGCCCTCGTCGGGGTCGAACTGGTGGACGGGCATCAGCTCGACGACCGTCACGCCGAGCTCCTGGAGGTACGGGATCTTCTCGATCAGGCCGGTGAAGGTTCCGCGCGCCTCCGGCGCGACCCCGGAGTTGGCTCGGCGCGTGAAGCCGCGCACGTGCGTCTCGTAGACGATGGCATCGTGGGTGTGGCGCGGGCGGCGATCGCCGCTCCAGTCGAAAGGGGTGGATCCCGCGCGGATCACGCCGAGCGGCGCGCGTCCAGCATTGCTCCCGGGCCCGACCGCCGCCTGTCGGCTGAAGGCGGAGGGGAAGTGGACGGCCCGTGCATAGGGATCGAGAAGGACCTTGTCCGGGTCGAAGCGCTGGCCGCTGGCGAGGTCCCGCGGCCCGTCCACCCGGTAGGCGTAGAACGAGAAGGGATCGACCTCGGCCGCAGACAGGCGGCAGTGCCAGATGCGCCCGGACCTGTTGCGCAGGGGGTCGAGCTCGAGGCGGCGTCCCGGGACCGCCGCGTCGTCCGCGCCGTAGAGCTCGAGCGTGACCGCCGTCGCATGCTTCGAGTAGAGGGCGAAGTTGTAGGCGTCCTCGGGCTCGACCCAGCTGACGCCGAGTGGCCTGGCAGAGCCCTCCCGCGCCGTCCAGCTGTCCGATCTGGCGCCCCCTGCGACCGGCATCAGTCGTAGCCGCCGAACATGAAGAGCGAGAGGTCCTCGTCGCTGGGATTCATCAGACCGTGGAGCTGGCCTCCCTTGAGCATGGCGAAGTGCCCGGAGCGCAGCGTTCGGATCTCGAAGCAGCGCTCGCGGGTGGGAAACTTGACCCAGTCTCCGATCACCATGAAGCCGCGCCCTTCGAGCATGAAGAAGACCTCCTGGTTGTCGCGGTGCCGGTGGATCCCGATCCCGCAGCTCGGCTTCAGGACGTGGAGGTCCATGTAGTCGACGGCCATGAAGGGCTCGACCACCGGGGCTGTGGGCTTCTGGCCGTTCGCGTCGAAGCTCCACGGCATCACCTGTCGCTGGAGCTCGGGCCGCGCCTTGTAGCCGAAGTAGTTCGACAGCAGGTTGCGGAACTCGAGGAAGCCGACGCCTCCGTGCGGATTCGGGCTGATGCCGACCCCGAGGTAGGAGTCCCAGCCGCGCAGGATCATCGAGAACTCGTAGACGTAGTTCGCGCCCTCCTTCGAGTCCCAGAACTCGGCGCGCTCGTCGGTCCAGGCCAGCTCCACCCGCAGCGGCAGGATCGGGTGCATCGCGTGGTCCGGCGCGACCTCCGGGACGAGCCGGCCGGTGAGCGCCTCGCGCGCGAAGTCGGCGGCCGTGCCCGGAACGAGATCGCTCCGCGCCACGAGCTCGCCGCGATCGAGCGCCTCGCGCCCCTTGGGGTCGAGGCGGTCGCGAAGCCCGCCGCCCGAGTCGCCCCACAGCTCGATCTCGTAGCGGTCCGATCGCTCGTTGTAGGGAACGCGAATCAGCTGGGTCGTGCTTCGCTGCCCGACCTGGAGCCAGAGCTGGATGTGGCTCCCGAGCCGATGGCCGCTCTCCTGAGAGAGCAGCGAGTCCGGCCCCCCACGATACGAGAGGCGCAGGAAGGGCACGCGCTGCTCTCCCGCCGCCGCCCAGCCGCGGATCAGCATCGTGTCGGTGGTCCGGAACGCTCGGACGTTCTGCTTCTGGAAGTCCTCCTTGTTGTCCTGGATGCGCGGGTCGAGGATCTCGCTGTCGGCACCCGCGGGCCCGTAGAGATCGAGGAACTCGAAGGGGAAGAGGTACTGGAGCTCCGAGGCGTAGTAGTGCTCGCGACCGGCCGCCAGCTCCGCGCGTGCGAGAAGCGCCAGCAGCGCACGCAGCGAATTGCCGCGGTCGTAGTCCGGGCTCGTGTTCGGATCCACGCGGAACACGCTGTCGGTGTGCAGGATGTCCATGGAGTGTGCGCCTCGTCGCCGTGCCGCTCCCGGGAGCAGCCGCTGCCGTCAGCTCGACTGGTAGAGGAAGGCGACGAACTTGAGCGGGACGTCGCCGGGGTTCCGGATGCCGTGGATGCCGCCGCTCTTGGTGTAGATCACGCTTCCGGCACGGACCGGCACGGCCTTGCAGCGCTCGAGGTCGAGCCCGTAGATGGGTCGCTCCTCGGTCTGCAGGTTCGGATCGGCGGCCAGCGCCGGGTCGTCGCCCTCCCCCATGTAGGCGATGCCGTGCCCCTCGGTCACGAAGTAGAGCTCCTCGCTGCCGACGTGCCGATGCGTTCCCTCGACGGTGCCGGGGGGAATGGTGACCTCGTGGAAGAACACGAGCGATCCGCCGAGCTCCCGCTGGAGGAGCCAGCGCATCTCGATGATGTTGTCGTCGCGGTTCTCGGGGTTGTCCGCGTCCATCATCGCGTTGCGGTAGCGCACGGGCTCGACGTCCTGCGCCTGGAGGAACCAGCCGCGCCGGAAGTCGACGAGGTAGCTGAGGTCCTCCACCGTGTTCTCGTCCGCGCTCGGCTCGGCGCTGCGCGGTTCCTGGTGCGAGCGCAGGAAGTTGTTGTCCCAGGCCGGCTCCCCGATCGCGTAGCCGAAGGGCAGGTCGCGGTCGTTCTCGCGAAAGGCCAGCTCCACCTGGCGAATCGCCTTCACGTCGCCGAGCGCCGCCTCGAAGGCGGGGACCCGCGTGATGTCGCCCTCCCGGCCCATCAGGTCGAGCACCGAGGGGTCGTGGTGCTTGTTGGCCGGTGGCTCGAGGGTCTGCCAGACCTCCATCTGGTAGGCGTCGATCCAGCGGCAATGGTGCAGCCGAAGCGTCGCCTCGGCCTGGTTGGCCGGATCCGTGGGGAGGAGGCGCACGAAGGCAAGCAGCTCGCCGCGCAGGAAGCGCCTCTTCTCGCGCGCCAGCTCGACCAGGCGCGACGCCCGGTACTCGATGCGCAGGAAGTTGGTGAGGCGCAGCCCGTCGAGGTAGACCTCACCCTTCATCACGGTGGCGTCGAGCTTGCTCCGCACCTCCTGGACGTTGTAGCGGTAGCGTGGCGATCGGGTGGCGTTCAGGTACTGCGCGTGGTAGATGCGGTCCGGGGGGAAGACGACGCGGAAGATCGCGTTCTCGGGCCGCGTGTAGATCTCGTCGAAACGGGTGTCCATTCAGACCCTCCCGACCAGGAGGTCTCCGACGCGGAAGGCGTTGGCCTGGATCGTGAGCGTGGGATTCGCGCTGCCCGAAGTGGGCATGAAGGAGCCGTCCGTCACGTACAGGTTGTCGAATTCCCATGCGCGACAGTCGCGATCGAGGACCGAGTCGGCGGGGTCCGAGCCGAACCGCGCGCCGCCCAGGATGTGGTTCGCGATGCGCGCCCGGGCGTTCTCCGCCTGGTACACGCCGCCGCCCCCGAGGTCGGCCGTCACGCCGCCCGCCTCGAGCACCTGCACGCACTGGCGCGCCATCACGTCCATCAGGAAGCGATCGTGGGCGTGCCAGTCCTTGATGATGTAGGCGACCGGGCGATTCCACTTGTCGCGCACGCTCGGGTGCAGCTCGATCCGGTTGGTCGGCAGGGGCACCTGGTTGGCCATGAAGCTCACCGAGAGGCGCCGCCCGAAGTCCTCGTCGAAGAACCCCGCGAGGCGCTCGCCCGTCAGCGACGTGTCCTCGACGAAGCCGAACCAGATCGTGTCGAGGTCGTGGCTCCCGTGCGTGCGCGCCAGCGAGATGGGCAGCGCCTGGTCCGAGGTGTTGTTGTAGATGGCGGCGCCGGCCCACAGTCCGTTCTGATGGATGAAGTCGGCGCCAGCGCAGAAGTCGGTGGCCCAGTCGCTGTCGAGCGAGATCGACTTGTCGAAGCGGTCGGGTACGCGACCCTCGGCGCCTCCGAAGCAGTGGGTCAGGAAGTACTTCCCGAGCAGCCCGCTGCGGTTGATGCGCTCGCCGAAGTTCGAGTCCTCCTCGGCTGAGAGCATCAGCAGCCGCACCGATTCGATCGCGGAGCAGGCCACCACCACGAGCTTGCCGGAGACCTCACGGGGCCGGCCCGCCGGATCGAGGTAGCGCACCCGCGTGACCCGGCTGCCCTCGCTCTCGAGATGCGTCACGTTGCAGTTGCAGCGGATCTCGAAGTTGGGGCGGTCGGCGATCGGGGCCAGCAGCGCGACCCAGGTGTTCGACTTGAGCCCGAGCGGGTCGCCGTAGCGGTTGACGTAGGCGGTCTTCGCCGGCTCGGCTCCGCCGGGGACCGTTCGGCCGCTGGGGGCGTGGTCCTGGGTGATGACGGCCAGGGGGGTGCGGTAGCGGGGCATGCCGAGGGCATCCATGCCCTGCGCCACGTGGGTGCTGATGGGATTCGGCGCCAGTGGCTGCTGGTAGTGGTCCGCCGAAAAGGGCTTCGCCTGGTGCTGCTGCGTGCCGTTGATCCCGATCAGACGCTCGGCCTCGCCGTAGAAGGGCTCGAGATCGTCGTAGGAGATGGGCCAGTCCCGGGCCTCGCGCTGGACGTCGCCGTTCGGGTCCTGTGCGAGCCCCCGCCCCTCGTTGAAGCTTCGCAGCCGCAGGTCGTCGGGCGTGAAGCGCAGCGAGACGGCGCCGTAGAGCTGGGTGCCGCCGCCCACCACCTGCGCCGTGTAGCCTTCGATGGTCGCCCGGTCCTCCTGCTCCCCGTCCGGCCCGGAGTGCTGGTAGACGTGCGGCTCGTCGTTCAGGTCCGGCTCGACGTGGCTCGAGTAGTAGGAGTCGCCCGCGTTGGCGACGCCGGGCACCTGGACGCGCTTCTCGGCGCCGGTCGCGAAGAGCTCGTCGCGGCGGAAGTCGCTGCGCCCGCGCGGATCCTGCTGCTGGGTCCGGAAGAGCGGCCCCTTCTCCAGGACGATCACGGACTTGCCGGCGTTCACGAGGCGTTGCACGACCGGGGCGCCGCCCGCACCGCTTCCGATCACCACCACGTCGCATTCCGTCGCCATCCCGCCCTCCCGTGCGCGCCGATCGCTCCCGGCGCGCGCACCTCCCGCGCCGGCGAGCCGGCGCCGCTCAGCCGCGATACGCCGGGTCGTTCCCGAGCGGCGGCTCGAGCGAGCGTCGCCAGTCGAAGAGCGTGCCTCCGCCCTGACCCCGGTAGCGATCGCCCAGGTACGCCCAGCCACTGCCGGCGGCGTTGCCTCCGTAGCGGGGATGCGCAAAGGCGCCGGTGAGCGTATGGCGCCGCAGCAGCTGGAGGAAGTACCTCGGGTCCCGGTAGCGAGCCGTATCCCAGCCCGGGACGTCGTTGCCGGCCATCTGGTCGTAGAGGTCGACGTACATCTGCATCGGCATCTGCTCCGGGCTCACGAAGGGATTGCGCGCCCGGAGCAGCCCGTCGATCAGCTCGAGGCAGATGCGGTAGTCGATCAGGTGATGCATCTCCTCGCGCGCGAGGAGCTTGTCGATGAAGTTGACGACCCCGACGGACTCGTCGAAGCGATAGGCCTGGAGCTCACCCCGGGACTTGGAGGCGTGATCGAGGCCGTCGTAGTAGGAGGACAGGAACCGACGGCCCTCGGTGGTCCGGAAGGGCAGGATGTGGTCCGTCAGGCGCTCGAGCAGGACCGCCTCCCACTGCTCGAGCGTGATCGGTGCCGTGCACAGGTCCGTGAAGAAGCGCGACCAGGTCCGACCGTTGTCGAGGTCCACGCGCTGCGGGTTCACGGGGTCGAGCACATCCTCGCCATCCACGCGGAAGCGGTACGTGTGTACCTCCCCCTTGGGTACGACGACGGTCACGGCGAAGTACGGGGTGTCGCCGATGCGGCGCAGCGGAAGCGCCTCGTAGAGCCTTGCGAAGGTCCCGACGACACCGACCTCCGCCGGCAGCTGCTCCGGATCGGCGGCGAAGACGAAGCTCACCTCGTTCGAGGCGTAGTCCGTCGCGGGGTCGTCGGCGCCACCGCCATGGCTGTCGATGATCGGGAAGCGCCAGCCCTCGCAGATCCGGCCGCGCGGATCGCCGGGGGCGAACTGGCCGAAGTCGTGCCTGGGCTCGTCGAGAGACCGGGCGAGATGCCGGGTGCAGTGATTCAGGAGGTACTGATCGTCACGCTCCAGGATGATCGGTGCCAAGAACACCCCCTCGAAGCGCCCGGATCCGGTTCGGGTCGAAGACCCAATTGAATCCAAGTGCCAACGGCTTGGCAAGAGAAATCGTCTTCGACATCGGATCTTCTCGCAGACAGGGGACTCGCATCGTCGACGATGCGCGATCGCCGCGCCGTGCGACCTGCTGCCGGCTCTCGAGCTCGCGTGGGGTGCGATTCCCTCGGTAGCTCTCGGCGTGGCGCCGTGTCAGGCGGCCGCTGTGGTACGTTCCGCCGGGTCCATCCTCTACCACGACGACCATCGACCGACCCGGAGGTCGCGACGATGAAGTTCGAGCAGACGGCCCGCGTGTCGCATCCGGCCGCGAAGGTCCTCGAGACGATGATCGAGCGGATGGAGGACATCGCGCCCTTCCTGCCGAACATCGAGTCGATCGAGACGCAGAGTCGGCGCGAGACCGGACACGGCCGGGTCCGGATCGTGCGCCGCTGGCAGGGGCACGCCGAGACCGTGCCGGCCGCGCTGCGTCCCTTCCTCTCCCGGGACCTCATGGCCTGGATCGACACGGCGGTCTGGACTCCCGAGGCCTGGCGGGTCGAGTGGTCGCAGGAGAGCTGCGCCGGGGCGCTGGCCGGGCTCTACGCGTGCAGCGGCGTGAACTTCTTCGAGCCCCACCCCGACGACCCCGAGCGCGCGACCCGGATCCGGATCACGGGCGAGTTGCAGGTCGATCCCCTCGCGCTGCCCGGCCTCCCCCACGCACTGAGCGCGCGGATGGCCGACCAGATCGAGCGGTTCGTCGTCGACCTGATCACGCCGAATCTCACGGACGTGGCGAAGGGCCTCCAGGGATACCTGGACGACCGCGCGTCGCGGGGGCGGCGGAGCGCACCGCGGGCGCGGCGCACGACCCGCGCGCGAGCCGTGTCGGGCGCCGGGTCCGGCGACGACTGGAAGGCTCCCGTGGGACAGGTGAATCGGGCGTACCGCAACGGCTGCACCGGGGGCTGGCAGGGGGTGCCGATCCACTACACGGAGTACGGCGGCGGCGATCCGGCCATCGTCTGCTGCAACGGGGTGGGTGTGTCCTCGTTCTTCTGGAAGTACGTGGTGCAGTTCTTCGCGGAGCGCCATCGCGTCGTCACCTGGGACTACCGGGGCCACAACAGCAGCGGCCTGCCGTCGGAGCTCGTGCCGGGCGCCTTCACCATGCAGGCCAACGCCCACGACCTGCTCGCGGTGCTCGACGACTGCGAGATCGATCGCGCGGTCCTGCTCGGGCACTCGATGGGCTGCCAGGTGCTGCTGGAGACCTGGCGCATCGCGCCCGACCGCATCGCCGGGCTGATCCCGATCTGCGGCGCGTACGGCCGACCCATCGACACCGCCTTCGGCATGCCGCTGCTGGTGGGACCGCTGTTCTCGGCCCTGTCGGCCGCGGTCGCGGCGGCTCCCCGGCTCGTCGAAGGCGCGCTCCGGCCGCTGCTGCGCTCACAGCTTCCCTACGCGATCGCGCGGCTCGGGATGATCAACCCGCAGCTCGCCGAGTTCGCCGACATGCGACCCTACTTCGAGCACCTGTCGGAGATGGACCTGCGGGTCTTCTTCCTGATGGCGGGCGAGATGCAGCAGCACGACGCGGGCCCGTGGCTCCACGAGGTCGACGCGCCGACCCTGGTGGTGGCCGGCGAGAGCGACCTCTTCACACCGCTCTCGCTGTCGCTCGCGATGCGCGACCGGATCCCCGGCGCCGAGCTGCTGGTGCTCCCGAAGGGCAGCCACGCCGGCCTGATCGAGCACCCCGAGCTGCTGAACCTGCGGGTCGAGAAGTTCCTGCGCGAGCGCGTGGCGCTGGCGCCTGTCCACCACTGAGTCGGTCGGCCAGCCGGCGGGCTCGAGATGTCCCTCGGGACGGCGAATGGAGCCGGCGGCGCCGTTCGGGTCTAGACTCGCCGGCGTGGCCATGATCGAGTTCGACGAGCGCGTGGCCCGCGGGGTCGAGGCGATGTACGCGACGCCCGACGTCGCCGGGCAGCGGCGGCGGGTGATCGAGCTGCTCGCGCCCTCGGCCGGCGAGCAGGTGCTCGACGTCGGAGCCGGGCCCGGCTTCCTGCTCCACGAGATGGCGCAGGCGGTGGGCGTGGCGGGGCGCGTCGTGGGTCTCGACCCGAGCGAGCCGATGCTCGCGCTCGCGCGCCGCCGCTGCGAGGAGCAGCCGCAGGTCGAGCTGCGCGTGGGCGAGGCCACCGCGCTGCCGTTCGACGACGCGAGCTTCGACGCCGTCGTCTCCACGCAGGTCTACGAGTACGTGGCCGACATGGAGAAGGCGCTGGCCGAGGTGCGGCGCGTGCTGCGGCCCGGCGGGCGCGTGCTGATCCTCGACACCGACTGGGACAGCATCGTGTGGCGCACCTCCGATCGCGCGCGCATGCGCCGCGTGCTCGAGGCCTGGGACGAGCACCTGGCGGACCCGCACCTGCCGCAGACGCTTGGCAATGCCCTCGAGGTCGCCGGCCTGGCCGTCGAGCGCGTCGAGGTCGTGCCGCTGGTCAACCCGACGCTGGCGCCCGACACCTACAGCTTCGGGATCCTGGCCGCGATCCAGGGCTTCGTGCCGGGCCGCTGCGGCGTGGAGCAGGAGGAGGCCGAGGCCTGGGCCGACGAGCTGCGCGCGCGCGGCGCGGCGGGCGAGTACTTCTTCAGCCTCAACCGCTACGTCTTCCTGGCACGCGCGCCCGGCGGGGGGGCGGCTTGAGCGTCCGCGTCGGCCTCGGTCTGGCGACGTTCCCGGTGGCGCGCGGTGTGGACGACGTGCTCGAGCAGACGCGTCGGCTCGTCGCCGAGGTGCTACCCGTGCTCCACGCGCCCGACCCGGGAGGACCCCCGTGACCCGACCGTTCCGCTTCGGCGTCCAGATGGCTGCGCTGCCCACGCCCGACTGGGCCGACTGGGTGCGTCACGTCGAGGAGCTGGGCTTCTCGACCGTCTTCTGCCCCGACCACTTCTCGAACCAGTGGGACCCCACCACGCTGCTCGCCGGCGTGGCCGCCGCGAGCGAGCGCCTGAACGTGGGCTCGCTGGTCTACGGCATCGACTACCGCCATCCCGTGATCTACGCCAAGCAGGCCGCCACCCTGCACCTGCTCTCGGGCGGACGGCACGAGTTCGGCCTGGGCGCGGGCTGGATGGAGACCGACTACGTGCAGGCCGGGATGGACTACGAGCGGCCCGGCCTGCGCATCGAGCGGCTCGAGGAGGCGCTCCAGATCTGCCTCGCGATGTGGGAGGGCGACGGCGCCTCGTTCGAGGGGCGCCACTACACGATCCGCGAGATCCCGCAGGCGGCCGAGCTGCCCGCGGGCGAGCGGCCGAAGGTCCTGGTGGGTGGCGGCGGGCGGCGGCTGCTGTCGGTCGCGGGGCGCTACGCCGACATCGTCGGGATCAACCCGCAGCTCCGCGAGGGCAAGGTGACGGGCGAGACGCCGGCCGACCTGGCGCCCGAGCGGGTGCGCGAGAAGGTGGGCTGGGTGCGCGCGGCCGCCGAGCGCGCCGGCCGCGACCCCGACGCCCTCGAGCTGCAGTCGCTCGTCTTCGTGGTCGCCATCACCGACGATCCCAGCGGCATCCGCCGGGCGCTGGCCCAGAGCTCGGGCATGACCGTCGAGCAGGTGGCCGACTGCCCGCTGTTCCTCACCGGGTCCGCGAGCGAGATCCAGGAGCGGCTCGAGAAGCGCCGCGAGGAGACCGGGATCACTTACGTCGTAGTGCAGGGCCGACCGTCGAACGTCGTCGACGAATTTGCGGAGCGAGTGATGGGTCCGCTTCTGCGGCCGTGAGCGGGAAGTAGAGCTCGACGCCGTCGAAGTCGCCGAGCTCGCGCTGGAAGGTCATGCGGAACAGGTCACGGTAGGCCTCTTCGTTGCTCTCCTCGCGCCGGGTCGCCCACACGAAGGGCGAGCCCGCGATGTAGATCGCGCTCGACGCGATGCAGGCCGCCGCCGACGGGGGGCGCACGAAGACCGCGTCGGCCACCTTGAAGAAGTTGTCGAGCCAGGTGGCCTCGGGCGGCAGCGGGGGGTACGACTCGTAGGGCGCGTAGAGCGCCCTCGCGCGCAGCTCGAGCGCGCCATCGTAGTCGCCGTCGCCGTCCCAGTCCTCGCTCGGCACGGGGTGCTCGGCCCCGGCCGGCGCGGCGGCGAGGCCCAGGGCCAGCAGCAAGCACAGGGGGGCGAGGGCCCCGGCGGCGGTGGGTCGTCTCATCGCGCCGAAGTCTACCGGCTCGCCGGCCCGGTCGCGATATCGTTGGCGTCGCATGGATCTGGGCATCGATCTCGGGACCTCGGCCGTCAAGGCGGTGCTCGTCGACGACGAGGACCGCGTCGTCGCGCAGGCGAGCGCGCCGCTCGAGGTGCAGCGGCCCCATCCGCTGTGGTCCGAGCAGGAACCCGACGCCTGGTGGCAGGCCACCGACGCGGCGGTGCGCGCCCTGCGTGCGGAGGCGCCCGGCGCGTTGGCCGCGACCCGCGCGGTGGGGCTCTCGGGGCAGATGCACGGCGCCACGCTGCTGGGCGCCGACGAGCGCCCGCTGCGGCCCGCGATCCTGTGGAACGACGGCCGCAGCGCGGCGCAGTGCCGCGAGCTGGAGCGGCGCGTGCCGGACTCGCGCCGGATCACGGGCAACCTGGCGATGCCCGGCTTCACCGCGCCGAAGCTGCTGTGGGTGCGCGGCCACGAGCCCGACCTGTTCGCGCGCGTGCGCCGCGTGCTGCTGCCCAAGGACGCGCTGCGCCTGCGCCTGACGGGCGACGTCGCCTCCGACCTCTCGGACAGCTCGGGCACGCTGTGGCTCGACGTCGCGCGGCGGGACTGGTCGGACGCGATGCTCGCCGCCTGCGAGCTGGACCGCGCCGCGATGCCGCGGCTGTGCGAGGGAACCGAGCCCACCGGCCGGCTGCGCGCGGCGGTCGCCGAGGCCTGGGGGATCGGCCGCGTCCCGGTGGCCGCAGGGGCCGGCGACCAGGCCGCCGGGGCGGTCGGCGCGGGGGTCGTCCGACCCGGCGAGGCCTCGCTCGCGCTCGGCACCTCCGGCGTGCTGTTCGTCGCCAGCGACCGCTTCCGCCCCAACCCGGCGCGTGCGGTCCACGCCTTCTGCCACTGCCTGCCGGGCCGCTGGCACCAGATGTCGGTGCTGCTGTCGGCGGCGAGCTGCCTGGCGTGGGTGTGCGCGCTCACCGGAGCCCCGAGCGAGGAGGCGCTGCTCGCCGAGGTCGAGGCCGCCGACCGGCCCGGCGACCGGCTGCTCTTCCTCCCGTACCTCTCGGGCGAGCGCACGCCGCACAACGACCCGGACGCGACCGGCGTGTTCGTCGGGCTCACCCACGAGACCGGCCGCGCCGCGCTGGCGCGCGCCGTGCTCGAGGGCGTCGCCTTCGCGTTCGCCGACGCCCAGCAGGTGCTGCTCGAGGCGGGCGCCCCGATCGGGGACGTGTCGGTGATCGGCGGCGGCGCGCGCAGCCCGCTCTGGGGCCGGATCCTGGCCGCCGTGCTCGAGCGCCCGCTCGTCTACCGCCGCGGCGGCGAGGTGGGGCCGGCGCACGGCGCGGCGCGCCTCGCGCGTCTGGCCGCGACCGGCGAGGACCCCGACGCCGTGTGCGTGCCGCGGCCGGTGGAGCGGGTCGTCGAGCCCGAGCCCGCGCTGCGCGATCATTACCGGGCGCCGCTCGAGCGCTTCCGCGCGCTCTACGGCGCGCTGCGCGAGCACTTCGACGCGAGCCGAGGAGGGTCCGACGCATGAGCGCCCCGTACTTCCCCGACGTGGAGCCGATCCGCTACGAGGGCCCCGACACGGCCAGCCCGCTGGCGTTCCGCTGGTACCAGCCCGAGCAGCTCGTCCGCGGCGCGCGCATGGAGGACCACCTGCGCTTCGCGGTCTGCTACTGGCACAGCTTCTGCTGGCCGGGCAGCGACGTGTTCGGCGACGGCACCTTCGCGCGCCCCTGGCACGGGCCCGGCGACCCGCTCGCGCTGGCCGAGCGCAAGCTCGAGGCCGCCTTCGAGTTCTTCGAGAAGCTCGGCGTGCCGTTCTTCTGCTTCCACGACCGCGACCTGGCGCCCGAGGGCGCCAGCCTGCGCGAGAGCCACGCCCACCTCGACCGCCTGGTGGAGCGCGCCGGCCTCGAGATGGAGCGCACCCGGGTGCGGCTGCTGTGGGGGACGGCCAACCTGTTCGGCCACCCGCGCTACGCAGCGGGCGCCGCGACCAACCCCGATCCCGAGGTGTTCGCGTACGCCGCGGCGCAGGTGAAGCACGTGCTCGAGGCGACCCACCGGCTGGGTGGCGCCAACTACGTGCTGTGGGGCGGACGCGAGGGCTACGAGACCCTGCTCAACACCGATCTGCGTCGGGAGGCGGAGCAGCTCGGGCGCTTCCTGGCGCTGGTGGCCGAGCACAAGCACCGGATCGGCTTCGCGGGCACCCTGCTGATCGAGCCCAAGCCGCACGAGCCCACCAAGCACCAGTACGACCACGACGCGGCCGCGGTGTTCGCCTTCCTGCAGAAGTACGGGCTCGAGCGCGAGTACAAGCTCAACATCGAGGTGAACCACGCCACGCTCGCCGGCCACAGCTTCCAGCACGAGCTGGCCTACGCGATCGCGAACGGGGTCCTCGGCAGCGTCGACGCCAACCGCGGCGACCCGCAGTGCGGCTGGGACACCGACCAGTTCCCCAACGACGTCGAGGGCGCCGCGCTGGCGCTCTACGAGATCCTGCGCGGCGGCGGGCTCGGCAGCGGCGGCTTCAACTTCGACGCCAAGCTGCGCCGCCAGAGCGTCGACCCGCTCGACCTGTTCCACGCCCACGTGGGCGGCATGGACACGCTGGCGCGCGGCCTGCTCGCGGCGGCGCGCCTGCTCGAGGACGGCCGCCTCCAGGCCTTCGTCGACGAGCGCTATGCCGGCTGGGAGTCGGGGCTCGGCCGCGAGATCCTGGCGGGCAAGCGCAGCCTGGCCGAGCTCGAGGCGCACGTGCTCGAGAGCGACCGGGAGCCACGGCCGCGCTCGGGCCGCCAGGAGATGCTCGAGAACCTGGTGAGCCGCTTCCTCTGAGGCCACCGCCGGAGGCAACCATGTCCGACGCTCTCGCCCGCGCACCGTTCCGCGACCCGGCGCTCTCGCCCGAGAAGCGCAGCCGCGACCTCCTGGCTCGGATGACCCGCGACGAGAAGATCGCCCAGCTCTGCTCGGTGTGGCTGATGCTCGACCCCGACGGCGGCGAGTTCGCGCCGTTCCAGGGCGCCATGGTCGAGGCGCGCGACCCCTCGGTGTCGCTGCGCCACGGCATCGGGCAGATCACGCGCCCCTTCGGCAGCCGGCCCGTGGAGCCGCGTGCGGGCACGCGCGCGCTCAACGCCTTCCAGAAGCACCTGGTCGAGGACACCCGGCTCGGCATTCCCGCGATCGCGCACGAGGAGTCGCTGACCGGCTTCATGGCGCAGGGCGCCACGCAGTTCCCCTCGCCGCTCAACTACGGGGCGACCTGGGATCCCGACCTGATCCGCCGCGTGGCGGGCGTGATCCGGCGCCAGATGCGCGCCGTCGGCACGCACCAGGCGCTGGCGCCGGTGGCCGACGTGATCCGCGACGCGCGCTGGGGGCGGGTCGAGGAGTGCGTCGCCGAGGACCCGCACCTGGTGGGCGCGATCGTGTCGGCCTACGTCGAGGGGCTCCAGGGCGACGACCTCGCCGACGGCATCGTGGCCACGCTCAAGCACTTCTGCGGCTACTCGGGCAGCGCCGGTGGGCGCAACTTCGCACCCACCCAGGCCGGCCCGCGCGAGATGGCCGACCGCTTCCTGGTGCCGTTCGAGATGGCGGTGAAGACGGCCGGCGCGCGCAGCGTGATGAACGCCTACCAGGAGGTCGACGGCCAGCCGGCCGCCTCGTCGCGCGAGCTGCTGACCGCGACCCTGCGCGAGCGCTGGGGCTTCGACGGCATCGTGGTGGCCGACTACTTCGCGGTGAAGATGCTCCACCTGCTGCACCACACGGCCGAGGGGCCGGTGGAGGCGTCGGCGCAGGCGCTCGCGGCGGGCCTCGATGTCGAGCTGCCGCAGGGCGACTGCTACTGGACCGGGCTGGCCGAGGCGCTCGACCGCGGGCTCGTCGCGCCGGACGTGCTCGACGTCGCCGTCGACCGCGTGCTGCGGCTCAAGTTCGAGCTGGGGCTGTTCGAGCGGCCCTACGCCGATGCCGAGGCGGTCGTGCTGGAGCTGCCCGAGGAGCGGGCGCTGGCGCGCGACGTGGCGGCCCGCTCGATCACGCTGCTCGCGAACGACGGCGCGCTGCCGCTCCGGAGCGACGCGCGAGTCGCCGTGATCGGCCCCAACGCGGCCGACGACCTGGCCCTGTTCGGGAACTACAGCTTCCAGAACCACGTGGCCTCGCACTACCCCGACCGCCCGCTGCCGGTGCGTGCCCCCACTCTGCTCGACGTGCTGCGCGAGCGGCTGGGTGCCGACCGGGTCGAGTTCGCCCAGGGCTGTCGCATCCTGCGCGACCCGGGCGGCGATCCGCTGCGCCTGAATCCCGAGAGCGGCGGCGCTGTGGGCGGCGCCGCCCCGGCGCTCGACGCCGACCGTTCGGGCATCGCGCCGGCCGCCGAGGCGGCCGCGCGCGCCGACGTGGCCGTCGTCGTGGTGGGCGACAAGGCCGGGCACTTCCGCTCGGGCACGGTGGGGGAGGGCACCGACGCGAGCGACCTCGCGCTGCCCGGGGTCCAGCCCGCACTGCTCGCCGCGGTGCTCGAGACGGGCACGCCCACCGTCGTGGTGCTCGTGAACGGGCGCCCGCCGGCGCTCGATGCGGTGGACGGGCGCGCCGCTGCGATCGTCGAGGCCTGGTTTCCCGGCCAGGACGGGGCCGCCGCCGTGGTGGACGTGCTGCTCGGCGACGCCAACCCGGGCGGCAAGACCACGGTGAGCTTCAGCCGCGGCGCCGGCGTGCAGCCGGCGGCCTACGATCACAAGGCGCTCGCCCGCGGGATCCCGCCGCATCCCGACTTCGAGCCGGTCTTTCCGTTCGGACACGGCCTGTCCTACACGCGCTTCGAGTACGAGGACCTCGCCCTCTCCGCCGATCGCGTGCCGACCGACGGCGCCGTCGAGGTGTCGTTCACGCTGCGCAACGCCGGCGACCGCGCGGGCGACGAGGTGGTGCAGCTCTACCTGCGCGACGAGGTCGCCAGCGTGACGCGGCCGGTGCAGGAGCTGCGCGGCTTCCGCCGCGTCGCGCTCGCGGCCGGCGCGGCGGCGCGGGTCCACTTCGAGCTGCCCGCGGCCCTGTTCGCGTTCACGGGCCCCGCGCTGCGCCGCATCGTCGAGCCCGGCCGGGCCGAGGTCCGCATCGGCGCCTCGAGCCGCGACTCGAGGCTCACGGCATCGCTCGAGCTGACGGGCACGGTGCACGAGGTGGGCGAGGAACGTCCGTTCCTGGCCGCCGCCCGGATCGAACCCCTCTGACCCGAGGCTGCCTCCCCCGGAGGCAAACCCTGTCACGAAGTCGCGCCGTTTCTCGCCCGCGCGAGCCGAAAGTTGCGCAATCGGCTTCCGCTTCGGTGCAGACTAGGGCCCCCGGTTCTCAGGGGCCGGCGAGCAGTGGACTCGAGCCAGGAGGACGCGACGTCGTGCTCCACGACGAGGTGGGCTACCGCTACTGATCCGGCTGGAGGGTTCCGTGAAGAAGATCGAGGCGATCATCAAGCCGTTCCGGCTCGAAGAGGTGAAGGAGGCCGTGCAGCAGCTCGGCATCCAGGGGCTGACCGTCACCGAGGTGAAGGGGTTCGGGCGCCAGAGGGGGCACACCGAGGTGTACCGCGGCGCCGAGTACGTGGTGGACTTCCTGCCCAAGGTGCGCCTCGAGATCGTCGTCTCCGACGACCGCGCCGACGCGGTCGTGAACGCGATCGCCGGGGCCGCCGCCACGGGCAAGATCGGCGACGGCAAGATCTTCGTGACTCCGGTCGCCCGGGCGTTGCGGATCCGCACCGGCGAGCAGGACGAGGCCGCCGTCTGATGGACTTCGCTCGCCTGCCGTCTTGATGGACTTCGCTCGCCTGCGGCTCGCTGCGCGCGCCTTCGGCGCTTGCGGGGGTGCCTCCGAAGGTCGTCGTAGCCGGCGCGGCGACGGCCTTATGGACTTCGCTCGCCTGCGGCTCGCTGCGCGCGCCCTCCGGGCGCTTGCGA
>JASJBO010000007.1 GCA_030066475.1 Myxococcota bacterium
CAGCCGGGCGCGCTCGAAGAACAGGTCGCGCGGAGCGTCGGGGTCGGGCGCGGCCAGCGGATCGAGCAGCGCGTTGCGCAGCGAGGTCTCTTCGAGCTTGGACACCAGCCGCGCCAGCCGCTCCTCGGACATCGACTGCCGCCGCGTGGCCGGCAATCCGTCGTCGTCGCCGTTGGGCCCCACCAGCGCGAACTCGACCCGCTGGCCGCCCAGCAGGGTCACGCCCTTCGGGTGGAGCTCGCCGTTGCCGACCTCGTCGTCGAGCAGCTCGGGGCGCAGCCCCAGGCCCTCGGGGCCGGCGACGTCGGGGTTCTCGAGCAGGAAGCCGCGCGAGATCCGGATCTGCTGGGTGGTGCCGTGCTCGAGCTCGCTGCGGAGCAGCATGCCCGCATGGCGTCCGGCCACCGTCTCGGGGTACGAGGACGAGACCTCCTTGAACAGGGCCAGGCGCATGTCGCGGCGCTCCTGCTTGCGGGCGTAGCGCAGCGCCTGCTCCGCCGCGCGCTGCTCGAGGTCGGCGACCTGCTCGGGGTCGGCGTTCGGGTCGGCCTTCGCGACGGCGTGGGCGCCGACCGGGTTGCCCCGGGCCTCGTTCAGGTCGATCAGGAACTCGCGCATCTCGGCGGCGTGCAGCCCGTCGGGGTAGAGCGACAGGTAGCGCTTGGCGTGCCGCGCCGGCTCCCGGCCGTCCGGCGCCGAGGTTGCGGTCTTGAACAGCCGCTGCGGCATGCCGGCCAGCGCGCTCGCCAGGGCAGGGGCCTCCAGCAGCCACTCGAGCGCGGTCGGCAGGTTGCGGTCGCGCGGGCCCTTGGCCAGCGGGCCGAAGACGACGAACTTGAGCTTGTCCATGCGCTCGTCCCGGCGCGCCAGCTCGAAGGCCCGATGGGGATGGTGCTGCTCGCTCTCGACCAGTCGCTCGGCGTAGCGCGCCAGCGGACCGTCGTCCTGCTCGGCGAGCTCTCCCAGCTCGTCCCACATCTCGTCCTCGGCGCCGCGCTCGCCCAGCGCAATGGCGTGGGCGAACTGGGCCTCGTCGGCGAGCGCCGGGTTGCGGCCCGACGTCAGCAGCTCCTCGCTGACGGCCTCGAGCCGGCCGTCCGGCAGCAGCAGCGCCACCGCCAGGGCGCGCGCCCCCTCGCCCAGCTCGCCGGGCGCGAGCGTCTCGGGCGCGCCCAGGCTGCGCCGGTGCTCTTCGTGGCGGTGCTGCGCCTGCTCCAGCGCCTTGGCGTACAGCTCCACCGCGTCGTCGTCCTCGGGCGCGTAGCGCAGGGCGCGGTGGGCGAGCACCAGGGCGGTGTCGGCCGTGCCCGCGCCGAGCGCCTCCTCGGCGGCGCGCAGGGTGCGCTTGCGCTTCATCTTGAACCAGCGGCGCTGGAGCGAGTCGATCCGGTCGAGCAGCCGGGGCGACTCCACCGACCCCGGATTCAGCTCGACGTACTGCTTCCAGTGGGCCAGGGCCTGGCGCTCCTGCAGGCTGATCGGCTCCTGGGCGTGCTCGGTCATGATCACGCCCACCGCCGCCTGCGCCACGCGCAGCGGAGCCATCGTCATGGTGAGGATCGAGCGCCCGAGCGCCGAGGCGAAGGCGTTGAAGATGCGCGCGAAGCGGGCGTGTCGGGCGTCGAAGATGCGGCGGCTCGCCAGCCGCAGCGGGTCGTCCTCGACCTGGATCTCGAGCGAGCGCCGCAGCGCGGGGTCGAGGTCGTCGCGATCGAGCAGCTCCTCGGCCGCGCGCCGGTAGGCGATGGCGTCGCGGCCGGTCGCCGCGGCGACGTGGATGCCGTGCGGCACCAGGCCCGACGGCGCCTCGCCGGCGGCGCGGCGCTCGGCCTCGGCGCTCTCGAGGGCGGTCAGGGCGTCCGCCAGCTCGGCCGGCGTGCCCGCCAGCGCCGCCGTCGCGACGTCGTGCGCGGCGCGGTCGGCGTCGTCGGGCATGAAGGTGTTGCTGCGGCCGATCGGCTCCAGCGGCGAGATCATCGGGATGCCGCCCGGCCCGCGGCAGGCGGCGAGCGCGAGACACAGCAGCAGCAGACAGGCGCCAGGAGCGCGCGCGGCAAGACCCCCTTGCAAGCGCCCGAAGGGCGCGCGCAGTGAGGCGAAGCCGAACGAAGTCCACCCGCTAGGAGCGAGCGCGGCAGAAGCCCCCTGCAAGCGGCCGAAGGTCGCGCGCAGTGAGGCGAAGCCGAACGAAGTCCACCAGAACGGCGCGCGCAGTGAGGCGAAGCCGAACGAAGTCAGACACCTACGGGCTGAAGCGGTCACGGTCCACCTGCAGGGTGAAGGCGAGGAACGCCTCGAGGCGGCGCGCCGCCTCGAGCTTCTCGGGAGTGCCATCCTGGTTGGCCACCGCTTCGTAGAGCCGGGACGCCGCATCGACGAGCTCCTGGAAGGCGGGCGGGTCGAACCATAGGCTTTCGGGTGGCCTGGCCGCCACGTACTCCTCGGCGAGCCGGGCGTAGAGGTCGGCCAGCGCGAGCATGTGCCGGTTGGCGCGCTTGCTCTCCCGGTGGCGCGTCAGCACGCGCTGGCGCTCCGCCAGGGCGCGTACGTCGCCCTCGGGCTCGAGCTGGCGGCGCGCCTCGAAGTACTCGGCGCGCGCCATGTCGGCCCGCTCCTCCTCCTCGCGCACCACGGCCACGTAGTGGGTGCCGCTCACCTCCTCGGCGAGGGCGCCAAGCAGCGCCAGGCGGCGGTCGTACTCGCGGATCGCGGCCTCCGGGTCGTCGGGCGCGGGCGCGCGGATGCCGCCGGGCGGCAGCGGCCGGTCGGCCTCGTAGCCCAGCGACGACGCCTCCTCGAGCGCGTCGCACACCGCGGCGCTGCGCAGCGCCTCCTGGCGCATCTCTCCCTCGTGCTCGGCGGCGTTCCGATAGGAGGTGGCGGCGAGCGCGTAGCCGCGCAGCCGCTCGAGCGCGCGCCCGCGGGTGAAGGCGATCACGTCGTCCATCCCACCCGCGCGTAGCGCGTTCTCGTGCAGCCGCTCGAGGCTCTCGAGCCGGATCAGCGCGGCGCGGTAGACGTTGCGGCCGGTGAAGTCGCGCGCCGGCTCGAAGCGGTAGGTGTCGTCCGGGACGTGGCGGCGCAGCGTGGCGACGACCTCGAGCACGCTCTGCGCGGGCCGGTACTTGGGGTCGGGCGGCGGCGTCCGCGCGCACGCGACCAGCGCGGCGAGCAGCGCGCAGGCCGCCGCGGCGCGCCGCCCCGGACTCAGACGTCCCTCCCGGTCGCCACCGCGTTGAGCATCTTCTCGGTGGCGATCACCGCGGCGGCGAGCTGGTCGGAGTCCACACCCAGCGTGCTGTAGGTGCCCTCGCCGGCGCCGCCGCGCTGCCAGGTGATCACGGTCTGCACCAGTGCGCCGGTGCGGCCGCCGGGCGGGATGCGCACGCGGAAGTCGACCAGGCGCGGCACGTCGAGGTCGAAGCGCTTGGCGGTCTTGCGCAGCGCGCGCATGAAGGCGTCGTAGCCGCCGTCTCCGCGGGCGCGCGCCCGCGCCGACTCGCCGTCCTTGGTCAGCTCCACCTCCGCTCGCGGCAGGCTCTCGCTGCCCACCTCCACGCGGTACGCGGTGACCTTGACCGGCTGGTGCGCTGGCTCGCCCAGCACGTCGGCGATGATGTACGGCAGGTCGGCGGGCACCACGGTGTGCTTCTTGTCGCCGAGCTCGATGATCCGGGCCAGCACCCGGCTGCGCGCCTCGTCCGAAAGCTCGATGCCGAGCGCCTTCAGGTTGTGGTCGAGCGACGCCTTGCCCGACAGCTTGCCCAGTGCGTAGCGGCGCGCGCGTCCGAAGCGGGCCGGCGCCAGCTCGGTCGCGTACAGCTCGCCCTTGGCGTCGCCGTCGGCGTGGATGCCGGCGGTCTGGGTGAACACGTCGCGGCCCACGATCGGCGAGTTGGCCGGGACGGTCTTGCCGCTGAAGGTCTCGACCAGCCGCGACACCGTCGAGAGGCGCGCCTCGTCGACCCCGCAGCGGAACTCGGTCTGGTCGTGCAGGGCGGCGACGACCTCGGCCAGCCGGCTGTTGCCGGCGCGCTCCCCCATGCCGTTGACGCTGGTGTGGACGCCGCGGGCGCCCGCGCCCACCGCCGCCAGGCAGTTGGCGGTGGCCAGGCCGTAGTCGTTGTGGGCGTGGTACTCGAAGTGGACGTCGGGCCAGGTGGCGGTCATCAGCCCGACGTAGCGCGCCGTGTCGTCGGGCGAGAGCGTGCCGAGCGTGTCGGGCAGGTAGATCCGCTCGATCGGCAGCTCGCGCAGCGCCTGCACCATCGCGAACACGTAGTCGAACGAGTGGCGCACGCCGCTCGACCAGTCCTCGAGGTAGACGTTGACCTTCAGGCGCCGGCGGCGCGCGCGCGCGATCGTGTCGGTGGCGCGCTTGCGGTGCTGCTCGGGGGAGAGACCGAGCTGGGCGCGGCAGTGCTCCTCGGAGCCCTTGAGCAGCAGGTTCATCACCTTGCCGCCCACCCCGCGAATCCACTGCACCGAGGCGTCGCCGTCGCAGTAGCCCAGGATCTCGACCCGCTCGATCGCCCCCTCGCGGCGCGCCCAGCTCGCCACGCGCCGCGCCGCCAGCCGCTCGCCCTCCGACACCCGCGTCGAGGCGATCTCGATGCGATCGACGCGCACCTCGGTCAGCAGCATCCGCGCGAGCTGGAGCTTCTCGGCGGGCGTGTAGGCGACGTCGGGCGTCTGCTCGCCGTCGCGCAGGGTGGTGTCCATCACCTCGAGGGTCGGATGCGGCTCCGTCACGGGACTGCCTCTGCGCCGCCTGCGGCTGCGAAAGCGGCGCTCAATGCACGAAGGCCGCGGATCGTGACCCGCGGCCTTCGTACGGCGAACGCTCGTTGGCGTCAGACGACGAACGACCCGGGCCTGGAGCCCGGGATGATAATCCGGCCGCTCGAGAGCGCCGTAGTCCGTTCCGCCGTCGACATCGCGTGCGAAGGTACCCAGGGCCCCCCGGGTGTCAAGCGAGCCTGGCCACTACCCTGGACGCGTGGCAGTGGACGGGGAGCGCGGCGAGCGCGTCTGGCAGGTGACGCGCGGCGAGGCGGGCACCCGGCTCGATGCCTTCCTGGCGGCGCGCCTCGGCGTGGGCCGCGCGGAGGTGCGGCGGCTGCTCGCGCGCGGCGCCGTCCGGAGGGACGGGCGCGCGCTCGGGTCGCGTCACAAGGGCGTGTCGCTGGCGGCTGGCGAGCGCCTCGCGGTGGTCGGGTTCGCGCCGCCGCCGGCGCGCCGCGCCCGCCCCGACGCGTCGCTCGCGCTCCCGGTGCTCGCCCGGGGCGACGGCTGGCTGGCGCTCGACAAGCCCGCGGGCTGCCCCGTCCATCCGCTGCGCGAGGACGAGACCGGCACCGTGCTCAACGCGGTGGCCGCGCTCCATCCCGAGGTGCACGGGGTCGGGGAGGGCGGGCTGCGCAGCGGCGTCGTGCACCGCCTCGACGTCGACACCTCGGGCGTGCTGCTGGTGGCGACCGCACCCGGGAGCTGGGCCCGGCTGCGCGAGGCGTTCGCGTCACACCGGGTCGAGAAGGTCTACCGCGCGCTGGTTGGCGGTACGCCGCCCGAGACGGGAGCGCTCGAGGTCGACCTGGAGGTGTCTCGGCACCGTCCCGCGCGGGTGCGCGCGCAGCCGGCGGGCCGCGGCGGGGCGGGCGCGCGGCGCGGGGGGCTGCGCTGGCGCGTGCTGGAGGTGTGGGACCGGGCGGCGCTGGTCGAGGTCCACCCGCGCACCGGCTTCCTGCACCAGATCCGCGCCAGCTTTGCGTTCCTCGGGCATCCGGTGCTCGGCGATCGGATCTACGGCGACGCGGCCGCCGCTCCGCGCCAGATGCTGCACGCCGCGCACGTGCGCTTCGAGGAGGTCGAGGCCGCGAGCCCCGACCCGGCCGACTTCGCCGGCGCGCTGGCGCGCCTGCGCGGCGGCGCGCCGTGATAGGCTGGCCGCCATGCACGTGCTCGTCGTCGTCGCCTCGGCCACCGGTCGCACCCAGCGCATGGCGGACGCCTTCGCGGCCGGCGCCCGCGAGGCGGGTGCGGAGGTCGCGGTGCGCAGCGCCGACGAGGCGGGCGAGTCCGACCTGCTCTCCGCCGACGCGGTCGCGCTCGGCAGCGGCGTCCACATGGGCGGCATCGAGTCGTCGATGCGCGCCTTCTTCGAGCGCACCGCGCCGCTGTGGATGCAGGGCGCCCTGGTCGGCAAGCTCGGGGCCGCGTTCGTGAGCTCCGGCATGGGGGCGCGCGGCGGGGCCGAGCTGGCGCTGCTCTCGCTGCTCGCCGACCTCGCCGAGCACGGCATGTTGCTCGTGTCCATGCCGAGCCGGCTCGAGTCGTTCCGCGCCGGCGGCTCGCACTGGGGTCCGGTGGCGTGGACGGCGCCGCGCGGCGCGGGGGCCGGACCGACGGATGGCCACCTCAGCGCCGCGCGGGCGCACGGCAGGCACCTGGCGGAGTGCACCGCCCGCTGGCTGCGGGGCGCGCCGCCGGCGTGAGGCGCGGCGCGGGCTCTAGTCGACGTGGCGCGCGGTGCGCTCCTCGGACTTGCGGTAGGCCCGGTCGAAGGCGCCACCGGCGCGCTTCACGACCGAGTCCGGCTCGCCCTGCGCCTCGGATGCGAGCCCGATGCGCACGAACAGCCCGTCGAAGGCGCCCGACATGCCGTGGTTCATGACCTCGAGGCCGACCCAGATGCTCAGGACCAGGAGGAAGAATCCGAAGACCTTCGCCATGATCTCACCTCCTCGGGTGATTGGATCGGATCGACCGACCCGGCCCGGGGCCTGAGCGGAGGCCCGATGCAGCTGCCCCCCCGGATCTGCCCGCAGTGCGGCGAGGAGTACCTGCACACGGTCGCGATCTGCGCCGACTGCGGGGTCGAGCTGGGCGCCGAGGGCCCGGCGGCGCAGGCTGCGGACGAGCTGCCGCCTGCCGAGCAGCTGGTGCCGGTGCGCAACGCCGAGGTCACCTGGATCGAGGGCCTGGCCGAGGCGCTGTCCGCGGCCGGCATCCCGAGCCGCGTCGAGCTGCCGCGGGCCGACGACGATCAGGTGCAGGCGCGCGGCACCGGCGCCGTGCGCTGCACGCTCTACGTGCGCCCCGAGGACGCGCAGGCCGCCGCTGCCGTCGACGACCAGTTCACGCGCGTCCAGGTGCCCGACCTGCCCGAGGACGCCGACGCCGCCTGGTCCGAGGCGGAGTCCTGCCCGGCCTGCGCGTCGGCGCTGCCCGCGGATGTGAGCGAGTGCCCGGAGTGCGGGCTGGCGTTCGTCGGCGAGGAGTGAGCCATGCCCCGACCCGAGCCGCCGCGCACCGACCCGGTCTGGGAGGCGATCCGCACGGAGGTGCAGGAGGACGCGGCGCGCGAGCCGCTGCTGGCCAGCCTGCTCCACGCGACCGTGCTGCGCCACGCCTCGCTCGAGGACGCGCTCGCCTTCCACCTGGCCGGCAAGCTCGAGGATCCGAACCTCTCGGCGATGCTGATCCGCGAGGTGTTCGACGAGGCGATGACCGTGGACCCCTCGATCGGCGCGGCGGCGCGCCGCGACCTGCGCGCGGTGTCGGAGCGCGACCCGGCGTCGGCCGCGCGGCTCGCCACCGTGCTGCTCTACTTCAAGGGCTACCACGCCCTCCAGTCCTACCGGGTGGCGCACTGGCTGTGGACGCAGGGACGCCGGGCGCTGGCGCTCTACTTCCAGTCGCGCATCTCGCAGGCCTTCGCGGTCGACGTGCATCCCGCGGCGCGCATCGGCGCCGGCATCTTCATCGACCACGGCACCAGCGTGGTGATCGGCGAGACCGCGGTGGTCGAGGACGACGTCTCGATGCTGCACGAGGTGACGCTCGGCGGCACGGGCAAGGAGACCGGCGACCGCCACCCCAAGGTGCGGCGCGGCGTGCTGATCGGCACCGGCGCGAAGATCCTCGGCAACGTCGAGGTGGGGGAGGGCGCCAAGGTCGGCGCGGGGAGCGTGGTGCTCGAGGACGTGCCGCCCCACTGCACGGTGGCCGGCGTGCCCGCGGAGGTGGTCGGGCGCCCGAGCGTCGAGCAGCCGGCGCTCGAGATGGACCACCGCCTGCCGCACCACGCGGGCGAGGGGATCTAGCAGGCTGGTGGACTTCGCTCGCCTGCGGCTCCGGCTGGGTGGACTTCGCTCGCCTGCGGCTCGCTGCGCGCGCCGTCGGGGGAACCGGCGGCGCTTGCGGGGTGCCCGCGAAGGGCCGGGTTGCCGGCGCGGGCGCGTCTTGGTGGACTTCGCTCGCCTGCGGCTCGCTGCGCGCGCCGCCGGGGGAACCGGCGGCGCTTGCGGGGTGCCATGGAGGGCGGTGTGCCAGCGCGGGCGCGTCCTGGGGGACTTCGCTCGCCTTCGGCTCGCTGCGCGCGCCTTCGGCGCTTGCGGGGGAGCCGTCGAGGAGCTCGGTGCCGCGCGGAGGCGGCCTAACTATCGCCCTTCATGCGGCGGATCTCTTCCTGGATCAGGGCTTCGGCCATCTGCGGGATGACCTCCCAGGCGATCGACTCGATGCGGGTCAGGGCCTCGCGCACGATGCGGTCCGAGATGTCGCCGAAGGCCTCCCAGGCGACCTTCTCCAGGCTCTCGTGCAGGCGCTCGCGCAGGGCCGGCGTCAGGTCCGGGCCAGGGGCCGGCGCGGGCTCGGCGGAGCTGGCGGAGATGGCGGCCTCCGGCAGCGGCGGCGCCTCCGGGAGCGGCGGCGGCTCGGGCAGCGGCGGCGGCGCCTGGTCGTCTTCGGGGGCGGCCTCGAGGGCCGGCGGCGCGGGGGCCGGCGGCGGCTCGAGCAGGGACTCCGGCTCGGTCTCGGGCGGCGGCGGTGCGAGCGGCGCCGTCGCGGGAGGCTCCGGGAGCGCCGGCGGCGCCGGCACCCCGGCGCCGCTGCCCGCCTCGTCGAACGAGAAGTCGAAGCTCTCCTCGAAGCCGGCCGGCGCGAGGTCGGCGCCAGGCGGTGCCTCGCCGCTGCCGCCGGGGCTCGTGTCCAGCAGCGTGGTCGGCGGCGCGGCTTCGGGCTCGTAGGGCACCGTGGGCGGAGCCGGGGGCGTCGGCGGCGCCGCGACGGGCGCATCGAAGACGGCGTCGAGCTCGCTGCCCATCGCGCCGTCCGCGCTGGCCGCGGGCGCCGGCGGCGGGGGGTCGGGGAAGATCGCGATCGTGGCCTGCGGCTCGTCGGTCGGCGCCGCGAACGGATCCGTCGCGACCGGCGGGACCTCGCTCTCGACGTCCGCCTCGAGCTCGAGCGGGTCGCCACCCAGCTCGGGCGGCTCCGCGCCTACCAGCACCGTCGCGGGGGCTTCACGGGGCGCGGGCGTGGTCTGGGGGCGATCCTCGTCGAAGAAGTCGTAGCCCGAGTCGTTCGTCTCGCCGGCCTCGACCGGAGGGGCCGCCATGGCCACGGTGGCCTCCGGCGCCGTGTCGGCAGGCGTCGGCGCCGCGCTGCGCGCGAGCAGCTCGTTCACCTGGTCCACCAGTGCCTGGGCCTCGAACGGCTTGGTGATGTGCCCGTCGGCGCCGACCTCGCGCGCGCGGTCCTCGTCGAACGACTCGAAGGTGCCCGACAGCAGGACGACCGGCACGTGGCTCAGCGCGGGGTCCGCCTTGACCTCGCGGCACACCTCGTAGCCGTCCTTGCCCGGCATCAGCACGTCCGCCAGCACGACGTCGGGGCGTGCCTCGCGGGCCCGCGTGACGGCATCGTCGCCGTTGTCCACGGTCAGCAGGACGATGTCCTCGTTCGCGAAGCTGATCCCGACGACCTTCTGGATGGTCACGCTGTCGTCGGCGAGAAGGAGCGTTCTCGGCATGGTTCCCCCACGGTGCCGCGGTCCGGCGCGGCACGCGCGCCTTTCGTCCGAGGCTCGGTTCGATGGCTCGGCGATTCACCGGGACGTCCCTATTATCGACGCTGCCCCGCCGGCGATTGAACGGTTTTTGCGCCTGCGCGGCTGCCGGGGGGGAGGAGGCGAGACGCACGGGACCACGGAAGGCTACCACCCGAAGGCCGTCCGGCCGATAGGGTGGGCCCCGGGGTCCGAGCCCCGGGCCGAGACGAGGTGGGGAGGTCCGCGAGTCCGATGATCCTGCGAGCGGCAGCCGGTACGGACGTGGGTCGCCGCCGGGCGGCGAACGAGGACCACTACGCCCTGGCGCCGGAGATCGGCCTGTACCTGGTGGCGGACGGTCTGGGCGGTCACGTGGCCGGGCAGGTGGCGAGCGAGCTCGCCGCCGAGGCGTCGCTGCGGGCGGTGCGGACCCTCGAGGGCGCCGGCACCAGCCTCGCCGAGAAGCTCCGCTATGCCGTGATCGCCGCCAACCGCGAGGTCCACGAGACGGCCCGCCAGCGGCGCGAGCTCGCCGGGATGGGCACCACGCTGGTGGCGGTCCTGGCCCAGGACGGCCGCGCGGCCCTGGCCCACGTCGGCGACAGCCGGGCCTATCTGGTGCGGGGCGGTCGGATCCGCCAGCTCACCGACGACCACTCTCTGGTCGGCGAGCTGGTGCGACGCCGCGAGATCAGCGCCGACGCCGCCCGTGAGCACCCCCAGCGCCACGTGCTCACGCGCGCGGTCGGGGTGCGACCGTCGGTCGAGCCGGACCTCGCAGAGCTGACGCCCGAGGCCAACGATGTCTTCGTGCTGTGCTCCGACGGGCTCACCGGCCACGTGCGCGACGAGGAGATCGCGCGCTGCGTCACCGAGGTCGAGGACCCGCAGCAGGCCATCGACCAGCTCATCGCCCTCGCGAACCAGCGTGGGGGCGACGACAACATCACGGTCGTCGTCGCACGCTGCGAGAAGGACGACGACTAGTAAGCTGGTGGACTCCGCTCGCCTGCGGTCTTGGTGGACTCCGCTCGCCTTCGGCTCGCTGCGCGCTCCGGCTTCGCCTTCGCTTGCGGCTTCCCCCTGCGATCTTGGCGGAGATGGCTACGGGAGCTCCGGTCGTGAGGCCGCCTCGCCGGCCTGCCAGCTCGGCCCGAAACCGCCAAGGTCGCCCGCGCAAGCGCCGAAGGCGCGCGCAGCGAGGCGAAGCCGAGCGAAGTCCAGCAGTTGGACTCCGCTCGCCTTCGGCTCGCTGCGCGCTTCGGCTTCGCCTCCGCTTGCGGCTTCCCCCTTCGATCGACGGTTGTGCCGGGGGAGCTGACGGTTTCGTAACTGCTCGGGGGGGCGCGCCGTCGAATCCTTGACGCTCTCGGCGCGGCCCCGCGTCTGCCGCAGCCGTGGGTGGCAGCGCAGCTGCGCAGGAATCTTCACGGCGTGGTGCCCTCCCGACCGCGAAAGACGGTGCGATGACGCGGGGTTGCAGCCCTGGGGGCGGCCTCCGCGGTGACTTCTGCGGACGCGGCGCCGCCCTCCAGAACGGTGGTTGGCACGCCCCGTGCTTCGTCCTGCATCCCGAGCGCAGGCGGCCGGAAGGAGTCCGGCAGTCGGAGTCGCCGACGGGGTGAACCGGGGGGAAGATGGAGACGGTGTTGCGGGAAGCCAAGGAGAAGCACTCGGAGATTCCGGCGTCGGTGAAGGAGCAGATCGTGCTCGAGCACGCGCCCCTGATCCGGTACATCGTCAACCGCATCGCGGTGCGACTTCCCTCGCACATCGACCTCGACGACCTTCACAACACCGGCGTGATCGGTCTGATGGACGCGATCGAGAAGTACGATCCCGAGAAGAACTGCAAGTTCAAGACCTACGCCGAGTTCCGCATCAAGGGCGCGATCCTCGACCAGCTCCGCTCGCTCGACTGGGTGCCGCGCAGCGTGCGCCAGAAGGGCCGCCGCCTCGAGCGCGCCTACGGCGAGGTGGAGCAGCGGCTGGGTCGCTCGGCCAGCGAGGAGGAGGTGGCCGATTCGCTCGGGCTCCAGATCGAGAAGTTCCACGAGCTGCTCAATCAGGTGCGCGGCGTCTCGCTCGTCAACCTGGAGGAGCTGCGCGGCACGGGCAGCGACGGCGAGCGCACCGGCAGCTACGCCGACATCGTCGAGGACGTCCACTCCGAGAACCCGTTCTCGGCCTTCAAGCAGCAGGAGACGCGCCGGGTCATCGCCGCCACCATCGGCCAGCTCCCGGAGAAGGAGCGCCTGGTCCTCACGCTCTACTACTACGAGGACCTGAACATGAAGGAGATCGGCTCGATCCTCGGCATCACCGAGTCGCGCGTCTGCCAGATCCACACCAAGGCGGTCGGCCGGCTCCGAGCCAAGCTCAAGAGCCTCACCGAGCGCTAGCTCGAAGGCCAGCACTCCATCAAGCCTGCTCGAGCTTCCGCTTCTTGATCTTCTCGAGCAGGGTGGTGCGGTTCAGGCCGAGGAGCTGGGCGGCCTGGTTCTTGTTCCAGCCGGTGCGCTCCAGGGCCTGCAGGATCAGGTGGGTCTCGAGCTGGCCCACGACCTCGTTGAACGCGAGGCCGTCGGGACCCATCTCGGGCAGCGGGATGGCGCCGGGAGCGACCGTGTCGCGCAGGTCGGCCGGCAGGTCGTCGAGGTCGACGCGGTCGCCGTTGCACAGCACGACGAGCCGCTCCACCACGTTGCGCAGCTCGCGCACGTTGCCCGGCCAGTCGTAGGCGCACAGCCGCTCGAGTGCCGCGGGCGCGACCTCGATCACGGGCGTGTCGCTCTCGCGGTTCAGCACCTCGAGGAAGTGCCGGATCAGGTGCGGGATGTCGTCGCGGCGCTCGCGCAGCGGCGGCACCTCGATCGGGATCACGTTGAGCCGGTAGTAGAGGTCCTCGCGGAACTCCTGGCTCCGGATCTTCTCGGCCAGGTCCTGGTGGGTGGCGGCGATCACGCGCACGTCCACGCGCTGGGTGCGCGAAGATCCCACCGGCTCGAAGCTGCGCTCCTGGAGCACGCGGAGCAGCTTGACCTGGAGGTTCGGGCTCATGTCCCCGATCTCGTCGAGGAAGATCGTGCCCCCTTCGGCCATCGCGAAGCGGCCCTCGCGGTCGCGCACCGCGTTGGTGAAGGCGCCGCGCACGTGACCGAACAGCTCGGACTCGAGCAGCTCCTCGGGGATCGCCCCGCAGTTGACGGTCACGAGCACCCGGTCGGCGCGCGCGCTGTTGTAGTGGATCGCCTGCGCGATCAGCTCCTTGCCCGAGCCGCTCTCGCCGGTGATCAGGACCGTGCTGTCCGAGGCCGCCACCTTCTCGACGGTCTGGAGCACCCGGGCGAGCGCCGGGCTCTGGCCCACGATGCTCTCGAAGCCGTGCCGGGAGCGCAGCTCGCGCTGGAGCCGGCGGTTCTCGCTGCGCAGCCGGCGGTGCTCGATCGCCTGCTCCACCAGGCGCCGGACCACGTCGAGGTGACGCTGCTCGAAGGGCTTCTCGAGGTACCAGAAGGCGCCCGCGTGCAGCGCCTCCACCGATTGCTCGGCGCCGCCGTACCCGGTCACCACGATGCACGGGACGTCCGGGTCGAGGTCGTGGATCTGGCGCACCAGCTCGAGGCCGCTGATTCCGGGCATCCGGACGTCGCAGATCACCAGATCGAGGGGTTGCTGCGACGCAATCTCGAGCGCCTGCGCGGCGTCGGGCGCGCAGGAGATCGTATAGCCGCTGCGCCCGAGGATCCGCTCGAGCGCGTGCCGGTACAGCTCCTCGTCATCGACGATGAGTACGTGGGGCCTGGACAGGGGTGGGTCCTCCGCGGGGCGGAGGGGGGCATGCGGATTGTACGCATCCCGCACCGATGCTCAAGTGTCCCGATTCCGGGACCGATGACGGCCGCATGGGCAAGGAGTGCGCAGCGTCCGCGGCGCTCGAGCACGGCGCCGGCTCCGATGCCGAGCCGGGGCTGGTCCTGGTGGTCGACGACGAGGTCCTGATGCTGCGGGCCCTCGGTCGGATCCTGCGCGCCGACGGGCACCGCGTGGTGCTGGCGGAGCGCCCCGACGCGGCCGAGACCGCGCTGCTCGAGCCCGACCTGGAGGTCGTGCTGCTCGATCTCTTCTTCGGCGAGCAGAGCGGTCTCGAGCTGCTCGACCGCATCAAGCGTGAGCGGCCCGAGGTCGAGGTCGTGGTCATGACGGGCCACGCCAGCATCGAGAGCGCCGTCGGCTGCATGCGCCGCGGCGCCTTCGACTACCTGGCCAAGCCGTTCGAGGACGTGCACCGCGTCCGCACCACGGTGCAGAAGGCGCTCGAGCGCAACCGGCTGCTGCGGCGCAACCACGAGCTCGAGCGCGAGCTGCGCGAGCGGGGCGTGATTCCCGAGCTGATCGGCAACGCGCCCGCGACCCGGCGCCTGGTGCGCACCATCCAGAGCCTGCGCCACAACGAGAGCCACGTGCTGATCCGGGGCGAGAGCGGCTCGGGCAAGGAGCTGGTCGCGCGGGCCATCCACGCCACCGGCCAGCGCAGCGAGGGTCCCTTCGTGCCGGTCGACTGCGGCGCCCTGCCCGAGACGATCATCGAGAGCGAGCTGTTCGGCCACCAGCGCGGCGCCTTCACCGGGGCGGTCGGGGCGCCCGGCCTGTTCCGCATGGCCCAGGGCGGCACGCTCTTCCTCGACGAGGTGGGCGAGATCCCGCTGGCGGTGCAGGCGAAGCTGCTGCGCGCGCTGCAGTACAAGGAGGTGCGCCCGCTGGGCGCGGCCGGGCCGCAGCCCGTCGACCTCCGCGTCATCACGGCGACGCACCGCGATCTCGAGGCGATGGTCGAGCGGGGCCGCTTCCGGATGGACCTGTACTACCGGCTCGACGTGGTGCGGATCGAGGTGCCCCCGCTGCGCGCGCGGCAGGAGGACATCCCGCTGCTCGTCCACCACTTCCTCGAGAAGCACCGGCGGGTGGGCTCGGACGTCGTGGGCATCGACGAGTCGGCCCTGGCGCTGCTGGTGTCGCACGACTGGCCCGGCAACGTTCGCGAGCTCGAGAACGCGATCGAGTCGGGACTGGCGCTCGCGCGCGGCCCGCGCCTGCGCGCGGCCGACCTGCCACTGGGCCGCGGCCGGCGCCGGGGGCGGGCGGTGCCGGGCCCCGCGGCCGACGCCGCGCTCCCGCTGTCACTCGCGGCGTACGAGCGCAGCGCGCTCGAGCGCGCGCTCCGCGAGTCGGGCGGCAACGCCACCGAGGCCGCTCGCCGGCTCGGCATCGGGCGGAGCACCTTCTACCGCAAGCTCGGCAAGCACGGTCTGCGCGAGGACGAAGGCGGGGTTGGTCCCGGACGCGCGATCGGATAGCTTCGCTCCACCCCCCGAGGCCAGCGGGTTCGAGCCGCCCCGGTGCAGCGTCGGGGCGAACAAGGGGGTGGAGCGCGTGGAGCGCGTCGCTGAGGCGGACCAGCCGGTTCGCATCGTCGTTGCGGAGCCCGTCGAGGCGGTTCCGTGGCGCGACACGGCCGCTGCGCTGCGGCGGCTCGGGGCCGAGGTGGAGCTGGTGCGCGTCCACGACGCGGCAGCCTGCCTGGAGCGGGCGCGCGCGGGCGCCGACCTGGTGGTGCTCGACGAGGCGCTCGGCCCGCCGGCCGGTACGGTGCTCGAGGCGCTCCGCGGCGAAGGCCCGCCGGTGGTGCTGGTGGTCGGAGCGGGCGGCGCCGACGCGGCGCTGCGGGCGTTCCGCGCCGGAGCCGCCGACTGCGTGATCGCCAGCGCCGACTACGGCGAGGTGCTCCCCGCCGTCGCCCTCGAGCAGCTCAGCGGCTGGCGGCGCCGGCGCGAGCGCCGGGCCGCGGGCCGCCGGGTGCGCGATCTGCGCCGCTACCTCCGGAACATCATCCAGAACATGAACGGCGGCCTGCTGGTGGTGGGACTCGACGGGTGCATCAGCGCCGCCAATCCCACCGCGGCCCAGATCCTGGGTGCCGGGCGCGACGAGCTGCCGGGCCGCCCGGTCTGGGAGTGGCTCTCGGAGGATCCGCGCGGCGGCTCGAGCCTGGCGCGCGCGCTCGAAGACGGGACGCGCAGCCGCGGCGTCGAGGCGATGGTCCGCCGCCCCGACGGCGGCCTGGTCCCGATCGGCCTGTCGTGTGCGCCGCTGCTCGAAGACGACGGCACCCGCCTGGGGGCGGTCGCGATCTTCCAGGACCTGTCCGAGCTGAAGCAGCTCCAGCGCCAGGTGCTCCAGACGGAGAAGATGGCCTCGATCGGCCAGCTCGCCGCCGGCGTGGCCCACGAGATCAACAACCCGATGGGCTTCATCCACGCCAACCTGGCGCAGATGGAGGAGTACCTCGCCGACCTGGGCCGCCTGCTCGAGGCGGCGGACGGGCTCGCCAAGGTCGCCGGAGTCGAGGGCGGGCCGGCGCTGCGCGCGGCCGCCGAGCGCTACGCCGAGTGCACGCGCGACGTGGACACCGCCTGGGTGCTGGACGACTTCGGCAAGGCGCTGCGCGAGTCGCAGGAGGGCTCGGAGCGCATCCGCCACATCGTGCAGGATCTGCGCTCGTTCGCGCACCGCGACGACGCCGAGCTGGTGCCCGCCGATCTCGCCCGCTGCCTCGACTCCACCGCCCACATCGTGTGGACCATGATGAAGCACTCGCTGGTGCTGCGGAAGGAGTACGGCAGCCTGCCCCCTGTGCGCTGCTACCCGATGCAGCTCCAGCAGGTGTTCATGAACCTGCTGGTCAACGCCTACCAGGCGATCGAGCAGCGCATGCGGACGGCGGGTGGGAGCGGCGAGATCGTGCTGCGCACGCGCTCCTGCGGCGACCACGTCGAGATCGAGGTGAGCGACGACGGCATCGGGATCGAGCCCGACTGCCTGGCGCGGATCTTCGACCCCTTCTTCACCACCAAGGAGGTCGGCGTCGGCACGGGCCTCGGCCTCTCCACGTCCTTCGACATCGTGCGGCGCCACGGCGGGACGCTGCGCGCCGAGCCGCGCTCGGGCGGCGGGACCACCTTCTCGGTGCAGCTGCCGGTGGCGGGTCCCGCGGCGGGATGAACGACGCGCCGACCCTCCTGCTGGTGGACGACGAGGCGGCCATCCTGAACGCACTCCGGCGCGCGCTGCGCCGCGAGGGCTATCGCATCCTCACCGCGAGCGGCGTCGACGAGGCGCTGCGCATCCTCGACGCCGAGTCGATCGACGCGATCGTGTCCGACCACAAGATGCCGCGCGCGAGCGGGCTCGAGCTGCTCGAGGCGGCGCGCGCCCGGCACCCGGCCGCGGCCCGCATCCTGATCACCGGCTGGCCCGACGCCGTCCCGGAGGACCGGCGGCGGTCGCTCGGACTCCACGCCTTGCTGCCGAAGCCGTGGGAGGCGGACGCGCTCAAGCAGGTGCTCCGCGACGCGCTGGGTCGCTGAGTCACTCCTTCGGCAGCCGGCTCAGGTACTCCAGGTCGGGCTTCTGGGTGTTCTTGGCCCCGACCAGCAGGATGCGGAAGCGGCGCTGACGCCCGTTCGTGTAGTAGATGCGGCCCTTGCCGGCGAAGCCCAGCTCGAAGATCGTGAGGTGGGCGGGCAGGCCGCCGACCTTGCGCCGCACGGCCGCGCTCTCGAGGTCGTCCGAGAGCCGCTTGACCGCCTCCTCGGCGCGCAGCTTCATGCTCTCGTCGCGCAGCGCCACCAGGTTGTCGATCGCGTTGTCGTCGATCTCGACGTTCTTGTAGAGCGTCCGCAGCCGCTTGCCCAGCTGCTCGGTCTCGCGAGCGCGTCCGCCGCGCCCGCCGCCGCCCCGCGAGGCGCGCTTCAGCTGGGCCTCGACGTTGCGCAGCTCCTCGTCCTTGCCGGCCAGGTCCGACAGGGCCTCGTCGAGCAGCTCCTCGAGCGCCTGCCGCTCGTCCTGGAGCGTCTGCTGCACCTGGCCGGCCTGCGCGCGCAGCTCGTGCTCGCGGCGGGCGAGGGCGTCGAGCTTCTCCTGGAGCCGCGCCCGCTCGTCCGAGAGCGAGCGGATCTCCTCGCTCACCTCGGCCTCGACCCGCTCCTCCATGCGCCGCGACAGCTCGCCCAGCTCCGCCTCGATGCGCGCGGCGCGCGCGGCCGTCTCGTCGCGGGCGCCGATCGCCGCGTCGAAGCGGGCGCGCTCCACACGCGTGCGGCGGCGGTCGTAGAGGAACAGCGTCTGGATCAGCAGCGCCGCGTAGACGATCAGGATCCCGTTGGCGGCCAGCGAGTTGTGCGGCACCGAGACCACCACGTCGACGGTGGCCGGCAGCAGCAGGTCGGCCTCGGCGCCGGCCGACACGGCGTCCCCGGGCATCGGCGAGGGGATGCGCCGGCCCCCGACGTACAGCGGCGTGCGGCCGTCGGCCCCCAGCACCAGCGCCGTGACGCGCACGCCGCCGATCCGGGTCCAGACCGACCCCTGCAGCACCTGGCCGACGCGGAGCTGGATCTGCTCCTGGATCGGTCCCTCCAGCGGGTCCACCTGCGCGGCGTCGGTGACGGCCGCCTGGAACCGGACCTGCAGCATCTGCTCGAAGGCCTTGACCGAGAAGACGTAGAGCACGACGAAGCAGACGATCGCGACGTAGGTGACGCGGAAGGCGGCGATCCGGTCGAGCGACCCCGCCGCCCCCGAAGGAAACGCCTTACCCTGAAACGGAAGAGTTTTCCCCATCTCCCCGACAGCATAGGGGCGCCATTCGTCCGTCCCAATGGCCCAGGGTCCGCGCACGGGCCGTGTTGGCACCGAGGGCTTCCCCGCGGGCCCTCCCGCCGGGGGCGCAGCATGATTCTTGCAGGCTCACAGCCAGGGTTTGACGCGAGCGCCCCGTGCCGAATTCGGGGCGGCGAGGACTGGCGTTGGAGCAGGAGCGACGCAGGCCGTCCCGCGCCTCCTACGAGGGGTGGGTCGAGATCGTGGCGGACGGCCGCCGCCGCCTGGCGTCCGGCTGCGATCTCTCTGCAGGGGGCATCGGGATGCGCCTGAACCACGACCCGCCGTCGAGCGGCACCGCCGTCACCAGCGAGTTCGCGCTGCCCGGCATCTCGCTGCCATTGGCGCTCGAGGGCCGCGTGGCCTGGGTGGACCTGGCCAGCGGCCGGCTCGGCGTGCGCTTCGAGCCCCTCGACGCGAGCCTCGCGGAGCTGCTCGACAGTTATGTGGCGGGCGGTCTCTAGGCGCTTCGGTAGGCCGCGATGCTGGCGCGAACACGTCTTGGTGGACTCCGCTCGCCTTCGGCTCGCTGCGCGCTCCGGCGGGAAGACCCGCCTCCGCTTGCGGCTTCCCCCTGCGGACCAGCCGGGTGCCGGGGCGAGCGCGGCCTTGTGGACTCCGCTCGCCTTCGGCTCGCTGCGCGCTCCGCCGCTGCGCGGCTCCGCTTGCGGCTTCCCCCTGCGATCTTGGCGGAGATGGCTTCGGGAGCTGCGGGCGTGAGGCCGTCTCGCCGGCCTGCCAGCCCGGTCCGAAGCCGCGACGGCCGCCCGCGCAAGCGCCGCCCTCGAAGCCCGAGCAGCGCGCCTCTGCCCACGCGGCGCGCGCAGCGAGGCGAAGCCGAGCGAAGTCCACCAAGACGTGTTCGCGTCCCACCGAGCCCCTAACCTCCGCCGCATGCGAGTCGTCGATCTCGACCGGGACATGAGCGATGTGATTCCGACGGGGACTACGCTGGACAGCGAGTTTCTGTTCGAGCGGATGACCGAGGAGACGCTGGCGCTGGCGGGGGCGGAGCCGGGGCGGCGGGTGCTCGACGTGGCGAGCGGCTTCGGGCAGGACGCGATCGAGATGGCGCGGCGCGGGGCGCGGGTGGTGGCGGCCGAGCCGTCCGAGCGCATGACGGCCTGGGCGCGGCTCCAGAGCGAGAAGGCCACCGGGCCGTTGCCCCTCTGGGTGCGGGGCTGGTCGGACGCGCTGCCGTTCGCCGACGCGAGCTTCGACGCCGTCATCTGCAAGGGCGCCATCGACCACTTCGACCGGCCCGAGCTGGCGATTGCCGAGATGGCGCGCGTGACGCGTCCCGAGGGCCGCGTGGTGCTGGCGATCGCGAACTTCGAGTCGTTCTCGTGCCGGGCGGCGCGCGCCGTCGACGAGGTGAACGAGCGCTGGCTGGGCGGCAGCGTGCCGCGCGGCCGCCGCCACTACGACGTCCCGGCCGACCACTTCACCCGCTACGAGGTGGACCTGATGCGCGAGCAGGCGGCCCGCTCGCTCGACCTCGAGGTGGTGCGCGGCGTCTCGCTCGCCTGGGGCCTGCCCTGGTGGACCCGCTCGGTCGACAAGCTGCCGCGCGGGCTGGGGATGTCGATCCTTCAGGCGCTCGACGCGCTGGCCGGCCGGCGTCCCGATCTGGCCGACGTCGTCGTGTTGGCCGGGCGACCGCGCCGCGCGGCGAGGACCGCCCGGTAGACGTCGGCCGTGCGCGCCGCCACGCGCGGCCAGCCGTAGGCGGCCTCGATGCGCGCCGGGGCCGCTGCACCCAGGCGCGCGCGGGAATCGGGCTGCTCGAGCAGCGTGTCGATGCCCTTGGCCAGCGCGTCCGGGTCGCCGGGCGCGACCACCACACCGCCGCCCGCGGTCTCCATCAGCTCCGGCAGCGCGCCCGCGCGCGTCGCCACGACCGGCGTGCCGCACGCCATCGCCTCCGCCGCCGGCAGCCCGAAGCCCTCGTAGAGCGACGGCACCACCACCAGCGTGGCGCGCTGGTACAGGCGCACCAGCTCGTCGACGGGCACGCGCCCCGCGATGCGCAGCCGATCGTCCACGCCCAGGCGCCGCGCGCGCTTGCGGGCGCCGTGCTCGGCGTGGTCGTCGTCGACCAGCGTGAGCCGCACGTGCGGCGGCAGCTTCGCGAGGGCGCGGACCAGCACGGCCACGCCCTTGTTGGGGTCGGCCGCGCGGCCCACACACAGCAGCTCCGCCGGGGCGCGCGGCTGACTCGGGTCGGGCCGGAACAGCCCCGTGTCGAGTCCGTTGCCCAGCATGTGCAGCCGCTCGGGCCGCACGCCGAAGTCGTCGGTGATCTGCTCGGCGCTCGCGCGCGACGAGGTGATCACCCCGTCCAGATGGCGCGCCACGAAGCCCTGCATGCCCACCGGGTGGAACTCGACGGTGCCGATGCGGTCGCGAAGGGTGCGGTCGCGCCGGAACGAGGCGCGCCGGTCCATCGTGAGCGGGTGGTGCACCGTGGTCACCACCGGCAGCCCCAGCGCGCGGATCCCGAGCAGGCCCCAGCCGAGGCACTGGACGTCGTGCACCACGTCGTAGCGCCGGCCGGCGCGCAGGCGGCGCGCCAGCTCGCGCAGGGCGCGCACGCTGAACACGAACGGCTCGGGGAAGAAGCCGATCCGGCTGGCGGCCAGCTCGTAGAAGCGCAGCGGCGAGAGCACCGACGCGGGCCGCTCGGCGGGCAGGAAGTGCGCCCAGTCCTTCAGGAACCACTTGGCCCAGAACTCGTCGTTCGGCACCCGGTGCACCGCGCGCGCGAACGGCATCGGGTCGGGGTAGGGCGGCCCCACCACGACGTCGACGTCGTGGCCGAGCCGCGCCAGCTCGCGCGCCAGGAACCACAGGTAGATGCCCTGGCCGCCGCAGTTCATGTTGCCGCGGTAGGCCACGAAGCAGATGCGGAGCGGGCGGGTCACGCCGCCCGGGCCGGCGCTGCGGCCTCCCTCTGCGTGTAGAGGACGAGGCTCTTCGGGCAGATGTAGTTCAGGATGCGCTTCTCGACGGCGTCCATCAGACGCGAGCCGGTGGCGCGGATCAGGAACAGCCGGTAGGCCTGCACCAGCCGGTTCGGCTCGGCGCGCGGCAGGCCGACCGCCGAGCGCAGCACCCAGTAGGGCGTGTGGAAGCCGTGCGCGAAGCCCACGCCGCGCGCCGCGAGCCCGGCGCGCGAGAGGGCGGCCGACAGCTCGCGCGGCTCGAAGATGCGGATGTGCCCGCCCGGCGACTCGAAGTACTCGTCGCCGAGCCGCAGGTACAGGTGCTCGCTCGTCGCGGTCGGCACCGTGACGGCGCAGGTGCCGCCCGGGCGCAGCACGCGCGCCAGCTCGCGCGCGGCGGCGCCAAAGTCGTGCACGTGCTCCATCACCTCGGAGCAGATCACCCGGTCGAAGCAGCCGTCGTCGAAGGGCAGGCGGAACGCGTCGCCGCGCAGCATGGCCCCGAGCCGGCCCTTCTCGCGGCCGCGCTCGCGCAGCCCGCCGGCCGCCGCCCGCAGCGAGGGCAGGTCGAGGTCGAGCCCCACCACGTGGGCGCCGCGCTCGAGGGCGCCGAAGCAGTGGCGCCCCTCGCCGCAGCCCACGTCCAGCAGCCGGTCGCCGCTGGCGATCTCAAGCCGCTCGAGATCGACCGTGAGCAGCACGCTGCACGTCCTCGAAGACCTCGACCAGGCGCGCCGCGGCCTGGTCCCAGCGGAACACGTTCTCGACCCGCGCGCGCGCGGCGCGCCCCATCTGCTCCAGCCGCACCGGGTCGGCGAGCAGGCGGGAGATGGCGTCGGCCAGGGCGCGCGGGTTGCGCGGCGGCACCAGCAGCCCGGCCTCCCCGTCGCTGCCCACCACCTCGGGCAGGGCGCCCGCCGCGTTGGCGATCACCGGCAGGCCGCACGCCATCGCCTCGCTGGCCGGGAACCCGAAGCCCTCGAAGAACGACGGCACCACCGCGATGCGGGCCGTCGAGTACTCCGCGATCAGGTCCTCGAGCTCGAACCAGCGCTTCTCGAGCACCACCCGCTTCTCGAGGCCGTGCTTCCGGATCCGCTGCGGCACCAGACCGTGGTCGGGGATGCGGCCGTCGACGATCTTGAGCGTCACGTGCTCGGGCAGCAGCTCGAGCGCGCGCAGCAGGGTGCCGATCCCCTTCTTGCGGTCCTCGGTGCGGCCGACGAACAGCAGGTCGGTCTCGACGCGCTTCTGCGGGTGGGGCCGGAACAGCGACGCGTCGGTGCCGTTGTAGACGACCGCCACCTCCTTCTCCGGAATCCCGAAGTAGCGCTCGATCTCGCGGCGCGACGCCTCGCTGACCGTCACGATCTTGTCGAGCCGCGGCGCGACCATCTGCTGCATGAAGAGCGGGAAGTAGAGCGTGCGCTTGACCTTCTTGCGCAGGCTCGGATCGATCGCGAAGTCGGCCTCGCGGTCGATGTGGAGCGGGTGGTGGATCACCGAGACCACCGGCACGCCGGTGGCGCGAATCCCCAGCAGGCCCCAGCTCAGGCACTGGTTGTCGAACACCACGTCGAAGCGGTAGCGGCGCTGCAGCTCGCGCCAGCGCATCAGCAGGCGCAGCCCGAAGGTCTGCATCTCGGGGAACACGCCGAAGCGCGACACCCCCAGCTCCCAGAGGTTGAGCGGCTGGAGCAGGCGCAGCGGCTTCTCGCGCTGGAACACGTCGGGCGACGGCACCCCGAACACGTTCTCGTTCGGGACCACGTGCAGCGGGATGCCCGGGTCGAGCTCGGGGAGCGGCGGGCCGGCGATCACGTGGACGTCGTGGCCCGCCCGCTTCCACTCGCGGGCGAGATACGCGGCGTAGATGCCCTGACCGCCGCAGTACATGTTGCCGCGGTAGGTGAGCAGCGCGATGCGCACCGGCGGCCCGCCTAGCTCGAGGCGTCGGACGCGGGCTCGCCGTCCGGTGCGTCGTCCTCGGGCTCGACCTGGACGCTGTAGATCGTCCAGCCCACCCAGAAGGTGAGGCCGAGCACGAACAGCGTGAGGATCGAGACGGGGATCGCGAGCGCCAGGTAGCTGCCGCGCAGCACGCCGATCAGGAACAGCAGGGCCGCGAGGGCGGCGCCCACGCAGATCAGGCCGCCCTGGAGTCGGGAGGAGTCGTTCATCGCGAGGGCGTCCTTCCTTCGGATCGGGGCACGGGTCCGCGGGTCGGGACCGGGAGGGGGTCGAGTGGCCGCGGGCGCGGCCCCTCAGCCGCGCCCGCGGGCGATCCGCCGCTTGGCCGTGGGGAAGAAGGCTCAACCTGGCATCTACCAGGTGGGCTCCGTATCGCCGGACTTCGCTTCCCGAGCCCAAGGCGTCGGGCGCTCGGTCACGCCGAGGCACGGATCCCGTGTTGAACCTACCGGGTCGAGCGTCGACTCCCCTCACGAACCGGGCAGACGGCGCCGAAGTATTCGCGTCGCTGACTGTCGTGTCAATGAACCGGCCCCGAGGGGTCGGTCGGGGTAAGCTGCGGGCCGTGCGGGTCGTGGGATTGATGTCGGGAACGTCGGCCGACGGGATCGACGCGGCGCTCGTCGAGTGGCCCGACGCCGGCCCGGCGTGCCGGCCGTTCCGACTGCTCGCGTTCCGGGAGGTCCCCTTCGACGCGGCGCTCCAGGAGCGGATCCACCGCCTGGCCGCCGCGCGCGTCGAGGCGAAGGACGCGCTGCGCGAGCTGGCGGCGCTCGACGTGGAGCTGGCCGAGCAGTTCGCCGCGGCCGCGGCTGCGGTGGCCGCGCAGGCGGGGGTTCCCCTCGACCAGGTCGCCGCGATCGCCTCGCACGGCCAGACCGTGGCGCACCACCCGGAGCTGGGCGCCACGCTCCAGATCGGCGACCCGTCGCGCATCGCCGAGCGCACCGGCGTCACCACGGTCGCCGACTTCCGCGCGCGTGACCTCGCCGCGGGCGGCGAGGGCGCGCCGCTCGCGCCGTTCTTCCACTGGGCCGCGCTCGCCGATCCCGGCGAGGCGCGCGCCGTGCTCAATCTGGGGGGCATCGCCAACCTCACTGGGCTGCCCGCCGGCGCCGCGGCCGGCGACGTGGTGGCGTTCGACGTGGGGCCCGCGAACGCACTGGTGGACGCGGTCGTGACCACCGCCAGCGCCGGGCGCGAGCGCCTCGACCGCGACGGCGAGCGCGCGCGTCGCGGGCGGGTCGACGCCGCCCTGCTTGCGCGCCTGCTCGACGACGACTTCCTGCGCCGCCCGCCGCCCAAGTCGACGGGCCGCGAGCGCTACGGCCTGGCCGAGGGCGAGGCGCTGCTGGCCGAGTGGCAGCGCCGCGACGCCCCGCTCGACGACCTGGTGGCGACCCTGGTGGCCTTCACCGCCGAGGCCGTGGCGCGCGCCTGCCGCGACTTCCTCGACGCGCCCGGCCGCGTGCTGGTGGGCGGCGGCGGCGCCCGCAACCCCGCGGTCATGGCCGCCCTGCGCGCGGCCCTTCCGGGCGTCGCCGTGGAGCCGACCGACGCGGCCGGCGTCCCCTCCGACGCCGTCGAGGCGATGGCGTTCTCCCTGCTGGGCCGCAACGCATTGCTCGGTCTCCCCAACCACCTGCCCCGGTGCACGGGCGCCCGCCGAGCCCTCGTCCTCGGCGAAGTCGCGCCAGGGTAGGCGCCTGACGCGCCTGCCTGGATAGCCGGGGCCCTGCGGAAGAGGGCTTCTGGGACGGTGGTGGCCTGGGGGTTGGGTGGCTCGCGTGGCGCGGGCGTGGAGCGCGTGGGCTCGTGGCGGTCGAGAGAGTGCGGGCAGCTGCGCGTCCGTGCGGAGCGGTCGTGAGCAGCAAGGGGTTACGCGCCGGGGTGCCGAAGGGGTGCCCGGCGCACGTGACGATTCGCGTCCGCGATGGGATCCCCTCCTTGCGGACGCGCCGCTTCGTCGCCGACTTCCGCGCCTCGCTCCGCAAGGCCTGCGAGCGCGGCGAGTTCCGCGTGGCGCACTACTCGATCCAGCGCGATCACGTGCACCTGATCGTCGAGGCGGCCGGGAAGCAGGCGCTGGGACGGGGGATGAAGTCGATCTCGGCGCGTCTGGCGCGGGCGGTGAACCGGGTGTTCGGGCGCAGGGGGCAGGTGCTGGATGGGCGCTATCACCTGCATCTGCTGAAGACGCCGCGGGAGGTGCGGAATGCGCTGGCGTACGTGCTGCTGAACGCGCGCAAGCACTGGCGGGAGCGGCGGGGGAAGGTGCCGTCGGTGAGGCTCGACGAGGCGTCTTCGGGGCGGTGGTTCTCGGGGTGGAGGCGGAGAGTGCCGGGGCCGAGACCGCCGGGTTTGCGGGAGGTGGCCCTACCACGTAGCTGGCTGCTGCGTAGCGGCTGGCGCCGCTACGGGCTGGTGGATCCGGCGGAGGTCCCGGGCGCGAGGCCCTGACCACACCCAGAATCGCCCCAGGCCGCCCCCGCCCAGCAACCCGAACCTACGCGGGCACCCCGCAAGCGCCGAAGGCGCGCGCAGCGAGCCGCAGGCGAGCGAAGTCCTACAGCTCGACGCGCAGCCCGTCGTCCGCCGTCTCCAGCTCCAGCCGGCCGCGGCGGCGCGCCATCTCCTCGCCGAGGTGGGTCACGATCATCCGCTCGCAGTCGAACTCGGGCGCGCGCTCGCGCAGCGTGCGGTAGTTGAGGTGGTAGTCGAAGTCGAGCTCGTGGAAGGTGCACTCGCAGGCGAACAGGTCGGCGCGGCGCGCCGCCGCGGGCAGCGCGTCGAACCAGCCGGTGTCGCCGGTGTAGACCACGCGCTGCGCGCCCTCGGTGGCGATCAGGCCGTGCGGATGGGTGTCCGGGTGGTGGTGGGCGGCGAACGCCTCGATGCGGGCCGGCCCCAGGTCGGCCGGCTCGCCGGCCGCGAGCTCGACGAAGCGCAGCGGGAACGAGAGCTCGCGGTCGAGCGACTGCGCGAAGGCCTCGCCGACCGCGCGCACGCGGGCCTCCACGCCGGGCGGACCGGCGATCACCAGCGGCTGCGTGCGGTGGTCCTCGTAGTGCGAGGCCAGCACCAGGAGCGGGATGCCGGCGAAGTGGTCGCCGTGAAAGTGCGAGACGGCGATCGCGTCGATCTCGTCGCGCGCGATGCCGAGCGAGGCGATCCCGGTGCCGGTGGTCGGCGCGCAGTCGAGCAGCAGGCCGCCGCCGTCGCAGCGCACGAAGATCGCGGCCTGGCGGCGGCCGCCCGCGCCGAATGCGTCGCTGGTGCCGACGAACACGACCTCTCTCATGCGGCGGCCTCCGGTGCGCAGGCGTGGAAGCGGCCGCCCGCGAACACTCCGTCGCGCGCCTCGAAGCCGGGGGGGACGCGCTCCCCGTCCCACACGACCACGCGCTCGAGCCGCGCCCCGGCCCCCAGCTCGGCGCCCGCGCCCACGATCAGCTCGGGCTCGACGCGGACGCCGGCGCGGCGCGCTGCGGCCTCGGCGCTCCGGTTGCGCGAGCGCAGCGGCGAGAAGTTGGCGGCGAGGTACTCGTCCGGTGTCCCCACCGGCTCCCAGTCGCAGCGGTCCGAGGCCAGCAGCTCGCCGCGCACGTCGTCGGCCCCCGCGCGCAGCTGCGGCGCCAGCCAGTCGTCGAGGTGGCCGAACACCCGGCGCTCGGGCAGGCTGTCGAGTGCAGCGGCCGCGATCAGCGTGACGCTGATGTAGACCCCGGCGCGCGTCTCGCCGCCCAGGTCGAAGCGCCGTCCGATGCGGCGCACCCGGCCGGCGTCGTCGATGCCGATCGTGCCGAAGCGCTCGGCGCGCGGGTCGTCGCGCAGCACCAGGGTGGCGGCGTCGCGGCGCTCGCGGTGGCGCGCGAGCAGCGGCGCCAGCTCGAAGTCGAAGAGCATGTCGCCCGCCAGGAACAGGCTGGGATCGCTCTCGCGCAGGAACGCCGCGGCCTGCCGCAGCCCGCCGCCGGTGTCGAGCAGCGCGGGCTCGTGCGAGAAGTGCACGGCGAGCCCCTCCGGCGCGCAGCGCAGGGCCGCCTCGCGCACGCGCTCCGGCTCGTGGTGCAGGTTCAGGACCACCTCCGAGACCCCGTTCGCGGCCAGCCAGGCCAGGTGGTGCGCCACGAGCGGCACGCCGCGGATCGGGAGCGCCGGCTTCGGGCACAGCCGCCCGAGCGCGCCGAGCCGCGTTCCGAGCCCCGCGGCCAGGATCATCGCGCGCACGCGGTCGCCTCCGGCAGAAGCTGGGCGAGCAGCGCGGCGAAGCGCTCGATCCGCACGTCGAGTCCGGCCGTGCGCTCGGCCGCGTCGCGCAGGTAGCGCCCGGTCGGCGCGGCGTGGCGCAGCCAGTCGCGCCGGCCGCGCGCCGCGACCTCGTGGAAGAGGGCATGGTCCTTGCCCTTGCGCACCAGCGTGATCAGGTCGAAGCGCTCGGCGAAGACACCGGCCGGCGGCGCGTCCGGCAGCTCGGTCCGGACCGCCTCACGCAGCGCACACACCTCGTCCCAGGGCAGCTCGACGTACGAGTCGCGCAGCAGGCACACCAGGTCGTACTCCGGCGGCGCCAGGAACGCGCCCTGCACGTCCACCATGGCGAGCCGGCCGCGCGCGTCGCCGGGCGGCAGCACCAGCAGGTTGCTGCTCTGGTAGTCGCGGTGCGCGATCCGCTGTGGCGCCGCCTCGATCGCCTCGGCCGCGCAGGCGAAGGCCTCGCGGACCACCGCGAGCTCCGCGTCGCGCGCCGCGCGGCCGAGTCCGGCCGCCAGGCTCGCCGCCGCGAAGCGCTCGGCCTTGTGCGCGATCAGCGCCGCGTCGAGCCGGCGCCGGAACGCCGGCAGGCCCGAGCCCGCGTCGGCGAGGCGCTGGAGGAGCGGCACCAGCGCGCACGCCCGGCCGAGCCACGCGCGGCGCTCGGTGGGCGACGCGTCGCGCAGGACGTCGCCGAGGCTCGTCGCGCCGAGGTCCTCGAGCAGGTCGATGCCGCGCTCTGGGTCGCCCGCGTAGCGCCGCGGCACGGGCACGCCGTGCGCCTCGAGCGCACTGCGCAGCGGCTCGAGCGGCGGCTCGGGCGCCATCCGCGAGGGGGGCGCGGGGGCGTCGAAGCGCACCACGACGCTCGCGCGGGACCCGCCGCGCAGGTGCAGGCGCGCGAAGTGCCGGTAGCCGAGCCCGGGCGCGACCGGCTCGATCCGCACCAGCTCACCGCCCGGCCCGGCGGCGATCAGCCGCCGCAGCGTGTCCTCGAGCGGGCGCCAGTCGAAGGCCGCCGGAGTTGCCAGCACTCGCGTCCGCCTCAGGCGAGCAGCCAGTGGCACGCCGCGGTGGCGGCCACCACGCCGGCCAGGTCGCCCGACAGGCAGGCGCCCAGCGCGTAGCGGCTCTCGCGCACGCGCGCGGCGCCGAGGTAGATCGTCAGCACGTAGAAGGTGGTCTCGGTCGAGCCCTGGAGGCTGCTCACCAGCATCCCCACGAACGAGTCGGGACCGTGCGTCTCCATGATCTCGACCATCAGACCGTAGGCGCCCGAGCCCGAGAGCGGGCGCAGGATCGCCATCGGCAGCGCCTCGGCGGGAATCAGGCCGCCGAGCAGAGGGTCGAGCAGGCCGACGAACAGCTCCATCGCGCCGGACGCCCGGAACATCCCGAGCGCCACGAGAATCATCACCAGGAACGGGACGATACGCACCCCGACTTCGAGTGCTTCCTTGGCTCCCTCGACGGCGGCCTCGTAGACCCGCACCCGGCCCGCGACGCCGAACAGCAGCAGCGAGACCATGAACACCGGCAGGAACCAGCTCCCCAGCAGCTCGCGGAACAGCTCGCCGGCGCCGGTGCCGGCGGGGGCGCGGGCCACGTGGAGGACCAGCGCCCCGAGCAGCGCGACCAGGAACCCGTAGACCACCAGCCGCGCGCCCGGCGACATGGGGCCCGGTGGCTCGGGCAGCACCGGCACCTCGACTGCGTCGGCCGGGCCGGGGGCGGCCTCGGCGGGCTCGGAGACCTCGTAGCGGTCGGCGCGGAAGCGCGGCAGCCGACGCAGCGCGAGCGCCATGCTCACCGCGACCACGGTCGAGAAGCTCGTGGCGATCAGCGTGGGGCCCCAGATGGCGTCGGGCGCGACCGACTTCAACGACTCGCGCAGCGCGATCACGCCGGTGGGAATCAGCGCCACGCTCGACGCGTTGATCGCCAGGAACAGCACCATCGGGTCGCTCGCGACGCCGGGGCGCGGGTTGAGCTTCTCGAGCTCGACCATCGCCTTCAGCCCGAACGGCGTGGCGGCGTTGCCCAGGCCGAGCACGTTCGATGCGAGGTTCATCACCATGGCGCCCATCGCCGGATGATCCGGCGGCACCTCGGGGAAGAGCCGGCGCAGCAGCGGCGACAGGGCGCGCGTCACCAGGTGCAGCAGGCCGCCGTCGCGCGCCACGCGCATCAGCCCCAGGAAGAGCGCCATCACGCCGACCAGGCGGATCACCAGGTCGACCGCTTCGCGCGCCGCCGCCAGCCCCTCCGCCTTCACGGCGTCCATGCGCCCCAGATAGGCGGCGCACAGCACGGAGCCGAGCATCAGCCCGAGCCAGATGCCGTTGAGCAACGGTCCCCCCCGCCGGCTCGTTTGCCCACAGCGAGCCTCGGGGATACGTTCGACGGCGTCAAGTTCGGGGGGTTCCGAGACTTGTCGAGAGGCTCCTGGAGAGGCGCCGAGCGGGCTGCGGCGGCGCTTCCGCTCCTGCTGGTCCTCGCGTGTGCGGCGCGGGCGGGGGTCGACCCCTTCGCCGCGCGCCTGGACGCGGCGCTGTCCGCGAAGACGCTGCGCGGCGCGCAGATCTCGGCCCTGGTGGTCGACCGCGCCGACGGGCGCGTGCGCTTCGAGCGCGACGCCGACCGCGCGCTGGTGCCCGCCTCGAACCAGAAGATCCTGACCTCGCTGGCGGCGCTCGAGACCTTCGGCCCGGCGCACCGCTTCACCACCTGGATCGGGGCCGACGCCGCGCCGGACGCCGAGGGTGGCGTCGCGACCCTGTTCGTGCGCGGCGGCGGGGACCCGGCCCTCACCTCGGAGGACTGGTGGCGCCTGGCCTCCGACCTGCGCCTCGCCGGCCTGCGGCGCGTGCGCGGCGACGTGGTGCTGGACGACTCGGCGTTCGACCGGGTGGGCTGGCACCCGGACTGGGGACCGGTGTCGTCGCGCGCCTACCACGCGCCGGTGAGTGCGCTCGCGGCCAACTACGGGGCCTTCGCGGTCGAGGTGCGCTCGGGCGGCGAGGTGGGCGGCCCCGCACCGGCACGGATCGACCCGCCGCTCGGCTGGCTGCTGCTCGACAACCGCGCCACCACCGGCCCCCCGGGCTCACCCCGCCGTCTGAAGCTCGAGCGCGCCCCGCGCGACGGCGGCGAGGGCGTCCGCGTGCGCGGCAGCCTGCCGCGCGGCGGCGAGCCGCGCACGCTCTACGCGAGCGTCTCGGATGCCACCCGCTACGCGGGGGAGGTGCTGGTGCTGCAGCTCCGGGCCGTCGGCATCGAGGTCGGCGGTGGCGTGCGGCGCGGCGCGGTGCCTGCCGGCGCCGCCGAGCTGCTCGAGTTCCGCGGCCGACCGCTCGCAGAGGTCGTGCGCCTGTTCATGAAGTACAGCAACAACGCGATCGCCGAGTCGCTGGTGAAGTCGATCGGGCTGGCAGTGGCTGGCCGGCCGGGCTCGTGGGAGCGCGGCATCGGGGCCATGCGCGGGTCGCTCGAGCGGCTCGGGCTCGACGTCTCGGCGGTCCGCCTCTCCGACGGCTCGGGCCTCTCGCGCCGCAACCGGGTGCCGGCGCGGGTGCTCGTCGACGCGCTGCGCGCCGCCGACGCCTCGTTCGACTTCGGCCCCGAGCTGCTCGCCTCGCTGCCGATCGCGGGGGCCGACGGCACGCTGCGCGAGCGCACCAGCGACGCTCGCGGCGCCGTCCGCGCGAAGACCGGCCGTCTCGACGGCGTCGCGACCCTCTCGGGCTTCGCCCGCCCGGCCGGCGGCGGCGCGATGGTGTTCTCGCTGCTGGTGAACGGACCGCGCGACGACGCCACCGTCGTCGACGCGATCGACGCCTTCGCCGCAGCCCTGGTCGACTAACGCCCTCCGCCCGCCAACTCGTCCCTTACGCGGGCACCCCGCAAGCGCCGCAGGCGAGCGAAGTCAACAAGGCCTCCTCCGCAGAGCAACCCGGACCTACGCGGGCACCCCGCAAGCGCCGCAGGCGCGCGCAGCGAGCCGCAGGCGAGCGAAGTCAACAAGGCCGCCTCCAGCAGAGCAACCC
>JASJBO010000435.1 GCA_030066475.1 Myxococcota bacterium
TCGAGCAGCTCAACGCCGAGGCCTGCCGCATCCTCGAGACCTCGACCGACGCGGTGGCCGGGCGCCCGCTCGAGCAGGTGCCGGGCACGCTCGCCTTCGCCCGCGACGTGCGGGCCGCGATCGCCGACGGGCGCTCCTGTCTCGAGCACGAGCTGACTCTCGAGCGCCGCTTCGCCGAGGCGCTGGTCTGCGACGTGGCGGCCTCGCCGCTGCTCGACGGCGGCGGCGGCGATGGTGCGGTCGTGGTGCTGCGCGACCGGACCTTCGGCACCGCACTGCGCGAGGCCGAGGCCGAGCGCGCCCGCACCGCGGCCTTCGGGCAGATCGCCGCGGGCATCGCGCACGAGGTCAAGAACCCGCTGGGCGGGATCCGCGGCGCGGCCGAGCTGATCGGCCGGCGCGCCGAGCGCGAGCGCGACCGCGAGACGGCCGAGCTGATCGTGCGCGAGGTGGACCGCATCGCCGGTCTCCTCGACGACTTCATGGTGTTCGCGCGGGGCGACACGCTCCAGCCCGGGGCGGTGAACCTGCACCGGCTGCTCGACGAGGTGCTGGATCTGCTCGCGATGGACCCGCTCGGCGGCGGGGTGCAGGTGCGGCGCGAGTTCGACCCCTCCATCCCCGACCTGCAGGCGGACGGCGACCGGCTGGTGCAGGTCTTCCTCAACCTCGGCCGCAACGCGCTGCAGGCGATGAACGGGGCAGGCTCGCTCGTGATCGGCACCCACCTGAATCTCGACCAGCGGGTCGACGTCGGCGACGGAGAGCGCCTGCCGACCGTCCGCGTCGACTTCCGGGACACCGGCTGCGGCATGGACGAGACGACGCGCGCGCGCGTCGGCACGCCGTTCTTCACGACCAAGAGCGGAGGCACCGGGCTCGGCATCGCGCTGGCCCGCCACTTCGTCGCGCTGCACGGCGGCGCGCTGAGCATCCAGAGCAACCCGGGCGAGGGCACCACGGTGAGCGTGCGACTGCCCCTGCGGAGGAGTGCGTGAGTGAACCCACCCCCACCCGCGTGCTCGTCGCCGACGACGAGCCCTCGATCCGCTTCGTGCTGCGCGAGGCGCTGGAGGACGCCGGCCACGAGGTGGTCGACGTCGACGGCGGCGACGCCGCCTGGGAGGCGCTGGCGGGCGGCGGCTTCGCCATCGCGTTCCTCGACATCCGCATGCCGGGCCCCTCGGGCCTGGAGCTGCTCGACCGGGTGCGCGGGCTCGGCGCCGACACCGCGGTGGTCGTGATCACCGCCCAGAACACGCTCGAGAACGCCGTCGAGGCGATGAAGCGCGGCGCGCTCGACTACCTGGTCAAGCCCTTCCAGATGGCGGAGGTGCTGGCGCTGGTGGAGAAGGCCCGGCGCACCCGCTCGCTCGAGAGCGAGGTCCGCGCGCTGCGGCGCGAGGCCCGGGGCCGTCCGACCAGCGAGCGCCTGGTCGGCCGCAGCCCGGCCGTGCTCGAGGTGTTCAAGACCATCGGCCGCGTCGCGGCGCGCGACGTGCCGGTGCTGGTCACGGGCGAGAGCGGCACGGGCAAGGAGCTGGTAGCGCGCGCCATCCACGCGGCGAGCCCGCGCGCCGAGCGGGAGTTCGTGGCCGTCAACGCCGCCGCGATCCCGCGCGACCTGCTCGAGAGCGAGCTGTTCGGCCACGAGAAGGGCGCCTTCACCGGCGCCACCGAGTCGCGCGCCGGCCGCTTCCGCGAGGCGTCGCAGGGGACGCTGTTCCTCGACGAGATCGGCGACATGCCGCTCGAGCTCCAGGCCAAGCTGCTGCGCGTGCTCCAGAGCGGTGAGGTCACGCCGGTGGGCGGCAAGCGCGCCGAGCACGTCGACGTGCGGGTGATCGCCGCCACCCACCGCGACCTCGACGCGGCCGTGCGCGAGTCCGACTTCCGCGAGGACCTGCTGTACCGGCTGCGCGTGGTGCCGATCCACATCCCGCCGCTGCGCGAGCGCCGCGAGGACATCCCGGTGCTCGCCCAGTTCTTCGTGGCCCGCTACGCCGAGGAGCTGGGTACGGCGGCGCGCTTCCTGTCGCGCGAGAGCGTCGAGCACCTGGCCGGGCACGACTGGCCGGGCAACGTCCGCGAGCTCGAGAACGCCATCAAGCGGGCGCTGGTGCTGGCCAGCCACGACGTGCTGGTGCCCGAGGACTTCGGCTTCCTGGTGGGCGGCGACGAGGTGGGGACGGCGGGCAGCTCGCTCGAGGAGCTGGTGCGCGAGGAGACGCGCACCGCCCTGGCGGAGCCGGAGCCCAAGGACGTCTACCACCGCGTCCTCGAGCGCATCGAACGCCCGCTGCTCGAGGCCACCCTCGAGCACACGGCCGGCAACCAGCTGCGCGCCGCCGGCCTGCTCGGCATCAACCGCAACACCCTCCGCAAGAAGATCAGCGAGCTCCGAGTGCGGCTGCCGGGGCGCGTGTGAGCCATCCCGCGGTGCGCGGCCTGTACGTGCTGGCCGACGACGACCCGCGCTGGACGCTCGACCCGGTCGAGCAGGCGCGCGCGGCGCTGGCCGGGGGCGCGCGCTGGATCCAGCTGCGCGCCAAGCGGGCCACCGACCGCGAGGCGCTGGCCTGGGCCGAGGCGATCGCCGCGCTCTGCCGCGCGCACGGCGCGCGCTTCGTGGTGAACGACCGCTTCGACCTGGCGCTGGCCGCCGGCGCCGACGGCGTGCACCTGGGCCAGGACGACCTGGAGCCCGGGCGGCTGCCCGAGGCGGTGCGGGCGCGCCTGCTGGTGGGGCGCTCGACGCACAGCCTCGCCCAGGCGCGCGCGGCCTGCGACGAGCCGGTGGACTACGTGGCCTACGGCCCGGTGTTCGGCACCACCTCGAAGGACTCGCCCTACGACGCGCGCGGCCTCGAGCGGCTGGCGGAGGTGGCGCGGCTGGTGGCCCCGCGGCCCCTCGCGGCGATCGGCGGCATCGACCTCGCGCGCGCGCGCGACGTCGTGCGCGCCGGTGCCGCGGCCGTCTGCGTGATCTCGGCGGTCGCCGCCGCCGCGGATCCGCAGCGCGCCACCGCCGAGCTGGTGGCTGCGATCGGCGCGGAGGCGGCGGCGTGAGCGAGCTGGCGCCGCGGGCGATCTCGGCGCTGGGTCTCGTCACGATGATCGCGCTCGCCTGGTCGGTCTCGCTCGAGCGGCGCCGGATGCCGTGGCGCACCGTGGCCTGGGGCCTCGGCATCCAGCTCGCGCTCGGCGTGCTGCTGCTCAAGACCACGGCGGGCCAGCAGTTCTTCGCGGGCGCCAACTACGCGGTGGCGGGCCTCACGAGCTACACGAACGCGGGCGCGCGCTTCGTGTTCGGGCCGCTGATGGACACCGGGTTCTCGATCTTCGCCAACGTGCTGCCGGTGATCGTGTTCATGGCGAGCCTGTTCGCGGTGCTCTACCACCTGGGCCTGGTCCAGCGCCTGGTGTCGCTGATGGCCGCGGGGCTCTCGCGCACGATGGGCACCTCCGGCGCCGAGAGCCTGGCGGCGGCCGCCAACGTGTTCGTGGGCATGGTCGAGGCGCCGCTGCTGGTGCGCCCGTACGTCGAGCGCATGACGCGCTCGGAGCTGTTCACCCTGATGAGCACCGGGATGGCGACCGTGGCCGGCTCGGTGCTGGTGGTCTACGCCGGGATGCTGGGAGAGGGCTACGCGGGCCACCTGGTGACGGCGAGCTTCCTGGCGGCGCCCGCCGGGATCCTGCTCTCGAAGGTGATGGTGCCCGAGACCGACACGCCGGAGACCGCGCACGGCGCCCCGGCCGACCTCGAGCGCGACGCGGTCAACGTGATCGATGCCGCCTCACAGGGCGCACTCGCCGGGCTGCGCCTGGCGGCCGCGATCGGCGCCCTGCTGCTGGCCTTCGTGGCGCTCCTGACGCTGGCCAACGACGGGCTCGCGACGCTGGGCGGCTGGCTCGGGGTGGCCGACCTCACCTTCCAGCGCGTGCTCGGCTGGGCCTTCGCGCCGCTCGCCTGGCTGATGGGCGTGCCCAGCGCCGATGCCACGACGGTGGGCTCGCTGCTGGGCGTGAAGACCGTGCTGAACGAGTTCCTCGCCTACCAGGAGCTGGCGGGACTGATGAAGGCGGGCGCGATCGGCGAGCGCTCGGCCGTGCTGGCCTCCTACGCGCTGTGCGGCTTCGCGAACTTCGGCTCGCTCGCGATCATGCTCGGCGGGCTGGGCGGCATGGCACCCGGCCGCCGGGGCGAGATCGCCAGTCTGGGCCTGCGCTCGATCCTGACCGGCACGCTCGCGACGCTGATGGCGGGCTGCGTCGCGGGGATCCTGCTGTGAGGCGCGCCGCCGCGTCGCTGCTCGCCCTCGCCCTGCTGGCAGCGGCGCCCGCCTCCGAGGCGCGCGACCCGGTCGAGATCGCGGTCCTCACCTACAACACGCACGGGCTCGCCGCCTGGATCGCGCGCGACGACCCCGCCACGCGCTTCCCCGTGCTCGTCGACAAGGCCGGCCGCTACGACGTCGCGCTGCTGCAGGAGGACTTCCGCCACCACGAGCTGGTGCAACGGCACGCGCACCAGCCGGTGGTGGTGCGCGGCAACGGACCCAAGCCGGGCTGGCTCGGCCTGGGCGGCGCCGGCCTCACCACGCTGGCCGCCACGCGGCCGCCGCGCGCGCGCCACGCGGAGCCCTACGGAACCTGCTCCGGCTGGCTCAGCGCCTCGAGCGACTGCTTCGGCAACAAGGGCTACCTGATGCTGCGCCTCGCCCTCGCGAACGGCGCCGAGCTCGACTTCTGGAACACGCACCTCGAGGCGGGCGACGGCGAGGCCGACACCGCCGTCCGCTCTGCACAGCTCGAGCGGCTGCGCGCGGCCATCGCCGCGCGCAGCGCCGGCCGCGCGGTCGTACTGGGCGGCGACTTCAACCTCGAGTGGCACGATGCGAGCCACCGCGCCGAGCTCGAGGCGTTCGCGAACGCGCTCGGTCTCGCCTTCGGCGCGCGCGCCGAACACGACGAATGGGACCGCCGCATCGACTTCGTGCTGTTCCGCTCCGGCGACGGCGTAACCCTCGAGCGCACCGGCGGCGGCATGGTCCACGACTTCGTGCTGCCCAACGGCACGCCGCTCTCGGACCACCCCGCGGTGTGGCTGGGACTGCGGGTGCGCTGACGCCGCCGACCGAGAACTCGGCGCCTATCTTCGAGAAACGCAACGTTGGGATGCGAACCCGCTGAAGGCCTTCGCGTCCGGACTCCGAAGGAGGGAATTCGCCTTGACCAAGAAGAGCGCAAACCCCTGCGGCGCTGGTGGAGACGCGGCCGCAGCCTATCGTGGAGGCATCGTCATGATGAGTAGGCCGTTGCGATCGATCGCCGTTCGGTCGACAGCCCGATGGGTGCTGTGGCTCGCGGTGGCCGGACTGGGCCTGTGCCCGGCAGGATCCGTCGCCTTCGCCGAGCCGACGAATCCCCACCCGCTGAGGCCGGCGGACACCTCGAGCCCCCGCGACACCCTGAAGAGCTTCCTCGCCGACGTCGAGCAATTCGCCGACGAATGGCGCCGCGGCGATGTGACCACCGACGGCTTCCGGGCACTCGTGCGCGCCATCC
>JASJBO010000436.1 GCA_030066475.1 Myxococcota bacterium
GCGATCTCTTCAATCGAAGGCTTCGACAGCTTCGTTACCTCCACTGCCGCTCCGAGGGCTACCGGCTGGAGCGACCAGTCACCGGGTGGGATTCGCACCCACTGAGAAGCGCCGCCTTGGCACGGCGCACCGGAGTCCACCAGACCTAAAGCCGTTCCAGCATGCTGCGGACGTCGGCGACCCAGGCGGGGTCGGCGGGTGCCTCCTGGCCGGCCTGCTCGGCGGCGCCGCGGGAGGCCTCGAGGGCGCCGAGGGCGCGCTCCAGGGTCTCGCGCGCCTTGTCCTGCTCCTGGTTCGCCTCGTAGGCGAGGGCCAGGTGGTAGCGGACCACGCCCAGGTCGTCGTGGCCGGGCGGGAAGCCGCCCTCCGCCTCCTTGAGGTAGCCGATCGCGGCCTCGGGAATGCCCTTCTTGAGCAGGACCCAGCCCAGCGTGTCGGCGGCGTTCGGACTGTCGGGCAGCAGCGCCTTGGCCTCCTGCGCCAGGTCGAGCGCCCGGTCGAGGTTCTTGCCCTCCTCCACCATCAGGTACGCGAGGTTGTTCTTCGCCACGGCCAGTCCCGGGTTCAGCCGCACCGCCTCCTCGTACTGCTCGATGGCCAGCTCCCGATCGCCGGAGACCTCGTACAGCGTCCCGAGCGTGAAGCGCAGCGGAGCGAAGTCGGGACGCGAATCGACCGCCCGCTTGTAGGTCTCGATGCTCTCGCTGAAGCGCCGCGAGGAGATCAGGTAGCGCGCCAGCGCCTGGTACGAGGCGATGTCGTTCGGGTCGAGGTCGATCGCCCGGCGCAGCTTGGCCTCGGCCAGGCTGCCCTTGCCGGAGAACAGCAGGGCGATGCCGTGCAGGCGCACCAGCTTGGGATTGTCGGGCTCCTCGGCCGCCGCCTGCTCGATGCGCGCCAACGACTGGTCGATCTGGCCGAGCTGGGCCTCGACGTTGAGCAAGGACTCCAGGATCTCGGGGTGGTTCGGGCGCTGCTCGAGTGCCTGGATCAGCTTCTCGCGCGCGAACTCCGGCTTGCGCTGCATCATGTCGATGCGGCCCAGGGCGAAGTGCACCTCGGCATCGCGCTCGTCGAGCGGGATCGCGTCGAGCTCGGCGCGCGCCTCGTCGGGCTTGCCCAGGTGCACCAGGCTCTGCGCCAGCAGGATGCGGATCGTGTGGTCGCCGGGCCGCTGGCGCAGGATCTTGCGCGCCTCCTCGACGGCGAGGTCGTGCTCGGCGAGCGCCGCGTGGATCCGTGCAGCCAGCCGGCGCGCCTCGAGGAACTCGGCGTCCAGCTCCACCGCGCGCAGCACCTCGGCGCGCGCCTCCTGGCGGTCGCCCTGGAGCAGCAGCGACGAGGCCAGCAGGAAGTGCGCCTGCGCCCAGTCGGGCCGCCCGTCGAGCGCGCGCCGCAGCGCGGCGGTGGCCTCGTCCGGCTTGCCCTCGCCGAGGTCGATCTTGGCGCGGACGAAGTGAGCCTCGGCGGCGGACTCGTCGGCCGCCAGCACCGCGTCGACGATGGCGCGGCCCTGCGCCAGCTTCTCGCGCTCGCCGCCCCGCACGCCGAGATCCACCAGCAGCTCCGCTTTGCGCAGCCGCGCGGGCTGGTTCTGGGGGTCGATCGCGAGCGCCGACTCGGCGGCCTCGAGCGCGCCCTCGAGATCGTCGTTGCGGCCGCGATAGGCCGACAGGATCAGGAACGGACGCACCTCGTCGGGCTGGGCGCGGGTCGCCTCCTGGATCATCGCATCGGCCTTGTCGGGCGCGCCGCGCGAGTGGTAGTAGCGCGCCATCGCGTAGATCACGTCGAGGTCACCCTCGGTGCTCTCGATGCCCTGCTGGAGCGTCGACTCGGCCTCGTCGAAGCGCTCGCGGGCGTAGAAGAAGCTCGCCAGCCGGCGATAGGCGCCCGCCCGTTCCTCGTCGGTCGCGACTTCGAGCGCCTTGCGGTAGGCGGCCTCGGCCTCGCTGTCGCGTTCGCGATCCTGCGCCAGGAAGCTGCCCAGCGCGAAGTACGAGGGCGCAGTCGGCGCCATCTCGGTCAGCTTCACGTAGAGCGGCCCCGCCGCGTCGCGCGACCCCTTGCGCACGTGGAAGTTCGCCAGCAGCCGCACCAGGTCGGCGTTCTCGGGATCGAGCTCGGCGCCGCGCTCGTAGGCCTGCTGCGCCTCGTCGAGGCGCTTGAGCCCCTCGAGCGCGCGCCCGCGCAGGATGTGGGCCTCCCACTGATCGGGCTCCGAGGCGATCACGGCGTCGCCCTGCTCCAGTGCCTGATCGAGCTCCTCGTCGCGGCCCAGCAGCAGGAACTGCCCGTAGGCGAGCCGCGCATCGTTGTTCGCGGGATCGAGGCGCACGGTCTCCTGGAGCTCCCAGTACGCCTTGCGCACCTGCCGGGTGGCCATGTAGGCCTTCGCCAGGCCGTAGTGGGCCGACGCGTCGTTGGGATCGATCTGGAGCGCGTTCTTGTACTCGATGACCGCCTCGGAGGGCTTCTCCTCCTCGAGGTAGGCCTCGGCACGTTCGAGGTGCTCCGCAAGGCGCGCCTGGTCGTCCTGACAGGCGGTGAGCAGCAGGGTTGCCGCACAGGCGGCGATCACGGGAAGAGCGCGGCGAAGGCTCATGGGAATCCTCTCCTCGAAGCCGGCAAGGCCGGGCCGCCGGTCGGGCTCGGGGCAGCCGGCCTAGGTATCGGATGGCCCTGGAGGATTCAACCGTCTCCGCGATTGCGCCGCCAGGAGCGGTGGGTGATGCCCATGCGCTGGATCATGTAGTTGAGCTTGCGGCGGCTGACGCCCAGCAGGGCCGCGGCGTCCTTCTGGACCCAGCCGCTGCGCTCGAGGGCCACCTCGACGAGCCGCTGCTCGACCTCGCGCAGGCTGACGCCCCCGGCGGGCAGCTCCAGCCGAAGGCCGTCCGTCGGCAGGTCGAGCCCGCCGGGCAGCTCGAAGTCCCCGGCCTCGATCCGCTCTCCGTCGGCCAGCAGCACCGCCCGCTCCAGCACGTTGCGCAGCTCGCGCACGTTGCCCGGCCACGGATAGGAGCGGATCCGCTCGAGTGCGGCCGGCGCCAGCTCGCGCGCCGGACGCCCCAGGTCGCGCGAGAAGCCGGCGAGGAAGTGACGGGCGAGCGGCTCCAGGTCCTCGACGCGCTCCCGCAGCGGCGGCAGCTGGATGCGGATCACGTTGAGCCGGAAGTACAGGTCCTCGCGGAAGCGGCCCTCGCGCACCTCCTGCTCCAGCTCCCGGTTGGTGGCCCCGACGATCCGCACGTCGGCGCGGATCGGGCCGGCGCCACCCAGGCGGTGGAACTCGCCGTCCTGGAGCACGCGCAGCAGCTTGGCCTGGGTCGACCCGGCCATGTCGCCCACCTCGTCCAGGAACAAGGTGCCGCCGTGGGCCTGCTCGAAGCGGCCCACGCGGGTGCGATCCGCCCCGGTGAACGCCCCGCGCTCGTGGCCGAACAGCTCCGACTCGAGCAGCGTCTCCGGCAGCGCGGCACAGTTCACCTTCACGAACGGCCCCTCGCAGCGTGACGACAGGCCGTGGATCAGGCCCGCGATCAGCTCCTTGCCGGTGCCGGTCTCGCCGGTGACCAGCACCGTCGAGCGCGAGCCGGCGACGCGACGCGCCAGCTCGGTGGCGGCGGCCAGCGCGGGGCTGGCGCCGACCAGGTTCTCGGGCGCGAAGCGCGCGGCGCGCTCCGCGCGCAGCGTGCGCACCTCGCGGATCAGCTTCCCGTGCTCGAGCGCCCTGCCCACGCGCACCTCGAGCTGCTCGAGCTCGAAGGGCTTCTGGACGAAGTCGAAGGCACCGCGTCTCATGGCCTCGACGGCGGCGTCGATCGTCCCGTAGGCCGTCATCAGGATCACGACCGTGCGCGCGTCGCGCCGAAGCGCCGCCTCGAGGACCTCCATCCCGCCGCAGCCCGGCAGCCGCAGGTCGCTGACGACCAGGTCGTAGGGCGGCACGCCGGGGTCGCCCAGACGCCGGACCGCGGCGTCGCCGGCCGACGCCTCGTCGGCGCGGCCCCAGGCGTCCGACAGCGCGCGCGCGATGCCGCGCCGCAGCGTGTCGTTGTCCTCGACGACGAGGAAGCGGAGCGCGCCGCTCATGCGGCCTCCCCGATCTCGTCGCGCGCCAGCGGCACGTGGACGTGGAAGGCGGCGCCGCGGCCGGACGCACTGTCCACGTCGAGCCGGCCGCCGAGCCCCGCCACCCACTTCTGTACGTTGGCGAGTCCGACGCCCGAGCCGCGCTGCTTGGTGGTGAAGAACGGATAGAAGACGCGCTCGCGCAGCGCCTCCGGGATCCCGGGGCCGTTGTCGGCCACGGTGAACACCAGCGCGGGGACGCCCTGGACGACCTCGCCCCGCTGGATCCCGAGCACCACCCGGGGCGCGCCGCCGTGGGCCTCGCCGAGCGCCTCGAAGGCGTTCAGGATCAGGTTGGTGAGGACGCCGTGCAGGCCCTCGCCGTCGGAGCGGAGCGGCGGGAGCCCGTCGGCGTAGTCGCGCTCGACGGCGCCCGCGAAGGCGACCCGCGCACGGGCGCGGGTGAGCGATTCCTCGACGACCCCGACCGGATCGACCGGCTCGCAGCGCAGCTCGACGGGCCGCACGAACTCGAGGCAGTCGGTCACGCTGTCGGCCAGACCGCGCAGCTCCTGCTTCAGCTCGTCCAGCAGCGCCGTCTCCTCGGGCCGCCCCTCCAGCCGGCGGCGCAGCAGCCCGACCAGGATCTTCATGCCGGCCAGCGGATTGCGCATCTCGTGAGCGAGCCCGGCGGCCATCTGCCCGAGCGCGGCCAGTCGCTCGCGCAGCCGCGCCTGCTCGGCGGCGCGCTCGTAGGGCGTCAGGTCGCGAAACTGGAGCACCGCGCCGCGCACGGCGCCGTCGGCGTCGCGCACCGGGCCGATCGTGTAGCCGATCGTGAGCGGCGGGCCGGCGCCCGGCTCGAGCGCGAGCTCGGCGCGGCTGGCCCGTTCGCGGCCGTCGAGCGCGGCGAGCAGGAGCCGGGCGACGGCGGGCTGCGCGGCCAGCACCTCGCCCACCGGCCGTCCCAGCACGGCTTGGGGGGGGAGCGTCGCGCCCAGCAGCCGCGCGGCGTCGGCGTTCAGGGCGGCGATCGCTCCGTCCCGGTCCACTGCGACCAGCCCGGAGCGGATCGAGCCCACCAGCCAGCCGGCGAATTCGGAGTCGCGGATCGGCACGCAACCGGTATCGGACGGGCGCGGCGTCGAGCTGAGGTGGGGCCACGCGCCTCAGAGCAGGTCGCTGCGCCGGCGCTCGCGCAGGCGCTGCACCACCCGCTTGACGTCGCCACTGCGGTCGAGGCGCGCCACCAGCAGCGCGTCGCCCGCATCGACCACGGCGAGGCCCTCGACGCCGAGCAGCGCGACCAGGCGGTCGCCCGCCCACACCAGGTTCCCGGGCGCGTCCTCCAGCACCGCGTCGCCCGCGACGACGACCGAGCGCCGTTCGCTGCACCCCAGCTCCTCGGCGAGCGACTCCCAGCCGCCGACGTCGCTCCAGTGGAAGCGGACCGGCAGCGTCCAGACCCGCCGGCTGCGCTCGAGCACGGCC
>JASJBO010000437.1 GCA_030066475.1 Myxococcota bacterium
CGGCCGAAAGTGGTTGCGGCCTGGTTGCAGGGCTTGGAGGGGGTCTCGAAACTCGCTGATAAGCAAGGAGAAATTGGTGGAGGCGGCGGGAATCGAACCCGCGTCCGCATGGCTTCCGGAGAGCGCGTCTACGTGCGTAGGTTCCGTTCAATCTCGGTCTGGCCAGTCACGGCGCCAGGAGAAGCCAGGCCCAGGCAGACTTGATTCTCGTCCCCGGATGCGGTCTGCCAGCGGCCGGGGACCAGCCTTCTGATGACTCCCGCGACCCGCTAGAAGGCGTCACGGACGGGAGTCGCTGTCTCAGGGTTTAGCTAAGCAGCGAGAGCGTAGTTGTCGTCGGCAGGTATCAGCTACCAACTGTGCCACCTGTTTAGCGACGGTGTGACGACGTCGGCACGCAGCGTTCACCTTCGACCACCCGTCGAAGCCGATCGCCCCCTGACCCGCGAAAGCTAAGTCACGACCCGGGGTGGGTCAAACCCCGCGCAGAGCTGGCGCGGGAGCGCTGACGGCTCCATGACTCCCCCCAGGTGAGGCGCGCCGGGGCCGTGAAGCAGCTCACAGGGAGCCCGCCGCGCTCTGATCTATGGTAGGGGCGTGCTCGAGCCGGCCGAAGCACGCAGTACCGAGGATGACGAGTTCATCACCCGGGCGCTGGAGAGTGCCAGCGTCCCGACCCTGATGAGGTCGCGGGTCCACGTGACCGGCGACGCGTCGCTGCTCCACGGCCCGATCCGGCCCCAGCCCGCGATCCCGGGCGAGGTCCAGGCGTCGCTCTCCGAGGCCGACGAGGCCGCCGGGCGAGCCCGGGCGCTCGAGGTGCTGGCGGCCCCTCGCGACCGCGGCTGCAGCCTGCCGCCGCCGGGTGGGCATCGCCGACCACTTCTACGGCCACGGCGAGCTGTGGTGAGCCCATGACGACCCGAGCCCACGCCACCGTGCTGTTCGCCGACCTGATCGGCTTCGGTGCGCTCACGGAGCGGGTCGGGCCGGAGCGCGCCTACCTGGTGGTGACCGGCTGCCTGCAGGTGCTCGACAGCGTGGCCCGCCAGCACGGCGGGTCGGTGGACAAGCTGCTCGGCGACTCGATGGTGGCGCTGTTCGGCTACCCGCTGCCGGTGCCCGAGGCGGAGCGGCAGGCGGTGCGGGCGGCACTCGCGATGCGCCAGGCCGTCGAGGACTACAACGCCGACCTCCGGCCCGAGGTGCCGCTCGGGGTCAAGATCGGCGTCAACACCGGAGCGATGATCGCCGGCGAGGTGCGCGGCACGGCGATCCGCGAGTTCGACATCCTCGGCGACACGGTGAACGTGGCGGCGCGCCTCAAGCAGCGCGGCCGCGCGGGCACCATCTACGTCGGCCCGGAGACCTGGCAGCGCACGCGCGACACCTGCGAGTACCAGGCGCTGGGCCCCATGCGGCTCAAGGGCAAGGACGCGCCGATCGCGACCTACGAGCTGGTCGACTACCGCGCGGACGCCGACCCGGGCGAGATGGCGCACGAGGTGGTGGCGACCGAGCTGGTCGGGCGCGGCGCCGAGGGGGCCGCGCTGCGCGAGCGGGTCGAGCGTCTCGCGGCCGGCACCGGCGGCGTGATGTGCCTCGTCGGCGACGAGGGAATCGGCAAGAGCCGCCTGGTCGCCGAGCTGCGCGCCGAGCTGCCCGAAGGGGTCCGCGTGCTCGAGGCCGCCGCCCTCTCGGTGACCCGTTCCCGGCCGCACCAGGGGTTCCTGCCGCTGCTGCGCGAGCTCGAGGTCTCGCCCCGGGAGCTGCCCGCCCGGCTCGAGCGGATGGCGAACGCGAAGCCCCTGGTGTTCGTGTTCGAGAACCTCCAGTGGGCGAACGCCGACTCGCTGGCGCTGCTCGCGCGCCTCTCCGAGCTGACGGCGAAGAGCCCGCTGCTGCTGCTGCTGGTGTCGCGCGTGGAGCCGCCGGACGCGCTGACCGGCAACGACGCGGTCTCGATCCGCCTGGGCCCGCTGCCCGACGCCGACGCGGCCGGCCTGGTGGAGCAGCTGCTCGGCAGCCAGGAGGACATCGGTCCGGTGCGCGAGCGCCTGCTCGAGCGCGCGGCCGGCAATCCGGCGCGGCTCGTGATGGGCAGCTACCTCGCGTCGGCGCTGCGCTCCGAGGTCGAGCGCACCACGACGGGCCCGCAGCGCGCCAGCGAGGCCGAGCGGCGCCGCACCACCGTGCTGTTCGCCGACCTGACCGGCTTCACGAGCCTCACCGAGACGGTGGGCGACCAGGCCGCCTACGGCGTGGTGGCCGACTGCCTGCGCATGCTCGACGAGATCGCGCGCTCGCACGGCGGCCACGTCGACAAGTACATGGGCGACTGCGTGATGGCGCTGTTCGGCGTGCCCGAGGCGATCGAGGACGCACCCCGCGCGGCGGTGAACGCGGCGATCGAGATGCGCCAGCGTCTCGCCGCCTTCAACGAGGAGCGCGAGGTCGCGATCCCGCTGCGCGTCCACGTCGGCGTCGCGACCGGGCTCGGCATCGCCGGCGAGATCAGCGGCCCGCTGCTGCGCGAGTTCGCGATCATGGGCTCGGCCGTGCAGCTCGCCTCCGACCTGACCGACGCCGCGCCGGCGGGCAGCGTGTACGTCGACGCCGAGACCGAGGCGCTCACGCGCGAGGCGTTCGAGTACGGGGCTCTCGATCCCGACGGCCTCGCGGGCGGCGCGCGCGGCCAGGCGGCCTGGGAGCTGCGCTCCGAGGAGCAGCAGCGCTACCGCACGCGGCCCGGCAGCGGGCGCGGCATCTCGTCCGCCCTGGTCGGGCGCGAGGCCGAGCTCGAGCGCCTGCGCGCCGCGGTCGCCGGCCTCGCCGCGGGCCGCGGACGCATCGTGGGCCTGCTGGCCGACGCGGGCCTCGGCAAGTCGCGCCTGGTGGCCGAGCTGCACGCGGCCGCCGAGGCGCAGGACGTGACCTGGCTCGAGGGCCGCTCGATCGCGACCGGCCAGCAGCTCAGCTTCCACCCCTTCGCCGACCTGATGCGCACCTGGGCCGGGATCGGCGACGAGGACGCGCCCGAGGCCGTGCCGGTGCGGCTCGAGGAGGCCACGGCGCGGCTCTTCCCCGACGACGCGGACGAGGTCTTCCCGTTCCTGGGCTCGCTGATGGGCGTGACCCTGCCCGAGCGTCAGCGCGAGCGGGTCGACGCCATGCAGGGCGAGATGCTCGAGAAGGTGATCCGCAACGCGGTGACACGGCTGCTGCGCCGGATCAGCGACGAGCGGCCGCTGGTGCTGGTGTTCGACGACCTGCACTGGGCCGACCTGTCCTCGATCGAGCTGCTCGAGTCGCTCCAGCGCCTGGCGGCCAGCCACCCGGTGCTGTTCCTGCTGGTCTCGCGCCCGCACTTCGCCGAGACCTCGGGCCGTTTGCTCGAGCTCGCCCGCGGGCAGCACGGCGAGCACTACGACGAGATCGCGCTCGAGCCGCTCGGCCGCGATGCCTCGCGCGAGCTGATCCGCAACCTGTTCCAGGACGCGGCGATCCCCCACCGCGTGCGCGACCTGATCGCCGAGCAGGCGGGCGGCAACCCCTTCTACGTCGAGGAGGTGGTGCGCTCGCTGCTCGAGCAGGGCGCGGTGGAGGAGCGCGACGGGCGCCTCCACGCCACCGAGGCGATCGAGTCGGCAATCATCCCCGGCACCGTCCAGGAGGTGATCCAGGCCCGCATCGACCGGCTCGACCTGCGCCTGCGCGAGGTGCTGCACGTGGCCTCGGTGGTCGGGCGCAGCTTCCACCTGGACGTGCTGAGCGAGGTGTTCCCCGACGCGGCTCGGCTCGAGGCCGACCTCGACACGTTGATCGACTCCGAGTTCCTGATGCCGTGGGACCGGCTCCAGGGCGTGGAGTACGCGTTCAAGCACCCGCTGCTGCACGAGGTCGCCTACGACGGCATCCTGCACACGCGCCGCGAGCAGCTCCACGTGCAGGTGGCCGAGGCGATCACGGCGCGCCTGCCCACCGACCTGCCCGGCTACCACGGCATGCTGGCCTACCACTACAGCATGGGGCGCGACCTCGAGCGCGCCGAGCAGTACGTGTTCCAGGCCGGCGACGAGGCCGCGCGCGTGGCGGCGTCGAGCGAGGCGCTGCACTTCTTCCGCGAGGCCTCGAAGCTCTACCTCGAGATCCACGGCGAGGGCGGCGATCCCGCCAAGCGCGCGCTGCTCGAGAAGAACATCGCGTTCGCCCTGTTCCACCGCGGGCAGCTCCTCGACACCGTCGAGCACCTGAACCGCGCCATGGACCTGCTCGGCGAGCACGTCCCGCGCCATCCCGTCGAGCTGGGGCTGCGCTTCGTGCGCAACGTGGCGCGGGTGCTGGCGCGCCTCTACGGCCCGCGCCGGGGCCGCGCGCGCCCGGTCGCGACCGAGCGCGAGATCGAGCAGATCCAGCTCATGTTCGCGCGCGCCCAGGCGCAGACCACCACCTCGCCCACGCGCTTCCTGTTCGACAGCATGGAGACGCTGGCCAAGCTCGGGCGCGTCGACCCCCAGAGCGTGCCGGGCGCGGGCGGCATGTACGCCGGCGCGATCGGGATCTTCTCGTTCGGCGGCATCTCGTTCGGGGTGAGCCAGCGCTTCCTCGACCTCGCCGGACCGCTGGCGCCCGCCGACGACGTGCGGCAGCACTTCCTGTACCGCGAGATGAACCTGCTGCACCACCTGCTCGAGGGCGACTGGTCCGACGCGCTCGAGGTGGACGACGCGCTCGTCGACGAGAACCTGTCGTACGGGCAGCTCTGGGAGGTGACGACCTACCTCGGGCTGGTCGCCGAGAAGCGCATCCACCGCGGCGAGTGGGCGGCGGCGCGAACGGCGATCGGTGCGATCGACAAGATCTGGGACCTCTACCAGTACGACCTCGCCAAGACCAACCACTACTACCTGCCCACCCTGATGCGCCTGGTGCAGAGCCGGCCCGAGGACGCGCTCGAGGCGGCGGAGGCGTACTACCAGGAGAACCCCGAGGACCTGCTGCACCTGCTGGCGCTGAGCGCGAAGGCGAAGGCGCACACGCAGCTCGGCAAGCTGGACGCCGCGGCCCAGGCGCTCGACGAGGGCGACCGCATCGTGGCGCGCTCGCGCCCGGTCTTCCCGTTCCACCTGAGCAGCCACCTGCGCTCGCGCCTGCTGCTCGACGTGGCGCGTCTCGAGACCAGCGACGATGCGGGCGTGCGCCGGGCGGCGGCGGGCCGGGCGCGACGGCACGGCCGCGCCGCGCGCGGCGCCGCCCAGCGCGTCGCCTGGCACCGACCCGAGGTGCTGCGCCTCTCGGGCAGCGCCGCCTGGCTGCGCGGACACCGGCGCGCGGCGCAGCGCTTCTGGGCGCAGAGCCTCGACGCCGCCGAGCAGCTCGGCATGCGGCCCGAGCTGGCACGCACCTGCCTCGAGGCCGGGCGCCGGCTCCACCAGGACGGAGGCGGCGAGATCGCCGGGCAGACGCCCGACGCCCTGCTGGAGCGGGCTGACGAGCTCTTCACTGCCCTGGACATGGTCTGGGACCAGGAGGCGCTCGCCCGATCCCGCGGGGGC
>JASJBO010000438.1 GCA_030066475.1 Myxococcota bacterium
CCTCTCGGTCGAAGAGGAGGTGGATGTGGGTGCCGTCGGGGCGCGGGGCGGCGTCGAGGTGGCCGCCGACGCGGGTGACGAGGCAGCGGGCGATGCGGAGCGAGAGGGCGCGGCCGCTCGCGGCAGCGTCGTCGAGCGCCTCCGCGGGATCGAGGGGCGCCGCGCAGTCCTCCACCGAGAGGCGCAGCCGTTCGTCGTCGACGCGGGTCGCCCGCAGGCGGGTGGGCCCCTCGCCGCCGTGCGCGACGGCGTCGACCGCGAGCTGGACGAGCACCGGCCGCACGCACTCCACCTCGAGGCGGGCCGCGAAGAGCCCGGGCTCCGTCTCCACCTCGACCGCGCCGTCCGGGATGCCGAGCGAGCCCAGGTCCGCACGCACGGCCTCGAGCAGCGCCGCGGCCGACACCGTGCGGCACCGCGCGGGTCCCTCGCGCAGCAGCGGCCCGATCAGGGCGAGCAGCGCACCCGCGCAGACGGCCGCCTGGTCGATGTCGCCGGCGCGTTCGGCGGGCTCGGCCTGCCGCCCGACCAGGTGCGCCGCGAACCGGATCCCCGCCAGGTGGTTGGCCACCTCGTGAGCAATCGCGCGCACCAGGGCTGCGGTCTCCGGGGATCCCGTCACGCCCCACCTGTCGCACAGCGGCGCGCGCGCGTCGACGGGCAACTCAGCCGTCGACGTCGCGCAGCGCCGGATCGAGAATCACGATCTCCGCAGCGCGGCGGCGCTCCTCCAGGAATCGGAGCAGGCGCCGGTCGTGCTGCTGGCGCCGATGGGCGGAGCGCACGTCGTCGAGGACGGCGTCGAGCGGCGGCACCTCGTCGGGCGCCCGGCGCACCAGCCGGAACACCAGGTAGCCGTCGGGCCCGCGCGCAGGCGCCCCGACGTCGCCGGGATCGAGCGCCAGGACGCGGGCGACGGCGGCTCCTCCGAAGCGCCGCCGGAGCGTGTCGATCGGCACCAGGCCCGCGGGCGCGGGCGGGTCCAGCGGATCGCCCAGCTCCGCCAGCACGACCGGGGAGGGCTCCCCGGCGCGCCACCGGCGCGCCAGCTCGCCGGCGCGCCGGTGCGCCACGACCTCCCCCGTCGCGCCGACCTCGACCTGCGCCACCTCGACCTCGACGGGCCCCGGGCGTGCGAAGCGCGCGGCGTGCTCGGCGTAGAAGGCCTCGAGCTCGTCCCGACCGGCCGGCGCAGGCTGCTCGGACGAGGTCACCTCGTCGACCACCGCCGTCACGATCGCGCGCCGCGCCTGCGGCTCGCGGCGCGGCAGACCGAGCTCGAGGCCGCGTTGCAGCAGCAGCTCCTCGTCGATCAGGCGGTCGAGCAGCCGGCGCTGCTCCGCGTCGTCGAGCTCGAGCGAGCCGCGCTCGCGCGCCGCCGCACCGACGAAGCGCGCGAACGCCTCGCGGTCGATGGGTCGGCCGTTGACCAGCGCGACGGCGCCGGCCGGCACTCGCCCCGGGGCCGCCTCCCCCGCCAGGATCGACCAGGCCGCGAGCCCGATCCCGAGCGCGGCCCCGAGCGAGAGCGCCAGCGCACCGCGGCGCCCGTCCGGCTCGCCCACTACGCCTCCGCCCGCGCGACCCGGCCGCGGAACTCGGCGAGCTCGAGGACGCGCCCCGACTCGCGGGCGGCCTCGGCGCAGAAGCCCAGCAGGTGGCTCTCGAGGGCGCTCCGGCCCGACTCGCGCAGCGGCTCGCGCTCGCCGCGCGCCAGGTGATCGGTGAAGTGCTCGAGCAGCCCGTCGTCGCCGCCGTAGTGGCCGAGCAGCGAGCCCTCGACGCGCCGGCGCTCGACCCCGAGCTCGCCCGGATGCGACAGCTCGATCTCGCCGCCGTCGAGCACGCCGCGCAGCTCGCCGCGTGTCCCGCTGATGCGCACGGTGCGCTGCTCGCGAGCGGCGAGACCCTGCACCGTGAACGACGCGGTCGCGCCGCCCTCGAACTCGAGCGCCACCACCTGGTGATCGACCGCGTCGTTGTCGCAGCGATGGACGCAGCGGCCATAGCGGCCGCTCTCGAGCGCGCGGCGGCGCGCCTCCCGCGACGGGTCGGCCGAGACGTCGGACCACGGCCAGCTGCGCGCCAGCGCCTCGTCGGGCCCCAGGTAGAAGCGCACGGCGTCATGCGGACAGCGCTCCTGGACCGGGCAGCCGTCGGTGCAGCGGGCCGGAGCGCCCGGGGGCGCGGCCTCCGGCTGGAAGTGCCCCAGGCGACCGAACGACGCGACGCGGCGCGGCGGCCGTCCCACCAGCCAGCAGAGCAGGTCGAGGTCGTGGCAGGACTTCGCCAGCAGCAGCGGCGCCGCCAACGCGCGGCTGCGAAAGCGCCCGCGCACGTAGGAGTGCGCCATGTGCCAGTGCGCCACGTGCTCCTTCAGCTCGACGTGGACGACGTCTCCGAGCGCGCCGCCGGACACGATCCGACGCACCTCGCGGTAGAACGGCGTGTAGCGCAGCACGTGCGAGATCTGAAGCGCGCGCCCGCCGGCCTCGGCAGCCTCGACCACGCGCAGGCACTCGGCGGGGGTGGGCGCGATCGGCTTCTCGAGCAGCAGGTCGTAGCCGCGCGCCAGCGCCGCCAGCGCGGGGCCGACGTGCTCGTTGTCACTGGTCGCAACGATCGCGACGGGCGCCAGCGCGGGCTCCGCGAGCGCCGCCGTCCAGTCCCGGAACACCCGCTCGGGAGGCAGCCCGTGGTCGGTCGCGAGCGCGCTCCGGCGCGCATCGTCGGGCTCGGCGACGGCGGTGATCCGGAGCCGCTCCGGGTGGGCGAGCGCCCAGCGCGCGTAGACGTCGCGACCGCGGTTGCCCGCGCCGATCAGCACTGCCTCCACCGGTTCCATCCCGCGGCTCCCTCCCGGATGCCCGTTATACTCGGCGCTCGATGGGCGCTCCCGAGCCGGATCTTGCCATGCTGGCGCGCGGCCTGCGCGTCGGCCAGTACGGTCGCCACATCCTGCTCTGCGTGCGCGGCGACTGCGCGCCCCGGGAGCAGGGCCAGGCGTCGTGGGCCTTCCTCAAGAAGCGCCTGCGCGAGCTCGGTCTCGACCGCGCGCGCGGGGGAGTCTATCGGACCCAGGTCGAGTGCCTGCGCATCTGCAGGGGCGGCCCGATCGCCGTGGTCTATCCCGAAGGAACCTGGTACCGCGAATGCACGCCGGCGGCGCTCGAGCGCATCATCCAGGAGCACCTGATCGGCGGCAAGCCGGTGGAGGAGCTGGCCTTCGCGCGCAATCCGCTCCCCAACCTCGAGGCCCCCGCGCGGCCCGAGCTGCCGAAGGCGCGGGATTGAGGGCGGCGCTCCTGCGCGGACGCGATCACGCCGTAGTGGGCGAGCTGGCAGACGCGGCGATGGAGCGGGCGGCCGTCGCGATCTCGCGGGGCGGCGCGCCGAAGACCTACGCCTACACCGACCCGAACGAGGACGCCGCCCTGTGCGCGGTGGGCGCGTCCGGCCTGCTGGTTGCCGTCGCCGACGGCCACTCGGGCCACGAGGCGTCCGAGAACGCCCTGCTCCATCTGCTCGAGACCAACGCCGCGGCCTGGACCGAGGGCAAGGGACACGACGCACACGCCTGGTTCCAGCACGTGCTGATGGCGCTGGTCGAGATCAACGACGTGGTGCTGGACCTCCAGCGCGACGGGCGCGGCGCCCGCACGACGCTCTCGCTCGGGGTGGCGCGACCCGAGCAGGACCAGCTCGTCACGGCCTCGATCGGCGACAGCCACCTGTTCCGCGTGGACGACACCGGCGCCCGCGACCTGGCGCCGCCCCGCGCCCGCGGCGGACCGTTCCTGGGATCGAAGCGCCTGACACCGAGCGAGCTCGAGCGGCGCGCCCACATCGACGTGCTGCCCCTCGCCGAGACCCGGGCGATCGCCGCAGTGACCGACGGCCTGTCCGAGCGCCGCATCGGCCTCGCGGACCCCGCCGCCGCGGTGGCCGAGGCCGCACGCAGCGCCGAGGCGGCGTCCCCGGGTCAGCGCGCGCCGGTGCTCGCCCGCGATGTGGTCGAGCGCGCCCTCGAGGCGCACCGCCGCAACGACTCCGGCGACAACGTCGCCGCCGCGGTGGCCTGGCTCGGGGACTGAGCCGCCTCCCGCGGAGCGCCGCGTGTCGCCCGCCCGACACCCGTTGCCGCTGGCGAGACTCCGCTGCGTGCATAGGTTCGCCAAGAAGGGGACTAGGCGATGCGATTCGCAATCGGAGTGCTCGTGGTCGCGCTGCTCGGCGCCGGGGCGAGAGCGGAGATCGAGGTGCACCCGCTCACCGACGGCGGCAACAACTACCACCCGTCGCTAAACGACGGGTGGGTGACCTGGGTCGGCTGGGACGGCGATTCGTACGAGATCATGATCGCGAACCTGGACAGCCCCGTGATCGACATCGCGACGCTCACCGACGACGGGGGGGACAAGGAGCACCCCTCGTCGAGCGGCAACGCGAAGATCGTCTGGCAGGGGCGCGGCAACCACGGCTCCGACTGGGAGATCTACGTCTACCATCGGGACTCGATCCCCCGCTGGGCGCCGCTCACCGACAACGAGGTCCACGACCGTTACCCGTCGCTCGGCGCCGGCGGCAACATCGCGTGGCTGGTCGCACCCGAGGTGCACTACTGGAACGAGAGCCTGCACCGCGAGACCGTGATCTCCGACCCCTGCTGCCCCGCCTCGAGCTTCACCAACGAGCGGCCCTCCGCGCACGGCTTCGAGGTGGCTTGGCGCGCCTACGGGCGCGAGGGCGGTACGAAGTGGGTGCTCTGGGACGGCGCGGCGGACACCCTGGCGATTCCGGACGGCACGAGTCCCTCGCTGTACGACGGCACGCTGGCGTACGTCGGCCGCTTCCAGGACGACTGGCACATCTTCTACTGGGACGGCGTCGAGGCCAACCCGGTCGGCGGCGTCGGCTTCGCGCCCTCGCTCCATGACGGCGCGATCGCCTACGAGTTCTGGGACGGGCGCGACTGGGAGATCCACTACTGGGACGGCAGCGAGGTGATCCCGATCACCGACAACGACTTCAACGACACCCAGCCGTCGCTGTACGCCGACAAGCTCGCCTGGGTGGGACGGCCGGAAACGCTCGACCAGATCTACTACGCGACCGGCCTGCCCGAGCCGGCGGGCGCGGCCGGCCTGGCGGCCGCGGGCGCGACCCTGGCCGCGCTCAGAGCCCGGCGAGCAGCTCGACGACGCGCGCGCCGATCGCCTCCGAGGCGGTGAGCCCGGGCGACTCGATCCCGATCAGGTTCACGAGGCCCGGCAGGCCGGCATCCGACTCCTCCGCGACCACGAAGTCGCGGAACGCCTCGCCGGGCCCGGCGAGACGCGGACGGATCCCGGCGTAGTCGGGCGCGAGCTGCTCCGCGCGCAGCCCCGGCAGGTAGCGGCCCGCCGCGCGCGCGAAGCCCGCCGCCTTGGCCGGGTCGACGTCGTAGCGCAGCGCGTCGACGTACTCGGCGTCGGGACCGAAGCGGATGCGCCCACCCAGGTCGACGGTGGCGTGGATGCCCAGACCGGGACCCGCGGGCACCGGGTAGACCAG
>JASJBO010000439.1 GCA_030066475.1 Myxococcota bacterium
GACCGAGTACAGCTCGCCGCGTCCGCGGGCCAGCAGCGGTGGCTTGGGCGTGATCGCCACGCCGCCGTCGATCGCGCCCAGCATCTCGCCGCTGTCGCCGTCGAAGAGCTTGCTGTGGGCGAACAGGCGGTCGGGCACCCAGACCGCGTGGGTCCAGTGGGCGTCCGCCTCGGGCAGGGTCGCGACGATGCCGATCTCCTCGGCCTCGCTCGCCGCGGTGGCCCCGCCCAGGGCCAGCAGCGACACCGCGACGGTGGCTCCGGCGATCGTTCGCAACGAGCTCAAGACCCCCCTCTGCGCCTCACAGCCATGATACCTACTCCGGCCGCGCGACCCGCAGGCCCTCGCCCTCGGGCCCGTCGAGCGCCAGGATCGGGCAGTACGGTCCGAGCCGCTCCCGGGTCCACCAGTCCGAGCCCCGCTCGGCGAACCGGTAGCGGTAGAGATCGGCCCGCAGGTAGCGGGGCGGCGCGTCGGGAAAGGGGTCGCGCTCGAGCAGCGCCGAGACCGCGGGTGCGCCGCGCAGCAGGGCATGCTGGAGCGCCAGGAGCCAGGGGCTGCCGCGGCAGCTCCCCAGCGCCGCGAACCACATCTGCCAGTCGAGCCGCGGCATGTGGCCCGGCACCAGGGGCGGCGCCTCGTCGAGACGGTCGGGCTTGTAGCGGAACTCGTAGACCTCCCAGTGACGGCCGTCGCGGCTGCCGGCCAGCTCGATCTCGGGCCGGTCCTTGGTCATGGTGGCGAACAGGCCGTAGGCGTTGAGCGAGTGGAACGGCCGCACCACGTCCACCGCGGCCTCGATCGCCGGCGGCAGCGGCGCGCGGGCGACGCGTCGCCAGCCCAGGGCCGAGGTGATCCCCACGACGGCCAGCGCGGCGACTGCCGCTGCCGCCCAGCTCGCGCGGCTCCGCCTCCGGGGCGCGGCGGGGCCGGGCGGGGCGCGGCGCCGCAGCGCCGGAACGCGGCGCCAGACGCCGTCGTCGACCAGCGGCAGGCACAGGGCCAGCGAGAGCAGGCCGAAGAAGCCGTAGTTGCCCGTGGCGTTGATCGAGAGCTGGAGCGCCAGGAACCCGAGCGCCGCCGCCAGCCGCAGCGGGCGCGGGCCGAACACCGCGAAGGGCAGCACCAGCTCGATCGCGAGGGCGGCCCCGGTCGCGGCCCGGTGGACCGCCTCGGGCAGCGCGTGGGCCAGCGGGCTGGTCCAGCTCGGCAGCGGCTGCGTCCAGTAGTGGTAGGCGAGCGCCGTGAGATCGCGCCAGGCGGCGTCGCCCGAGGCGAGCTTCACGGCGCCCGACAGGAACATCAGCCGGAACAGCAGCCAGCGCAGCAGGAACAGGACGACGGGATGTGGAGGGGCGGCGTCGCGCAGCCGGGCGCGCCGGCCGGCGGGCGCCAGCGCGATCGCCAGCAGCCCGGTCTCGAGCAGCAGGGCGTCCCACTGGTAGCCGAGGAAGATCTGGCCGATCGACGTGATCGAGAGGTAGAGCGCCCAGAGCAGGACGCAGCAGATCCGCTGCACCCGGCCCAGCGCCAGGACCACCGCCGCAGCGACGCCCAGCGCGCAGGCCGCGTGGAGCGCCGCGTCGCCGCTGGCCAGCCAGAACACGCTCGGCAGCCGCCACCAGGCGGCTAGCCCGAGCCGCTCCTGGACCGAGTCGAGCAGCGCCACCGCCGGGAGGATCCCGCCCTCGCCCACCAGCCCGGAGGCCTGGACCCAGAACGATGCGAACGCGATCGCATAGATGCCACCCAGGGCGCGCAGAAGCAGCCAGCGGGAGATCGAGAAGGACCGGCGCCACTCGCTTTCCCCGGAGGGCAAATCCTGGATTCTAACGCTGGGTAAGACTCCGATTTCCGTTGCTTCCCGGATGGTTATAATGCCCGAGGCCACGAGCCGCTCCGGCTGTGGCCCGCCCCGCGCCTGCCGTGGAGGCTGCTCCAGGAGCCCGCAACGACACGCGCCCCGATCGCTGGCGATGCGCGAGCGATGCCCCCAAGCCGATGGAGTGAACCGCATGCAGACGCGAACGGGTATGCACCAAGGGATGCCGAATCGATTCGGCAGCCGGCGACTCGGCAGGCCGTGGCTCGCCGCCGCGATCGTCGTCGCGATGGCCGCGGGCACGGGCTGCACCGTCCCCGACCTGCCCGAGTCCGGCGCCCAGCTCTTCGTCTCGCCGCAGATCGATCCGATCGCTCTCTCCGAGGACGGCACGACCCTGTACGTGGCGAACACCACCACCGGCACGCTCTCGGTGCTCGACGTGACGGGTGCCCTGCCGTCGCTGCTCGCCGAGATCAAGGTCGGCCACGACCCGACCGGCGTGGGCGTGCTGCCCGGCGGCGTGGACGGCGACGAGCTGGTGTTCGTGGTGAACCACGGCTCCGACTCGGTCCAGGTCGTGAGCCGCGACCGGCTCGCCGTGGTCCAAACCCTCACCGATCTCGACGCCGAGGGCGTGACGCGGATGAACGAGCCGGTTGCGATCTCGTTCGCCAGCGCCACGCGCGCCTTCGTGACGCTCGACGAGCCCAACCAGGTGCTGGTGCTCGACGTCGACGAGACCGGCCGCGCCAGCATCAACCCGACCCGGCTGGCCATCCCCGCCCAGGCGCCGCGCGCCCTCACCGTCGCGGGCGGCAAGCTCTACGTCGCTCCCTTCGAGTCACTGAACCAGACCGAGATGTCGACCTGCTGGCCCTACGACGTGGACACGCTGGGCGAGCCGGACGGCCCCTTCCCGCAGGCGCTGGGTGTCACCGAGGACGACACCACCCGCACCGACGAGGGCTGCGACTTCTCCGGTGACCTCGTCGCCGACCTGAACCTCGAGCAGGGCCTGATCCTGGGCACCGTGTTCACCTTCGCCGCGGTGAACCCGAACATCGGCGGCCGCGTCGTGCGCGACACCGACATTCCCGACCGGGACCTGTTCCGGTTCGACGCCCAGACGCTGGTGCTCGAGCAGGTGGTGGACACCGTCGGCACCATGCTGAACGGGATGGCCGCGAGCTCCGACGGCGGCGTGACGCGCCTGTACGTCTCGCACACCGAGGCCAACAACCACCTCGACGGCCTGCGCAACCTCGACAACAAGCTGTTCGACAACCGCCTGGCCATCCTGGACTGCGACGCGAGCGGCTGCGGCGCCCCGGCCCTCGTCGACCTCGACGGCTCGGCCGCGTCCCTGGGCCGCACCGTGCCCAACCCGTACGGCATCCGCGTGAGCGGCGACGGCCAGACCGTCGTGGTGACCGCGCAGGCGGCCGACGGCGACCCGGGCGACGGCCGCGCCCCGATGCACGGCCTGTTCACGCTCGACCGCGACGGCAACGTGCAGGGCTCGGCGCTGGTGGGCGCGCTGCCCGAGGGCGTGGCGCTGCGCTCGGCGCCGGACGGCTCGGCGCAGACCGCCTACGTGCTCAACACCGCCGACAGCACCGTCTCGGTGGTGGACGTCTCGAACCCGCTGAGCCCGGCGCCCGTGGGCGTGCCGGTGGTGGTCGGGCAGGACCCGACGCCCGAGGACGTCCGCCTCGGCCGGATCGCGTTCCACACGGCGCGCGCCTCCACGAGCCGCACCTTCGCCTGCGGCATGTGCCACCCGAACGGGAACATCGACCAGCTCGTCTGGACGATCAACACCGTGAACGGCCCCGAGGACGGGCCGATGCCGAACGGCGAGATCGCCGAGCCGCGCACCACGATGCCGATCCGCGGGCTGCGCGACACGCTGCCGCTGCACTGGGAGGGCGTGCTCTCGGATCCGATCGCGCTCGAGAACCCGCTGGCCCCGTTCGACACCGCGCCCGACTGCGACCTCGAGGTGGACGGCGAGATCGGCTGCATCCGGCACCTGGTGGACGCCGCGCTGTCGGGGCCGATGTGCCAGCACAACGTGCCCGGCGGCTGCCAGCCCGACGACGGCCAGCTCGGCCCCGACGGCACCAACAAGCCGGGCGCGCTCACCGAGACCGAGCGCGACGCGATGGCGGCCTTCCAGGCCGCGGTCGCCTTCCCCAACGCGCCCAACCGGCGGCCCACCGACCGGCTCTCGGAGATGGCGAACCTGGGCGTCTCGGACTTCTTCACCAACGAGGACGACAAGGGCATCAACGACGGCGTGGGCCAGGTGATCGACTTCGCGCCCACGACCTGCGCCGACAACCCGATGGGCTGCCACTCGCTGCCGCTCACCGTGTCGACCAACTCGTCGGTGGTGGGCGGCTTCGACGTCCCGTCGGCGCGCGGCATGTGGGATCGCGTGCCGCTGTTCTCGAACGGGATCTTCTCGTCCGAGGAGATCCTGCGCGGGGCCCAGGCCTGTGCCGATGGCATCGAGCCGCTCCCCAAGGCCTTCCAGGTCGAGCTCCAGGGCAATCCGATCGACGTCACGCTGGAAGGCGACCCCTGCAACCTGAACTCGCCGTTGCTCGAGTTCGTGTTCGGCTTCCCGCTGGCCGAGGTCCCGTTCCCGAGCGGCGAGCACATCTACGACCCCGCCGAGGGCTTCACCGAGCGCGGCAACTTCATCGCGACCTTCGAGGGCCTGTTCACGCTGGTCTACGGCGTGCGCGGCGACGCGATCTGGGAGTTCCAGGAGGAGATCGGCACGGGCCTGCCGGGTCTCGCCGGCCACCAGCTCGAGCTGACGGCCGACAACGCGGCCGACGCGGGCGTCGGCGACATGCTGGCCATGATCGAGAAGTACGCCGGCGAGGGTCGCGTCACGGCGGTCGCCACCGGCTACCGGCTCGGCGAGATGCGCTTCGACCCGACCACCGGCGTCTGGTCGACGGCCAACGGGTGGAACCGGACGGGCGACCAGCTGCGCGACCTGGCCGCGGTCCTCGACGCGCCGATCACGATCACCTGCGACCTGCCCGGCGGCATCAGCATCGGCGGCGCCGACCGCCAGCCGCTGCTCGACATCGATCCCGACGTGCGCGCGATCGAGGAGAACGGCGACGCGCCGAACCTGCCCGCCCCGTACCAGAACGAGGTGGCGACCTTCACGCTCGACGCCCAGTACGTGGACGCGGACGGCAGCATCCTGGTGAACGGCGACCTGTGCGAGAGCTGCTCGATGGTGGCCGGCGTGGCGCCGGAGACCGGGCGGGACGTGATCGAGGTGACGCTCGACCCGGGGCTCCCGGCCGGCGTGCACGTGATGCAGGTGCTGAACGGCGACGGCTGGCAGAGCAACGAGATGCCGCTGTGCGTCACCAACGTGCGCCGCGGCGATCCGCTGCCGCCGTTCGAGGACCGCATCTGCCTGCCGGGCCATTCCGGCACGCTCTCGCTGCTGGGCGACCCGTGCCCGGAGGGCGAGGAGGTCGTGAGCTGCGACTGCCAGGGCGGCGCCGACGGCTTCGTCGAGGCGTGCGGGCCGAACTTCCTGAACCGGCGCTGCACGGCGAGCGTGCTGTGCCTGACCGGCACCGACCCCGAGGGCGACTGCCTCGACTCGGGCGCCTTCGCGACCTGCGGCCCGGTCCTCTAGCAGGGCCCGCCTCCCGCTGTCTGCTTCCCTGCGCCGGGGCCCCTCGGGG
>JASJBO010000440.1 GCA_030066475.1 Myxococcota bacterium
GGGCCGTAGTAGACGTAGTACTTCCCCATCATCGGCATGGGGCTCGCCATGCCGGGAACCCAGTACTGGTTGGGCACCATGTAGCCCTCGTCGCCGTGGGCGAGACACACGGTGCGGTCGACGCTGGAGATGCCGTAGCGGCGGTCGAGCTCCCGCGCCGCGGCCCGGATGCCCAGGCGAAATGGCGCGCAGCGCTCGTCGCCGACGATGGCCTCGAGCACCGCCAGCGCGTAGCGGGCGTTGCGCAGGCTGTCTTCGACCACGTCGAAGTCCTCGGGACCGTGGGCGAAGCGGAAGCTCAGCTCCGAGGCGGGCGGAAAGCCGAAGTCCTCGGGCGGGAGGAGTCCTTCCGCGACGAGCTCCAGCACCCAGGCCAGGGTGCCGCCGGTCTGGATGGCGTCGAAGCCGAGCGCATCGACGCGGTCGTTGAGCTGCTCGGCCGCGCGCTGGTCGAACACGCCCACCTGGGGTCCCAGCGCGTGGTAGGGCTCGTAGTCCTTCTTGTAGGGCCCGTTCAGCTTCTTGCAGGCCACGGCACACGGCTCCCCGCAGTGCTGGAAGCTCTTGGTCTCGATCGTCTCGCGGTTGTACTGCGCGAGGTAGTGATCGAGCACGAAGGCCTGGTGCTGCTGCGACCGCTCCTCCGCGCTCGCGTAGGCGCTGCGGTAGTTGAAGCTGAGGATGCGGTCGTCGAGCTCGTGCATGTTGACGCCGAACGTCCCGCCGGTCTCGAACTCCGGGAAGTAGCGGTACTTCTGGGTCATGGCGAGGTCGGCCTGGATCGCCTTCTGGCCGAAGTGCTCGAGGAAGTAGCCGTTGATCTCGTCCGAATCCGGCAGGTCGGGATCCTCCCAGTCGCCGCCGAAGACACAGCCCACGACGTTGTGCTGCTGCAGCAGGCGGCTGCCGAGCCCGCCGCGGCCGGCCCAGTCCACGACCGCCGACAGCTCGCCGCGGCGCAGCGGGCTCGAGCCGATGACGCCCTCGCGCGTGACGCGGGCCGCGGGCCCCACGGCCAGCACGCGGACGCGGTCCGCCGGATACTCGCCGGCGTAGCGCTCGAAGAGCGCCTGCTGCAGGGCGAAGAACCCGGTCGGCCGGCGCTCCTCCGACGGCGCGCCCTCGGCCCACAGGGCGTCGACGTCCACCGCCTCGATCCGGACGCGCAGCTCGCCCTCGCGGTGATTGAGGAGCAGCACGCTGGGCTCGGCGCAGCGCCCGCGCAGCGCGACGTAGTTCACGCCCAGAGCGTGGAAGGTGTAGGCGGCCCCGCCGATGCTGGAGACGAAGAAGCCCTGCCACTGCGGGCTCCAGGCGCAGCAGAACAGGCGCCGCGAGCCCGGGATCGAGCTGCCCGCCAGCAGGCCCTCGCCGAAGGTGAAGCAGTCGGGGTCGCGCTGGAAGCGGTGCCAGCCGTGGTCGATGGGCCCGAGGATCTCGACGCCCTCGACGGCACGCGCCTCCCAGTGCCCGTCGTCGAGCCGGATCTCGAGCTCCTGCTGGGAGAGCGGGTAGGTCATGGCGCCTCCTCGGCCTCAGCCGCCCGCGAGCGGTGGCCAGACGGCCAGCGTGTCGTGGGCGCACAGGCCGGTGGTGTCGAGCTGCCCCGCGGGCACCCTGACCCCGTTCACGAGGACGAGCTGCACCAGCTCCATGGGCACTCCGAGCCGCACGAGCACCTCGTCGATCGTGACGCCGTGGGCGACCTCCAGCGGGCGTGAGTAGCGTCCGTCGCCCGGAGGCAGGTAGTCCGTCAGAGAGCCGCGAAGCGTGAGGGTGATCTGCATACGGGCGCCTCGAGCGTGGAGCTCTCGCGAGGTCGCAAGGCTCGACCAGCATGCACAAGGTGGAGGCACCGGGCAACCCGGGCAGCAAGACCTTGACAGGGGTTCGAATCGAGTCTTGGATCAAGGGCATGGCGGGCACCTATCGGGTCGTGCAGTGGGCGACGGGCGTGGTGGGCAGTGCGGCGGTGCGCAGCATCGTCCGCCATCCGCGGCTCGAGCTGGTCGGCGTCAAGGTCTACAGCGACGACAAGACGGGCCGCGACGCCGGCGACATCGTCGGGATCGAGCCGACCGGCGTGATCGCGACCCAGGACGCCGGCGCCATCGTCGAGCTGGACGCCGACTGCGTGCTCTACTGCCCGCTGCCGTGGAGCACCGACGAGATCTGCCGCCTGCTGGAGTCCGGCAAGCACGTCGTCACACCGTGTCCGTACTGGTTCCCCTGGGTGCAGAATCCGGAGGTGGCCGCCCAGATCGACGCGGCCTGCGAGCGCGGGGGCGTGAACTTCCACGCCTCGGGCTGCAACCCGGGAGGGATCGCGGAGCGCTTCCCGCTCACCTTCAGCGGCTGGTGCAACCGCATCGACCGCATCACGATGACCGAGTGCGGCGACTGCCGCACCTACAGCTCCGAAGGCGTGATGCGCGAGCTGATGAACCTGGGCAAGACGCCGGAGCAGGCCGCGAACAACCCGCTCAAGGCCATGCTCGCCAGGAGCTGGAACGAGCCGATCGACATGATCGCCGAGGGGCTCGGCAGCGAGGTGGTCGAGTACGAGGCGAGGCACGACTTCATCCTCGCCAACCAGCCGATCGAGACCGCGGTGGGCATCATCGCGGAGGGCACGATCGCCCTCAACCACTACCAGCACATCGGCCGCACCCGCGAGGGCACCGAGATCGTCCAGGAGCAGATCTGGTACGTCGACGACAACCGGCAGACCCGGCTCCAGCGCAAGATGGACCTGCCGCGCGAGTCGGGCTGGCGCATCGCGCTCGAGGGCGACGTCAACCTGAACATCGACATCGACTTCCCGCCCGAGCTGACCCACGACGAGCGCGTCGCCCAGGGCCTGAGCACGACGGCCTATCATCTGGTGAACGCCGTGCCCCTGGTCTGCGAAGCGCCGGGTCCGGGCATGAAGACCTTCCTCGACCTCCCCATGATCACCGGGTGCATGGGGACGCACGCGACACCGCGCTGAACGACACACGGGAGCCCCATGGCACACGACATCGTGATCCGAGGCGGACAGCTGGTGGACGGCACCGGGGGCGAGCCCGTGGCCGGCGACCTGGCGATCGATGGCGGCGTGATCACCGCCGTGGGCGAGATCGACGGCGGCGGCCGCGAGGAGATCGACGCCAGCGGCCACATGGTCACGCCGGGCTTCGTGGACATCCACACCCACCTCGACGCGCAGATCGGCTGGGACCCCGACCTCACGCCGGTGAGCTGGCACGGCGTCACGACCGTGATGATGGGCAACTGCGGCGTCACCTTCGCCCCCTGCCGGCCGAGCGACCGGGAGCTGCTGGCCGGCATGATGGAGACGGTCGAGGACATCCCGAAGGACGCCATCCTGGGCGGCCTGCCCTGGGACTGGGAGGACTACGGCGGCTACCTCGACGCCGTCGAGCGGCTGCGACCCGGCCTCAACGTCGCGGGCCTGGTCGGCCACTGCGCCGTGCGCTTCTACGTGATGGGCGAGCGCGCGGTGGAGGAGCAGGCGACCGAGGCCGAGAAGCAGGAGATGGCCGAGATCGTGGCCCGCTCGATCGACGCGGGGGCCGTCGGCTTCTCGACCAACCGCTACCCGCCCCACGTGCTGCCCGACGGCCGCTCGATCCCCGGCACGTACGCCGACGCCGACGAGCTGCTGCGCATCGCCGAGGCGGTCGGGGCGCGCGACGGGCTGATGCAGAACGTGCTCGACTTCAGCCAGTTCGAGTTCACCACCGAGCTGCTGCGCAACCTGGCAAAGGCGAGCGGCGGCCGCATCCTGTTCAGCTTCGGGGTCGGCCCCGACCGCGAGTCGGGCGCTCGGGCGGCGGCCTACCTCGAGGGCCTGTGCGAGGGCGGCCTCGACATCAGCGCCGTGTCGCAGCCGCGCGGCTCGGGCTTCGTGTTCGGCCTCCAGGGCATGCTGCCCGTCGGCGGCCGCATCTGGCGGGAGCTGCGCCAGCTCGACTTCGCCGGCCGCCTGGCCGCGATCGAGGACCCGGAGCGCTGCGCACGGCTGGTCGAGGACGCCCGCAGCGGGCGGGTCCGGACCGCGCCGCCGGAGCAGGTGTTCTGGATGGGCGCCGGCGACTCGCCCGACTACACCAGTCCGCCCGGCCGGAACCTGCAAGCCATGGCCGACGCCGCCGGCGAGCACTGGTCCGAGACCTTCCTGCGCCTCTCGCGCGAGAGCGGGGGCAAGGCCCTGTTCACGTTCCGGATGTTCAACCAGAGCCTCGAAGCGCTGCGCGCACTGCTCGCCAGCGAGCGCATGTTCCCCATCCTCGGCGACGCCGGCGCGCACGTGTCACAGATCATGGACGCCGGCTGGGCGAGCTTCGTGCTCTCGCACTGGGTGCGCGAGGCCGGCCTGTTCTCGATGGGCGAGGCGATCCGGCGCATGACCTCCGGGCCGGCCCGCATCATGGGCCTGCGCGACCGCGGCACCCTCGCCCCGGGCATGCGCGCGGACGTCAACGTCTTCGACGCCGACGCGGTCGCCGAGTGCCAGCCCGAGATCGTCCACGACTTCCCGGGCGGCGCGCCGCGCTTCATCCAGCGCGCGCGCGGCTACCGCGCCACGATCGTCAACGGTCGCGTGAGCGTGGTGGACGGCGAGCACACCGGCGCGCGCGCCGGCCGCGTTCTCCGGCACGCCCCGTAGGTGGATCCGGTCACCCAGGGCGCGCTGGGCGCGGCGGTCGCGCAGGCGGTCGCGCGCCGCGAGCGCGCGCCGTGGGCCGCGCTGCTGGGCGGGGTCTCGGGCATGGCGCCCGACCTGGACGTGCTGATCCGCTCGCCCAGCGACCCGCTGCTGTTCCTCGAGGTCCACCGTCAGTTCACCCACGCGCTGCTCGCGATCCCGTTCGGCGCCCTGCTCTGCGCCGGGCTGCTCTTCCCCGTGGCGCGCAGACGGCTCGGCTTCGGCGAGACCTATCTGTTCTGCCTGGCGGGCTTCGCCACCCACGGGCTGCTCGACGCGTGCACCTCGTACGGCACCCAGCTGCTCTGGCCCTTCTCCGACCTCCGCGTGGCCTGGAACGTGGTCTCGGTCGTGGACCCGCTCTTCACGCTGCCGCTGCTCGCGCTGGTCGTGGCGGCCACCCTGCGCCGGGCCCCGGGCCTGGCACGCATCGCATGCGCGTGGGCGCTCGCCGTGCTGCTGCTGGGCGTCGTCCAGCGCGAGCGCGCCGAGACGTTCGGGCGCGAGCTCGCCGCGCGCCGGGGACACGAAGCGGCGAGCCTCGAAGCGAAGCCGAGCTTCGGGAACCAGCTGGTGTGGAAGACCTACTACGAGGCCGACGGGCGCTACCACGTCGACGCCGTCCGGCTGGGCTGGGCCGCAACCTCCTTCCCGGGCGACACCGCACCGAGACTCGTCGTCGACCGCGATCTCCCCTGGCTCGGCGCCGACACCCAGCAGGCGCGCGACCTCGAGCGCTTCCGCTGGTTCTCCTCGGGCTACGTCGCGCTCGACCCCGCGCGCGCCGACCGCGTGATCGACGTGCGCTACTCGATGGTCTCGAACCGCATCGA
>JASJBO010000441.1 GCA_030066475.1 Myxococcota bacterium
AGGTCGCGACGCGTCCGGATCCGTGGACCGACATGCGCGAGGTGATGATCGGGCCCGGCGATCCCGAGGGCCGCGCCGACGCCACCTTCGAGGCGGGCCGCGGATTCGTGGTGGCTGTCGCAGCGCCGCGCGCGAACTCGAGCTGTTGTGACTTCCCGCCGACGTCCGGCAGCGGAACGGGCCGCACGCTCGCGGTCCTGCGGGTAGACGACCTGGTCTTCAGCGGCCCCGGGGCAGACGTGGAGACGAGCCTCCACCTCGTGTTCGACGGCTCGTACACCGAGTTCGCGGAGAACATCGAGACCGCGACCGCGCAGTCCAGCATCACCGTCGATCTCGGCGGCAGCCTGTGCAACGGCGAGGAGTACGTGGGCTTCCGCGGAACCTACAGTCGGGTGCTCGTGGACGACGACGGCGAGGCCGATCCCCGCCTCGTCGAGAACCGCACCGGCGTCTTCGACGGCGTCGGGAGTGTCCCGCCCACGGGCCAGACCGAGTTCGCCGTGGGACCGTTCACGGCGCCGACGGGCGCGCCGCTCACGCTCGAGATCTGGATCGAGGCGCTCCTGCTGGCCTCCGCGGGCGGGGGCAATGCGCGCGCCACCGGAGACTTCGCGCTCGCGCTCGGGGCGTTGGACAGCGGCGAGGTCTTCGACCTGCCGGAGGGCTACACCGCGAACTCGGCCACCGCGGGGATCGTGGCGAACCAGGTGCCGGAGCCCGCAGCGGGAGCGACGGGAGCAGCGGGCCTGCTGGCGACCGCCTGGCTCGCGTGGCGTTCGAGCCGGACGCGCGCCTCGCGAGCTCGCCGTTGCGAACGGGTCGGGTAGACCACCCCTCGCGGCAGCTCGGCGGATCAGGAGCCCGGCGCGAGGCCCCGTAGGGGCTCGGCCCTCTGGTCGATGGTGGAGCCCTGCGGCGAGAGGCGACGTAACCCGAGCGCGGCCCTGGGCCGTCTAATCCGTACCTCCTGATGAAGACGACCGCCGCCATCGCCGCCAATCGCTTCGGGCTGGGAGCCCGGCCCGGGGACCTCGCGAAGATCGACGCGCGCGCGGGGGCCTGGCTGCTCGATCAGCTGCAGGGGCCGTCACGGACGCCGAGCGAGATCCGCGGGCTTCCGTCGTCCGCGGACGTCCTCGTCGAGGTCCAGGGCCTGCGCCGCGAACGCCGCGAGCTTCGCGACCCCGCGAACGACGAGGCCCCGCGAGACGTGGTCGAGCAGTTCGTGAGGCTGGTTCGGCGTCACTACGTCGCGCAGACGGGCGCGCGCTACCGCGCCGCCGCGGCGAGCGACCATCCGTTCCACGAGCGCCTGGTGCACTTCTGGAGCAACCACTTCGCGATCTCGACGGACAAGCCACCGCTGCCGGCGATCGCCGGCCTGTACGAGAACGAGGCAATCCGGCCCCACGTGACCGGCCGCTTCCAGGACCTGTTGCTGGCCTGCGAACAGCACCCGGCCATGCTCTTCTACCTCGACAACCAGCGCTCGATCGGTCCCGGCTCGAGGCTCGGGAAGCGCGCGAATCGCGTGCAGCGCGAACGCGACGTCGGCCTGAACGAGAACCTCGCGCGCGAGATCCTCGAGCTGCACACACTTGGCGTCGAAGGCGGCTACACGCAGCAGGACGTGACGAACCTCGCGAAGGTGATCACCGGCTGGTCGATCGGCGGACTCGGCGAGGGGCGTCGCTTCGCCGACGGCGTTCCCGGCGCCTTCCAGTTCCGGGCCGCGGTCCACGAGCCCGGCGACCACGTGGTGCTCGGCAAGCGCTACTCGCAGGACGGCGTCGGGCAGGGTGAGGCCGTGCTGCGCGACCTCGCGGTCCACCCGTCGACGGCGAAGTTCGTGTCGGAGAAGCTCGCCCGCCACTTCGTCGCGGACGAGCCGGCGAAGGAGCTCGTCGACGAGCTCGCCGCCACGTGGATCGAGAGCGGCGGCGCGCTGTCGGCCGTCTACGAGAAGCTGGTCGGCGCCGGCGAGTCGTGGGCGGCGCCGTTCGCGAAGTACAAGTCCCCGCACGACTTCGTGATCTCGACGCTGCGAGCGCTGCGCCACGTCCCGAGCGAGTCCCGCTTCGTCGTCGGCGCGCTCGACCTGATGGGACAGGCGCCGTTCCGTCCCGGCAGCCCGGCCGGCTGGCCGGACACCGCGAGCGAGTGGGGCGGCGCCGATGCGCTCTACAAGCGCATCGAGTGGTCGCATGCCGTCGCGCGGGTCGTCGGTCCGCGCGTCGACCCGGTGGAGCTCGGCGATGCCGTACTCGGCCCGACCTTCGACGCCGAGACGCGCAAGGCGATCGCCCGCGCGGAGAGCAGGCGCCAGGGCATGACGCTGCTGCTGGCGTCACCCGACTTCCAGCGGAGGTAGCCGTGATCAGCAGACGCGACCTGTTGAAGGCGGCCGGAATCGGGGCCGTCGCGTGTGGAGCTCCGGGGCTTTCGTTCGCGAGAGGCGGAGGCGAGGAACGATTCGTGCTCGTCATCCTGCGCGGTGCGGCCGACGGCCTGGCCGTCGCGCCACCCCACGGCGACGGCAGCTATCGCAGGCGACGCGGCGAGCTCGCGCTCCCGCCGCCGGGCGAACGCGACGGCGCGCTCCCGCTCGACGGACTGTTCGGACTGCACCCGCGCCTGCGGGGGGTCCACGGTGAGTACCAGGCCGAGCGGGCGCTGGTGGTGCACGCGATCGCGAGCCCGTACCGCGAACGCTCCCACTTCGACGGTCAGGACGTGCTCGAGAACGGCGGCGCCGCCGTCGGCACTGCGCGGGACGGATGGCTGAATCGATCGCTGGCGCCGCTCGGCGGCTCGCTCGGCGACGAGGTCGCGATCGCGATGGCGCAGACGACGCCGCTCGTACTGCGAGGCGACCACTCGGTGACGAGCTGGGCGCCGTCCCGCCTGCCGGAGGCGGACGACGGCACGCTGCGTCGCCTCGAGGCGATGTACGCACACGACGAGTTCTTCGCGACGCGGCTGGCGCAGGCGCTCGAGGCGCAGCGCATCGCCGACGACGCGTCGATGCCGCGTGGCATGTCGCGCCGACGCGGCCGCGGCGCGCAGCAGGTGCGCGCGACGATGCAGGCGGCCTCCCGCTTCCTGAGCGCCGACGACGGGCTGCGCATCGCCGTGATCGAGATGGGCGGCTGGGATACGCACGCGAACCAGGGAACCACCGGCGGCGCTCTCGCCAACCGTCTCGAGGCGCTCGACGAGGGCCTGATGGCGCTGCGCGACGGGCTGGGCGACGCCTGGTCGCGGACGATCGTCGCCGTCGTGACGGAGTTCGGCCGCACCGTCGCGGTCAACGGCACGCGCGGCACGGACCACGGCACGGCTTCCGCCGCGATCCTCGTCGGTGGCGCGGTGGCCGGCGGTCGCGTCGTCGCCGACTGGCCCGGATTGCGCCAGTCCGACCTCCACCAGGCACGCGACCTGAGAGCGACGGCGGACCTGCGGAGCCTCTTCAAGGGCGTGCTGTCCGAGCACCTGTCGATCCCCGACGCGCTGTTGGAGGACGTCGTCTTTCCGAGGAGTGTGACAGCACCCCGGATGACGGGGCTCGTGCGCCGGGCGTGACAGCCCGCGCCGCATCCGCACCGGCACGCTGGCGCTCAACGGCTGGCAGTGGTTCTCGATCGACACCCCGTTCGGCGACTACCGCCAGAGCGACAACGGCCGCGAGAACATCGCGCTTCTCGTAGCTCGCCCGCCGCGCCGCGGCCGTCACCGTGGGCGCGGGTTCACCGAGAGGTGGTACCGTCCCGGCGTAACAGCCAAGCGGCCGCGGCGCTGGCGTCAGCTCTGCGGCGCAGCGGAGCACCCGGTCCGTTGGGCGAAGCAGCCATGCGGGTTGCCTTGAAGTCGGCGCTGTTCGTCACCCTCGCTGCTGCGGCGTGTGCAGCTCAGTGCGGCGCTGCACAGGACTGTCTCCGGGACTATCGTGCTGCGGGTGTGCTCCCCCTCGCCTTGCACGGCGGCCGCGTTCTCGTACTACTTGGGCTCGAGAACGGCCGGGGCTGGACCGACTTCGTCGGAGGGCCCGAGCCCCAGGATTGCGGTCCCGCGGAGACGGCGGCGCGCGAGTTCGCCGAGGAGTCCAGGCTCGCCTACCCGGAGCACCAGACCCTCCGCGCGATCCGACGGGCCGAACCGGTGCGCGTGCGTGGACCCAGCGGAATCGTCTACATCTGGCCCCTCGAGGTCGACTGGCAAGACAGCTCCGCGATCGCCGCGAAACCTGGAACACCGCACTCCGAGAAGGTGAGCTATTGCTGGATACGGCTCGGGTCTCTCCTTGCGGCCATCGACTCCCACGGCGATGCTACGAGAGTGCCGGAGCACTGCGGCCCTGGCGAGCGAGGACTGTACGGGCCGTTCCGAGCCAACCTCCGCAGCGGCACGAGACTGCGGGACCGCCTCCGATCCTACGACTCCGGGACGGGGCCGCCTCCTTGACGCGCGGGCGGCACCGGGGCGGGACTCCTGTGACACACGGACGTCCTCAGCGAGGCATCGCGTCACGCGGACCCTCCGTTGTTCTTCGAGTCCCCGCCCGAGCACCGCGAAAGCGCTCGGGAGCTGCTCTCCGGTAAGCGCACGGCCGCCGAGCGGGCGGACTACTCCGGCTCGTCGCGATTGAGCGTGCCCGCGCCGGGCGTCACGAAGAGCATGGTCGTCGGCGCGTGCGGCGTGGCGGTGTGCCAGGCGCCCTTCGGCACCATGACGTAGCTCCCCGGCTCGCTCACGCGGACGGTCTTCGGCGCCTCGCCCGGCAGCTTCAGCTGGAAGTCGGTGTCGCCCGAGATCAGGTAGACGAACTCGTCGCCTTCCGGGTGCATCTCCCAGACTCCCCAGGGACCCTCGAAGCGGAAGGTCTGGACCAGGATGTGGCCCTTGAAGTCGCCGAAGGCGTCGAGCTCCTGGTAGAAGCTGGGCGTGACCGGCTTCAGCACGGCGTCGCCGCCGGGCTGGAAGACCACTCGCACCTGCTCGAGATCGTGCGGTCCGCTGTCGATGCCCATCGCTGCTCCTCCGCCGGGACGCCGCCCTGCGAACACTCTACACCGTGGGGCAGATCCTCAGCGGCCCTTGCGGCGCGGCAGCACGATCTGGCGCCGGCGCGGCTCGGGCGCGCACGCCTGGGGCACGGCTCCGCCCGCCGCGAGCACCTCTGCCGCCTTCCGGTTCCCGACCGACTGGGCGATGCAGAGCGGCGTCCGCCCCTGCGCGTCGCGCGCCTCGAGGTCGGGCCCGGCCTCGAGCAGACGCGCGAGCACCGCCTCGACCTCGAAGCGGGTCTCGGCGGCGTGGTGCAGCGCCGTCCGCCCCTCGTCGTCGACCGCGGTCAGGTCGGCTCGGGCCGCGAGCAGCGCCTCGAGGTACGCGTGGTGGCTGTTCCTGGTGGCCTGGATGAGCGGCGTGCGTCCCGCCTTGCCGTGCCGGTTCGGGTCGGCGCCCAGCTCGAGCAGCAGCGCCGTCACGTGCTTCCGCATCGGGATCATGCTGTGGAGCG
>JASJBO010000062.1 GCA_030066475.1 Myxococcota bacterium
ATCTCCACCGCCTCGGCGATGAGCCAGGCGATGCGGCCGGTCTCGGTGTGGTCGCCGGTGGCCCAGACCAGTCCCTCGGCCTGACCGGCGGTGGCCAAGGTGCCGGCGAAGGCCTGGTTGCGCCGGTCGGCGAGGGCGATGTCGTGGTCGAGGGGATCGGTGTGCTTGGCGACCGGGAGCGACTCGCCGGTGAGCGCCGACTCGTCGCAGTGGAGGTTGTGGACCTCGAAGAGGCGGAGATCGGCCGGCACGCGGTCGCCGGACTGGAGCAGGACCACGTCGCCGGGAACGAGCTCCGAGGAGGGCACGCGAAGCTTGCGTCCTCCGCGACGCACGACGGCCTGGGTGGCGACCATGCGGCTGAGGGCTTCGATGGCCCGCTCCGCCCGGCTCTCCTGGATGAAACCGACGATGGCGTTGACCAGGACCACGCCGAAGATGACGCCGGAGTCGACCCACTCGGCCAGGGCCACCGTGACGCCCACGGCGCCGAGGAGGATGTAGACCAGGGGCTGGTGGAACTGGAGCAGAAAGCGCTTCCAGGCGGGCGTTCCGCCCCGACTGGAGACCACGTTGGGACCGAAGCGCTTCAGCCGCTGCCCGGCTTCCTCGGGGGAAAGGCCGTGACGCAGGTCGCTGTCGAGCAGGCGGGTCGCCTCTGCCGTCTCCAGGTGGTGCCAGCGGGCTTCTTCGGGAGAGGGGGCCGTTGTCGCCGCTTCCATGGCGTCTGGAACATGCCGATTGTGGGCGGCCCGCTCAACGCGCTTTCCGCGGCCGCCATGCTCTCGTCGTTCAGTGGTTGGAGCGTCTCGCTGTGGGGCGCGCTCTACCTGGGGATTCCGCTCCTGGGCTGGCTCGCCGGCGCCCTCGTCGGGCGCGGCGTGGACGCGCTCCTGGGCTGACCTCGCGAGCGGCCGGGCCGGCGCGATCCACCGACTCGGCGATGGCCCCGGCGAGTCCTGAGAGCACGTGTCGGGAAAGACCGCGTGAACTTCCAGCTCAACCTGCTTGCGCCCGACGATGGGCACGACGAGTACTCCGTGGTCGCCACGAACAAGACCCTGGCGCCGGCTGCCCCGTGGCACTTCGTGGCGGGACGAGGCGGTCCGGCGAGTTCGAGACTCACTTGGCCTTCGGCACCGTTCCCGCCGAGAACTGGGATGCCAACTGTGCCTGGCAGCTCCTGGTCGGGCTCGCGCCCAATTGGGGCGAGCAGCCGGGGGAGCCGGAGCCGGGCATGGGGCGCTACGCCCCAGTGGTGCACACCGCTGCGACGCGCGCGTCTCGCGCGGCGGCCCCCGGGCCGTCGGCGCACGGCATGTGGCTTGCAGTCGCCGGAGTCGATGGCACGTACCAAGACGACTCCGCGCACCGCGGCCCAGATCATGAACCGGCGGATCGAGGCGGTCGCGCCCGAGGCGCCGATCCCCGCCACCGTCCAGACGCTGATGCGGCGCGGCTACTCCGGCGCACCCGTCGTCGATGCGCAGGGACAGCTCGTGGGCGTGCTCTCCGAGCGCGAGGGCATCGCCGTCCTGGCCGACGCGGTCTACGAGGGCTGGCCCGCCGGGCACGTCGCCGACCACATGAGCCGCCAGGTCGAGGTGGTCGCGCCCGACGACGACGTGTTCACGGTGGCGAGCCGCTTCACCAAGGGCGGGCACCGCCGGATCTTCGTCGTCGACCAGGGCCGACTGGTCGGCCTGATCACGCGCCGCGACCTGCTGCGCGTGCTCGACGAGATGCGCGCGGAGACCGAGCGCGGCGAGCGCAGCGACACCTACAAGCTGATCCAGATCCGGCACCAGAAGTTCGACTGACCCGGCGGCGGCGGGCGGCGGCGGCGCTCAGGTGGCGTCCGGCTGATCCACCCAGACCGGCGACGACCAGGCGCGCGGCTCGTGCTCGCCCAGGCACTCGTCGTCCGGATCGCGGCACAGGTCCACCTTCGTGCAGCGCCCCTCGGCGTCGCGCGTGCAGCGCACGTTGTCCGCGTTGATCGCCGGCGCCGGCTCCTCGTAGGCGCGCACGTAGTAGAGCGCGTCGCGGCCGTCCCGAATGAACTCGGGGTCGGTGAAGACGATGCTGCAGCCAGCCGCGTCGGGCTCGCAGTCGAAGCGCCGCCACGGGTCGTCGATCAGCGCGTCGAGCGGCTCGTCGGGGCGGTTCTGCGGGCGGATGCGCACCACCTCGATGCGCGTGATCGGGCGGCGCCGGTCGGAGGGGTGGTAGCACTCGCCCTTGCAGACGCTCTCGATCCGATCGGGCGAGAGCGCGTCGCTGACGTGCTCGGGACAGCCCGGGAGCTGCTCGAACGAGCCGACCGCGCGCACCTGGAAGATGGGGTCGACCTCGAGCGCGACCTGCGAGCCCATCGGCGCCGTGCGGCCGCGCGAGCCGGGCGCATTCAGCAGATCGAACCACAGCAGCATGCGCGGGCCGCTGGTGCCGTAGACCTCGCGCCGCTGCATCGCGTCCCAGATCGCCTCGCGGTCGCGCCCTTCGGAGTGAACGCCGACCAGGCCGCCGGTGAGGAAGAACGAAGCCTGGCGCTCGAGCTCCAGGAGCTGGAAGCCGCTCAGCGTGGTGGCTCGCGGGTCGAGCGCCACCGACTCGGAGGCGGGCTCGACGGCGGGTGCCTGGAACGCGCTGGCGAGCGGACCTCCGATGTCGCGGCGGCGCCCGTTCGACTCGGTGAAGCCGACCCGGTGGACCTCCTTGTAGCCGGTGCCGGGCCGCGCCCAGTGGTTGTCGCTCGACGACATCAGGCCCATGCGGAACTGCCGCGGATCGGCCGGGTCGTCGAAGTTGCGCAGCGCCAGGATGTACTGCGCCGAGCCGCCCGGCCGGTAGTTGAACGCCGGCTCGTCGCAGTCCACGCACTGGCCGGCATCGAGCCACGCCTCGGGCCGCGCGCCGGGAACCGTCAGGTGGCCGGCCACGCCGGCCGCCGCTGCGTGGGCGCGCGCCGCCACGGCGCGGCGCTCGCACGCGTCGGCCGACTCCCCGTCGGCCGCGCAGCGCTCGCGAATGATCTCGCCCGCACGCCAGCACGAGGGCAGGTAGCTCGCGCTGGGCTCGGGGCACACCGGCGTGCCGTCGGCCTCGAACTCGACCCCGCGCCAGGGCCGGTACACCTCCGAATCGCCGTGCCCCGAGTACACCTCGAGGAGCGTCTGGAGGTTCGGGTCGTGCATGTCGCCGGCGAGCTGCTTGCGCCAGTCGGAGCCCGGCGGCGTGTAGAAGCCCCAGGTGGTCCCGTGCGGAATCACCATCGATTCCACGTCCCACTCGCGCAGCTTGCGGAACAGGGCGTCGGGCGTCTCCGCCATCTCGAAGCAGTCGGCCGGGAGCTGCGGGCTGGGCGTGTCCGCATCGCAGAGCGGCAGGTCGTCGCGCTCGCCCATGTAGCGCACGAAATCGTGGATGCGTTCGTCGCCGCCGAAGAGCGCCAGCAGCCCGCGAACGAGCGAGGACGGCGCCTGCTGCCGGGCCTGCAGCGCCTGGCCGCCCGACGAGATCGGCCGCGCCGTGATCTCGTCGTCGCCGGTCCCCGCCAGCACCACGTTCTTGTGCCCGAAGTGGTCCTCGGGCGTGCGCCCGACCTGCGTCCACTCCCAGCCCAGGTAGGCCACCGTGTCGGGGTTCGCCGGGTCACCCGCCACGTCGTTGCACTGCCGGATCGCGTCGATCGTCTCCGCCCAGTGCTGCGGCGTGATCCCCTCGGCGTGGTCGTTGATCGACCAGAAGTCGAGCGCGGAGCAGAAGCGCGCGTAGTCGCAGGCGTCGGCGGGCGGGTGCGCCCCTTCGCCCCCGATCAGCGGCAGGCTGATCATGAACGCGTCGAACGAGAAGGTCGTGTGGACGTGCAGGTCGCCGAACAGCACCTGCTTGGCCTGCGGCGCGCCGATCCCGGCCGCGCCCTCCGTCACGGCGGCCTCGGCGGCGGCGACGACCGCCCGGGACCGCGCCTCGGCGGTCGGCGTGCCCGGCGCCTCGTGCGCCCCGAAGCAGCCGCGCCCCGCGGCATACACGGTCGCCACGGCGACCACGACGATGAACCCCAGAACCCCGAGCAGTCTTCGGATCAAGGCGCGGCCCTCCCTGGCGGCACGCTATCACGGGACGGCACGGAGCGGGTGGGCTGCCCCCCGGACCGGAGTCGAGGTCTGGTAGCCTTCCCGCATCGAGCCCGTGTCAGCTCGGCGAGAGGGTAGGATCCCACGATGAAGCCCTTCAGCGTCGTCCAGGTATCGGATGCGCACCTCAGCCCGGAGCACGCGTTTCCCACGGAGAACTGGAAGCTCGTCGCCGCCCACGTCAACGAGCTCGGACCGGATCTCGTCGTTCACACCGGCGACACCACCGTCGATGGTGTCGGCGACCCGGAGCAGCTCGCGTTCGCGAAGGAGCAGCTCGCCCTGTTGGACGCCGAAGTGCTGGTCGTCCCGGGCAATCACGACGTGGGTGAGGTGCCGAGCCACGCCAATCGCCTCGAGCCAATGGTCTCGGCGGAGAGCTGTGCCCGCTTCGAGAGCTGCTTCGGACAGGATCGCTTCGTGCGCGATGTCCAGGGTTGGCGACTCGTGGGGCTCAATGCACTCCTCTTCGGTAGCGAACTCCGCATCGAGAAGGATCTCTGGACCTTCCTGGACGAGGCCCTGTCCAGCGCCGAGGAGCGCAGGGTTGCGGTCTTCCTCCACAAGCCGCTCTTTGCCACCGCGCCCGGCGACGGCTCCCGCGGTGCGCACTACCTGGACGGCGAGTCGGCAGAACGACTCCACCGGACGCTCCGTGACGGCAATGCAGCCCTCGTGGCCACGGGACATCTTCACGAGCACCGCGCGGAAGAGCTCGAGGGCATCCAGTACGTGTGGGCTCCGTCCACGAGCTTCGTGACCGACGAGATCCTCCGCTCCCCGCTGGGTACCCCGCGAGTGGGCTTCGTCCACCACCAGTTCGGGCCGGATTCGGTCTCGTCGACGGTCGTGTGTCCGGACGACATGACGACCCATCGTTTTCTCGATCACCCCGAGTTCTATCCCGAGTTCCAGGAGGCCGCACGACGCTTCCTCGAGTGGAAGCGCTCGACGTCGGGCGACTGAGGCCCCGTCCGCCGGGCGGCGCAGGAGGTCTGGGAATGCTCGAGACGTTCGCCGGGCTCTTCGCCGGTGCTGCGCTCTACATCTCCCTCGTGCAGCAACCGGCGTCTCGGGAGGCGGGCGAGGCCCTCTCGGCTCGGCTGTTTGCACCCATGTATCGCCCTGACACGGCCCGGCTCTTCCGGTGGGCCGTGGTAGCATGCCAGCTCTTCCGGCGTGTCGGCCGCCGCGGCAGGTCAGCGACTGCGGCCGAACGCCGATCCGTCGGGCAGCCGGAGCGGTGGAAGGCGAAGGCGCACTCTTCATCGTCGTGGAGTTCTCGGTCGGTCTGGCGGGCTTCGGTGGGATCATCGTCGCTCTGCGGCGCAGCATCGGAGATCAGCAGGCCGCCCACAAGTTCGAGTTCACCGACCTTCTCTCGGTCTTCGCGAACTCCCTGGGAGCCGCGTTTCTCGCTCTGGTGCCCGTCGCGCTGAACTTCCTGGAAGTCCAGCCTGCCTCGATCTGGCGAATCTCCAGTGCGCTGATCGTCGCTCTCCAGCTGGGTCTGACCGGGTTCGGCCAGCGCGAGGTGCGCCGCCTGCGCGAACCGCTGCCCCTCTACTACAGGCGCTTTGCCTGGATGGGCGGCGGAATCATCCTGCTCGTGCAGGTCTCCAACGTCGTGGGATTCCCGTGGGCTCCCGGGATCGCGCTGTTCTTCCTGGGGCTCCTCTGGCACATGCTCTTCGCGGCGATCGGCTTCGTTCGCCTCGTGATCCGACACGCCTCCTGAGGAACCGAGCGTGCGATGCCGTTCGACAGCCAGTCGACACTCGACTCCCGGGTAGGCGCAGTTGAGCAGAGTGCTCTTCGCAGCTGGAGCCTTGACGCTGGTGCTCTCCGGAGCCGTCCTCGCGCTCCGCAGCGACGCACCCGCCGCCGCGCCGTCCCGCAGCGACGAGCTCTTCCGCGCGGTCACCGTGGTGAATCCCGGCCGCGGCCGGCTCGAGCGGGTGGACGTCCGCGTCTCGGGTGGACTCGTCGCGTCGATCGCTCCGTCCACTGCACCGCCCGAGGTAACGGGAGGCTTCGTGACACCGGGCTTCGTGGACTCCCACGTCCACCCGGCGTTCACGGAGGACGACCGCGAGCTGGTCGCGCGGCTGCGTCTGATGCATGGCGTGACCAGCGTGCGGAACCTGGCCGCCTCCCCCGGGATCTTCGAGTACCAGCGTGACGTCGCCGCGGGACGACGCATCGGTCCGCGCGTCTTCGCCTGCGGCCTGCCGGTCGAAGGGACGCCGCCCACCTTCGCCACCAACGCTCTGACGCGGCTCGCCGTCCGCCTGTCGGGCCTCGCCCTCGAGAGCCCGGACGACTTCCGCCGCGAGGTGAGACTGCGAGCGGAGCAGGGCGCGTCGTGCGTCAAGGTCTTCATCAACGTCGACGCCGATCAGCTCGAGGCCACCCGGCAGGAGGCCGCGCGCGCAGGCCTGACGCTGGTGGGACACGTCCCGCGTGGGCTGTCCCTCGAGGAAGCCGCTCTCGCGGACGTCCAGCACCTGACCGGCGTGCCGGATGCACTTTCCGCTGCCTTCACGCCGAGCCGCGAGTTCCTCGAGTGGGTCGAGGCGTGGACGGCGCTCACGCCCGCGCGGACGACGAGCGTGATCGAGGCGTCGCTTCGCCAGCGCGCCGCCCACACGCCGACGCTCCTGATCTGGGCCAAGATCGCGGGGCGGCTCGAGCGGGACGCGCTCACCGCGTTGCATCCGCCCTGGTTCGCCGAGACGCTGTGGGCCCGAGAGGCTCCGCTCGCCCCCTGGCACCCGGTGATGAACGAGACGCTGTTCCGTGCGGTGGACCGCGCGTTTCCGCGGATGGCCCGCTTCGTGGCGCAGCTGCACGACGCGGGGGTCCCGATCCGCGTGGGGACCGACTCGGCGTTCGAGGGCCCCGGGTACCACGAGGAGCTGCGACTGCTGGTCGAAGCGGGCCTCTCGCCCGAGTCGGCGCTCGAGTCCGCCACCCGTCACGGCGCCCTCGGGATCGCCGCTCCGGAGCTCGGAACCGTCGAGGAGGGGCGCCCGGCGGACCTGCTGTTCTTCCGCGCCGACCCGACTGCGAGCCTGGACCACCTGGACACGCTCGAGACCGTGGTCGTGGACGGACGCCGCTACGACGTCGACGAGCTCCGCCAGGCCCACGCACGCGCCCTGGATCGGGCTGCCGGGCTCCGCTACCGGATCCGCGCGGCCCTGGTCACGGCCGTCGTGGGCGCGCTGCTGTGAACCGTGCGCTGGGAGCGGACCGGCTGGGGCGCGATCACTCCCGCGGCAGCGTGACCACCACCTCGGTGCCGCCGGCCGGATCGGAGCCCAGCTCGACGCGACCCTCGTGCGCCTCGACCAGCGGGCGCGCGAGCGCCAGCCGCCGGTCGGCGTCGGGCTCGGGGCCGCTGTCGCGCAGGCGGACCCAGACCTCGGTGCCCGCCAGGTTCTCGCCGGCGTCGAGCTCGAGCCGCGGCTTGCCGCCGCCGTCGGCGGCGCTCTCCACCGAGGTAACCGCGCCGGCGAACAGGTGGGCGAACGCCTGCTCGAGCCGGCGGGCGTCGGCCGTCAGCACCGGGTCGCCGTCGATCTGGCACTCGAGGGCGATGCCCGCCCGCTCCAGACGCGGGCGCAGCGGGTCGAGCACCGCGTCGAGCACGTGGGAGACACGCACGGGCGCCAGCTCGAGGCCCGCCCGGCCACGCGCGCGCAGCGCGGCCCCGGCCTCCACCTCGCGAGCGCGGCGCCGCCGGCGCAGCTCGCGCTCGGTCGGACGCTCGCGCGCCGGCGGCTCGAGGTAGAGCTTCGAGAAGCGGCGCACGCGCTTCGGAGCCCCGAAGATCAAGAGGGCGACGCCGAGCGGGAAGACGAAGATCAGCGCGAGCGCGGTCCAGAAGGCGAACTGCACCGCGTCGCGCGTGAAGGCGCCCTTCTGATGGGCGAGATCGACCGCGTCGCGGTACTCGTCCTCGTCGAGCTCGACCTCCTGCGCTCGCAGCTCCGCCTTCACCCGCTTGCGGTCGCGCTTGCGCTGCTCGTCGCGTCGCTGCTCGCGCTTCTTGCCGCGCTCGTGCCCCATGCCGTGACAGAGCTTCCCGTCGCCCCAGACCTGCTGCATCCGGTCCTCGCCGCGGGCGCGCTCCCGGGAGTATGCGGCCGATCCCCGCGGATTCCCAACCCCGAGGGGAAGGGCATATAATCGGGTGCCCGTCCCTCTCGCGCCCGCCGAGGAGGTCTCATGGCCAGCACCCGCGCCACCCAGCTCAGCGAGAGGACTCGCCGCGTCTACGACGAGGTGGTGCGCGAGGACCGGAGCGAGTCGGTCCTGACCGCGCTGCGCCACGCCGAGGAGGTGGCGGCGCAGGCCGACACCGCCGAGGCGCTCCAGAAGGCGATCGACGTCGAGCAGGCGCGCCTGCACGACGTGCTCGACATGCGGACGCAGCTCCAGGAGACGGTGGGTACGCTCATCGCCGGCTATGACGAGCTCACCAACGCGCTGGGCGGCGACATCGACTCGATGAAGGAGCTGACGTTCCGCGAGCGGGTCGTGTCGTTCTTCTCCGCCGAATCGGGGCGCCGCATGCGCGAGAAGCGCGTCCAGCAGGCCGACATCGACGCGCAGCTCCAGGATCTGGTGTCGCAGACCCAGGCGATCGGCAGCCTGCTCTCCGAGCACTCCGACGTGCTGAACCGCGAGTACGACAGCGTGGGGAGCATGCTCGAGCGGCAGCAGAACCAGCTGAAGGAGTCCACCGAGTCGTTCGAGGCCACCGACCGCCAGCTCGACGAGCTGAACACGCAGATCAGCGAGGGGCGCGAGGCACTCGCCGAGCTGACCGGCACCGAGCGCGTGGAGGCCGACCGCCAGCTGCAGGAGCTGATCAACCGCGCCAACGAGCTGACCGAGCGGCGCAACACCTCGCTCTCGAACGCGCAGACCCACGAGCTGTTCATCGAGAACCACAAGATCGCGCTCGACAGCCTGATGCGGCAGAAGGCCGCGCAGCGCATCCTGATCGACAAGCTGCGCATCTCGACCGAGAACCGCATCATCCAGTACGCCGCGACGCTCGAGTCGATCAAGACGGCGGCGCAGCAGGAGTCGGCGCACGCGATCAACGAGATCGGCACCGACGTGGACGAGGCCACCGCGCGCACCATGGCGGCGGTGGGCTCGGCCTCCGACCGCGCCATCGTCGACATGCTCGAGCGCCATGTGGACGACGTCAAGAAGCGACGCGCCACGCAGGCCGAGATCGCGCGCGCCGACGCCGAGTTCACCCGGCGCTTCGCCGAGGTCGCGAAGCGCTTCCTCGAGGAAGAGCGCGGGTCGGGCGCGTGAGCGAGGCGCTCTGGCAGGAGTTCCTGTCGGACGACAACCGGGTCGCGCTCACCGACGAGAACCGGCTGCGCGTGTACCTGGCGCAGATCCGACGCGCGCTGGCCGCACTGCGGCGCGCCGTGGAGTCGAGCACCGCGATCTCGAACGCCGAGCGCCACGCCGTGGCGCACTTCGCCGCGCGCCTGCACCGAACCTTCGAGGCCCTGGCGCTGCGCCATTTCTACCCGAGCGAGGGACGCGCGCTGCGGATCGACAGCACCGACTCGGGATTCGTGCACTTCAGCGCGCTGCTCGAGCTGGGCGCCGAGCTCGAGGGGCGCGACGCGGAGCTGGCGGCGATCCCGGACCCCGAGGCGCTCAAGCGCGAGATGCTCGAGCAGATCGTCGACTACTCGCTCCATCCGCGCGCGCTCCAGCGCAAGCTGATGCGGCGCCTCTACCTCGAGGCGCTCGAGCCCGAGGGCGTGTTCCGCCACTTCGTGCCGGGGCCGCTCGAGAAGGTCGGCCGCAGCGACGAGGAGCCCGGCTGGTTCTGGTCGTTCGGCACCTACGACCGCGCGCTCAACCGGCCCTTCGTCTACCTGATCTACTTCGCGCTCGACCCGGAGGGCACCGAGCTGACGGCCGAGTCGCCGCTCTTCGCGGAGCTGCGCGCGGCCGCGGAGAGCAGCGCGGCGGGGCGCATCAACCTGCTCGGCTTCGCGAACCGGCTCGACCAGCTGCTGCCGGCCGTGCGGCCGCGCATCGTCAAGCGTCTGGTGCTGGGCCCCTACGTGGCGCCGGGCTTCACCGAGACCGCCGGCGCCTTCGGCGCGCTGCTCGACTCGCTGTCCGAGCGGCTGCCCTTCGCCCTGCACTGGGAGACCGAGACGCTGATCGCCGAGCGCGAGACGCGCGTCGACGCCGGCTGGCTCTCGAAGGGCCGGCTCCGACAGGTCTTCTGGGTGCCGAAGACGCTCGACCTGTCGACGCGCGGCGTGAGCCAGCTCGAGCGCTTCGCGCTGCTGCCCCACTGGCTGGCCCAGCAGGTGCGCGCGGCCGGCCTGCTGCCCGGCCACCGGCACCTGGTGATCGAGAGCAACGAGAGCGTGCATGAGCTCGATTAGCGTCGTCCCGATCACCGACCGCGAGCTCGACGACCACCTCGAGCGCGCCACCAACGAGGTGGTGTCGTTCTCCTACCGCGCGCCCGGCGGCGCGGCGAGCGAGCCGGAGCAGGCGGCCACGCTGCGCGGCCGTCGCGTCGCCTATCGCCCGCTCCAACGCCTGGAGGAACCGGGCCCGGCCGCGGCCTCCGAGTTCAGTCTGGCGCGGCGCATCCGCGAGGTGTCGCCGCGCGACGAGCTCTACACCGACGACGAGCACCACGTGCTGCTGGTGATCCGCCGCGGCGTGCAGATCCACCTGCACGTGGTGCGCGACTTCGAGCAGGCCTCGGGGCTCGACCGGCTCAAGGCCGCCAACCAGGCCGGCTCGCTGGCCGCGGGCGACGAGCCCGAGCTGCGCGCCAAGGTCGAGGCGGCCTCGGCGGCCGGCCTGTTCGCGTTCGCCGCCTTCGTGTGGGCGAAGCTGGTCGACTTCCGCCGCGACGCGACCGAAGGGCTGTCGTTCGAGCTCGAGGCGCCGGCGGAGCTCCCGCTGGGCCGCAGCAGCGGGGCGCTGCGCGCCGCGCTCTACACGGTCTACCGGGCCATCGACGCACACGCGCGCGACGACGCCTCGCTGATCGCGGCCGTGCGCGACGCCGCGGCGGAGCTGGCCGCGCGCCTCCAGGCCCTCCAGCACTCGCTGCGACACCTCGAGTTCTTCACCCGCTACGCGTACCGGGTCGAGCCCGACGAGGTGCGCATCGCGGGCTTCGAGCTGCCGGAGCGCGGCGCGCGCCACGACATCCAGGTGCAGCGCAAGCGCCCCGACGAGGTGGTGGGCAACCACGTCGCCAAACTCGAGGCGCAGCGCATCGCGCAGCGGCTGGTCTGCTACGACCTCGAGCGCCAGACCAACCCCTTCGTCGATCTGGGCGGCTTCACCTTCAGCTTCATCGGCGACGGCAGCCCGGGCACCGGCAAGACCACCCTGATCCAGATGATGGTGTCGCTGCTGCGCGACTACGCCGCGGTGGCGGGCCTGCCGCTGCGCTACGAGAACTTCTCGGTCGACGAGATCTCCGACTACCAGGGCCGCTCGGGACACAACGCCAAGCGCTTCTGCCAGACCGTGCTCGACCCTCGCGCGGTGGGATTCGGCAGCATCGACGACGTCGACCAGGTGTGCGGGAACCGCGGCGACCGCAATGCCTCGGCCGGGCAGCTCGAGGTGACCGGCGTGCTGATGCAGGAGCTGGCCGGCGCCAACACCGTGGTGCGCGGCAACGCCTGCTTCGGGCTCTTCTCCAACTACCCCGAGAAGGTCGACGGCGCGCTCCGCCAGCGCATGCAGGCGCGCTTCCTGGTGGACGGCCCGCGCACCCGCGAGGACTACACCGACCTGCTCCACATCCTGCTGGGCGGGAGCTGGGAGCTGCCCCTGGGCTCGGGCTACGAGCCGCGCGCCACCCAGCAGCTCCAGCGGGTGATCGAGCAGAAGTACGGCGAGCACGACGCGCCTTCGAGCCCCTCGCTCCAGCCGATCTACCGGCGCCTGGCGGCGGCGGGCCTCTCCAGCTGGCGCGAGTTCGGCGCGTACCTGCACGCGCTGCGCGAGCACGACGAGCGCTTCACCGGGCGCGCGATCAAGAACATCTCCGACGCGGTGAAGGCGCGGCGCATGGACTTCGACCTGCCCGACGCGTGGCTCGAGAAGCGCGAGGCGTTCTTCGCGAAGCCCTACGAGACGCGCGTCGCCATGATCGAGGAGCTGCGCGGCACCATCACCCCCGAGATCGTGCTCCAGGAGATCCACCGCTACGTGGACAGCGAGGCGCGCTACACGGACTCGGCCGACGAGCGCGAGCTCGAGGCCCGGACCCGCGAGATCGTGCTCGATGCGCGCGCGCGGAAGGCGGCGGCGAAGCGCGAGATCTGATGGAGCCCCCCGCGCCCGCCCTCCCGGCCCCGCTGCTGCGCGGCCTGCACCGCGTGGACGACGCGCTGGCCGTCGAGCGCTACAACGCCGCGCTCGTCGAGCTGGGCGCGGCGCCCACGGGGCTCGCGCGCTTCCACCTGGACGCGGCGGGCTACAGCCCCGAGGTGGCGGAGGAGCGCGGCGACGCGCTCTACCTGTGCGGCGGCGTGCTGCGCGCGCACGCCGTGATCCTGGCGGTCGAGCAGCTCACGGCGCCGCTCGTGCACCCGGGGCTGGGATTCGCGGCCGACGCCTACCGGCGCGTCAGCGCGGCGGCCCGCCGCGAGATCGGCCGCATCACGCTGCGCGAGCCGCTGGTGGCGGAGGCGGGCGACCCGGCCACGCGTCTCACGGCGGTCCGCCACCTGGCGGATCCGGCCCACGTGGAGATCCACTTCCGCACCCCGGGCGGGCTGGTGCGCAACCTGAAGCGGCTCGAAGCGATGAAGCACGAGTTCCTGCGCAGCGAGCGCCGCTGGCTCGACGACGCCTTCATCGGCGAGATGGCGGAGCTGGCCGGCGAGGTGCGCGACCTCGGCGCGATCGAGCACGACTTCGCGGCCTCGAGCCATGCGCTGGGCCCGTTCTACGCGGCGGCGTTCGGCGGCAGCTACGTGCTCGAGGAGCCGGGCGCGAGTGCGCGCACCGCGACCACCTGGGTGCTGTGCGCGGAGCCCCCGGCGGAGGCCGACGAAGACAAGCGCTCTGCGCGCGGCCGGCGGGTCGTGATCGAGCGGCTCGACGCAGCGTCCGCCACGGCGCTGCTCGAACGCCACGGCCTCGCCCGGATCGATCCGGAGGCGCTGCGCGAGCACCCCGAGCGGCTGGAGCGGCTCGCGCACTGGATCGCGCTCGACCGGCTGCTCGATCTCGATCCCGGGAGCGCTGCCGCCGGCCTCGACACGGCGCGCGTCCGCGAACGGATGCTCGCGGCCGGGGAGCCGCCCTCCGAGTACGTCGAGCTCGAGGAGCTGCGCCGCCGCCTGCGCAGTCGCCGCGGCGGCCTCGACCCCGACGCGCTCAGCCCACTGCTGCGCCTGCGCCTGCTCGAGCCCGCGGCGCGGCGCGAGCCGATCCGGCGCTTCGCCCGGCACCTTCGGGCCGGCGTCGACCCGGTCCAGCTCGGGCGCGCCTGGTCCGACGCGCGCGACCTGCTCTACGCGCGCCTGCCCGGCCTCTCGACCGGGCGCCGCGCTGCGCTCGCGGCGTGGCTCGAGGGCTGACTGCACCCCTGCAAGCGAATCCCTGCATCGCTCGATCCGCGCCGACGGCGTACGCTTGGTCCCATGCGTCGCATCCTCCCGCCCCTCGCCATCGCCCTGCTGCTGGCGCTCCCGCTGGGATCGCTCTGGCTGCACTGCGCCCAGCAGCGCCACAACGTCCTTCCGTTCGTCGCCGAGCAGGCCTTCCCGGAGGGCGACGCCTTCGTCCCGGGCGAGGTGTTCGCGTCGACGCTGATCGCGCTGCTCGACCACGAGCTGAACAGCACGACCGGCTGGCGTCCCAACGACCTGTTCCTCTGGGGCCCGACGCTCTGGGCAGACAACAACGCCAACCGCCAGCTCGGCATCATCCAGGCGCTGCGCGAGAGCGTGCGGGTATTCCGCGACCACCTCACCAAGGTGTCGGCGACCGAGTACGACCCGAACCTGGTGGACGCCGACACCTTCCTGCGCAACGACGAGCGCAAGTTCTGGTTCCCGTCGGCCGAGCGCCGCTTCGGCGAGGGCGCCGACTCGCTGCGAGCCTACATGGAGGGGCTCGGCACCGAGCCGCCCTCCTCGAAGCCGATCAACCGCCGCAACGTCGAGCTGATCCGCCTGTTCCAGGCCTGGACCGACCTGCTCGGCGGCGCTCACGCGAACCTCTACCGCGAGGACGAGTCGTTCTGGCGCACCGACGACCACTTCTACCACGCGCAGGGCTTCGCCCACGTGATGGTGCACCTGGCGCGCGCGGTGCGCCGCGAGTACGAGGTGGAGCTGAGCGAGCGCGCGACGGTGCTCGAGCTGCTCGACCAGGTCATCCACTCGCTCGACGCGGCGGCGACGCTCAAGCCGTTCGCGGTGCTCGACGGCAGCGCGGACGGCCTGTTCGCCAACCACCGCCGCAACCTCGACGCCTACGTGGTCGACGCCCGCCAGCTCATGTACTCGATCCGCGAGGAGCTCGAGAAGTAGCGGGCGCTCACTCCCAGTGCGCGGCCTTCCCCGGGAAGTCGCCGCGGCTGGACGGCACCACGCAGAAGGCGTGACCCGAGGGCGCGGTCATGACCACGTGGCGGTCGATGCGCGCCTTGACGCGCGCGCCGAGACCCTCGAGCCGCGCCACCTCCGCCTCGACGTCGTCGGTCTCGATGTCGAGGTGGATCGCGCGCTCCTCGGCGGGCACGCGCTGCAGCAGCACGAACGGCGCCCCCTCGCCTCCCATGCGACCGCGCAGCGAGACGTAGCGCGGCTTCCCACCCGGCTCGGGCATCGCCTCGCGCCCGAGCGCGCCGCTCCAGAACGCGACGCTCTCGTCGAACCCGACCTCGTCGCAGTCGATCAGCACGGACGTCAGGCGGCTGCGGTGCATGCTCGTTCCTCCCGCCGTCGAGGGTACTGCGAGGGCGCCCTCCCGGCCCCGGGAGTATGTTCTCCGCATGACCTCCCCCCCGAGCCCGATCCTCCTGCCGCTTCCCCCGCATCCCGACGGCCTGCCGTGGCCCACGCGCGAGTGGCCCCAGGGCGAGCTCGACCCGCGCGTCGACCGCGCGGCGCTGGAGCGGCTGCTCGACCACGCCTTCGCCCAGCCCGAGCCCGACGACCTCGAGCGCACCCACGCGGTGGTGATCGCGCAGCGCGGCCGGATCGTGGCGGAGCGCTACGCGCACGATGCGGCACCCGACGACGCCTTCCTGTCGTGGTCGATCGCCAAGAGCATCACCAGCGCCCTGGTCGGGATCCTGGTGCGCCAGGGCAAGCTCGACGTGGCGCAGCCGGTCGGCGTGAAGGAGTGGGCGGCCGACGACCCGCGCAGCCGCATCACGATCGACCAGATGCTGCGCATGGTGGACGGCCTGCGCTTCCGCGAGGCCGAGCACCTGGGCGGCGGCTCGGTCCGCTACTACCAGCCGGAGGAGTCCGACGTCATCCCGATGCTGTTCGGCGAGGGCAAGGACGACGTGGCCGGCTTCGCGGCGACGCTGCCGAAGGTCGCCGAGCCCGAGGCGCGCTGGAACTACAACAGCGGGGCCAGCAACCTGCTGAGCCGACTCGTGAGCGACACGGTGGGTGGCGGGCCCGACGCGATGCTCGACTTCATGAAGCGCGAGCTGTTCGGCCCGCTCGGGATGACGACGGCCCGGCCGAAGTTCGACGAGGCCGGCCACTTCATCGGCTCGAGCCACTGCTACTGCAGCGCGCTCGACTTCGCGCGCTTCGGCTACCTCTACCTGCGCGACGGGTGCTGGAACGGCGAGCGGATCCTGCCGGAGGGCTGGGTCGACTACACGCGCACGCCCAGCCCGCAGTCGGAGGGCACGTACGGCGCCCACTGGTGGGTGATCCCCGGCAGCCTGGGCCTGTTCCACTGCAGCGGGGCCCGGGGGCAGCGCATCCTGGTGAGTCCGAAGCTCGACCTGGTGGTGGTGCGGCTGGGGAAGACCGCGCCGCACAAGGTCGAGGCCGTCGTCCGCTACTGCAAGGCGCTGATCGACGCCTTCCGCCCCACCGCGGGCTGAGCCACCGGTCCGCGGCTCAGGCCGGGCGCGCTCGCACCCGGCGCCGCGCGAGGCCGAGCAGCGCCAGGGCCGCCGCGCCCGCCCCCAGCGCGGTGGCCGGCTCCGGCACGAACGCGGCGCCCGTCAGGCCGATCGTGTAGGCGTGGTTGCGGCCGAGGTTCACCGCGACGTTGCCGTCCCAGGCGGCGAGCGGGAACGCGGCGCCCGGACCGTCGGCGATGACGATGTTGGCCTGGAAGTTCGGCAGCACTCGGGTGTTGACGAAGATGCGGCCGAAGGTGGAGAAGGCCGAGAAGGAGTTCCCGAAGTTGCTGAAGCGGTTCAGCGCCAGCGCCACCAGGTACTCACCGGGCGGAAGGCCCGGATACACCGGGCCGCCGGGCGGGAAGGAGAGGACGTTCACGTTGCCGAGGTGCGGGAACAGGTTCGTCGCGACGTCCACGTCGACCGTGGCGACCCGGCCGATGCCGTTCGGATCGAACAGGTAGAGCTCGAAGTCGCCGACCGCGGGGCTCTGCACCACGGCCGAGAACGCGGCGGGGTCGTCGATGCGGATCCGGAACAGGTCGACGTCGTCGCCGGGGCCCAGCGACCCGGCGATCTCCTCGAGCGCGCCGGCTCCCGTCACCGGAAGGCCCGGCAGCAGGCTCGGCGCGTCGATCGACTCGGTGAAGCTGGCGGCGTGGGACGCCGCGGGGGTGGTCGTCAGGATCGCGACGGCGAGCGCCGCGAGCCCGGGGGACGGGCGCATGATCCTCCCTCTCCGGCTGCCTCCGGACTCCGAGGATACGACTCGGCCGGGTCCCGCACCCGCGCGGGGCGAGGGCCCCTAGCGCGTGGTGGTCGCGTCCATGTTGGCGATCGCCACCGGCGTCGCGCCGAGAAGGCTTAGCTGAGGCATCGCGCCCCGCGCCGCCGTGGCGCCGGGGCGCGATCGGCATGTCTGCCAGCCGACGTCCCGCTGCGGGAGCCCGCGTGAAGCCTCGCGGAACGTGGCACCTCTCTTGCACCGAGGATTCCGCATCGAGAGCGGAGAGAGGACGCATGCCCAGCATTCGAGAGCTCGTCGGATCCAGCAACCTCGTCGCGGCGCTGACACTGGCCTGTGTGTTGGTGCTGATCGTTCCCGCCGCCGACGCGGAACACAAGATCTGCTCGTGGGGTCGAAGCCCCGACGGCACGGGCAGCACCTGGAACTCCGACAACTGGGCACCGGAGGACTGCGGGGTCCCCAACAACAGCGGCGGCGACACCTTCGACGCGATCCTCGCCTGGCCGGGCTTCGGACCGAAGCTCGACGGGGACGTCACGATCGAGAACCTCCAGCTGATCGATACCAGTCTTGTGAACACACGGGACGAAGACGGCGAGTGGGAGACGTACGACCTCACCGTCAACCAGATGTTCCTCTTCAACGGCGGTCCCCACAACGGGCCGGGCGTCACGACGGTGCACGGGCCCCTGCTGTCGTCCACGGGCATGGCAATGCAGGAGCGAACGCTGCGGCTTCTGGGCGGCGGCGCGCTGGCCGGCGGCGGCTCGTTCCCGGCCACGACCGTGATCAACGAGGCCGGGTCGCTGTTCCAGCTCACCGCCGATACGAACGTGAGCGGCGACGTCGACAGCGTGTTCCAGAACCACGGCACCTTGCTCAAGTCGGGAGGCGATGCGGAGGGGGTCAGCATGTTCGGCATGCGCCTGGTCAGCCCGGGCGAGGTGCAGGCGAATCGCGGCACGCTCGAGCTGCAAGGTGGCGGTGAGTACACCGGCCAGCTCCGCACCATGGGCGGCGCGACCATCGCCTTCGCGGTCGGCGAGCACGTGCTCGACACCGCCACCGTGGCGGACGCGAAGCTCTTGATCGGACTCGACTCGGCGGGCTCGCTCGAGCTGCGCAGCCACTTCACCAACACGGGCGGCACCACGATGACGACGGGCCGGCTGACGGGAGACGCGGCCTACGTGGAGCGCGGGACCTTCCACTGGCGGGGCGGCCGGCAGGTGGGCGGCGGCGTCACGACCACCGAGGGCGAGCTGCTGATCAACGGGGGCTCCCGCAGTCTCGGCTTCGTCGGCGACGAGTGGCGCGCCCTGTCGATCCGCGGCGGCGCGCGCTGGGACGACGAGGACGGGGCCAGCCTCGACGGCATCCACCTGTTCCACCAGTCCTCGATCACGAACGAGCCGGGCTCGACCTTCGACATCCAGCGGCCGGACGCCTGGTTCCGCAGCGCGGAGGGCGGCCGCGACGCGGCGATCCACAACTACGGGACCCTGCTCAAGTCGGGCGGCGGCGAGGCCGGGAGCGAGGTCGCGTTCGACAACGAAGCAGAGGGAACCGTGCGCTGCCAGAGCGGCATGCTGCGCCTGCTGGGCGGCGGGACCCAGCGGGGTGAGCTGCTGACCGAGGGCGATTGCACCATCGAGCTCGGCGGACAGCCTCACACGCTGGATACCGAGCGCGCGGCGAACGCGAAGCTGCTGCTGTCCGACGAGATCGCGGTCGAGACCGACTTCACCAACGAGGGGGGCACCACCTTCAAGGGCACCCTCACGGGATCGGCGATCTACTCCGAGAGCGGGGCCTTCGTCTGGCCCACGGGTCGCCAGACCGGCGGCGGCAGCACGGTGACCGAGGGGGAGCTCCGGCTCGAGCGGGGCGCCAAGTACCTGGGCTCGAACGACGCGACGCGCACGCTCACGATCCGCGGCGGCGCGATCTGGCCGACGGCACCGGGACACCAGGACTCCCTGTCCGTGCATCCGGGCTCCGCGATCGTGGTCGAGTCGACCTTCGACATCCAGCGCGACGACGCGTTCGTCCGCCGCGCCAGCAGCGGCGACCCGCCCGCCCGCTTCGACGTCGCGGAAGCGGGCCTCCTCCAGAAGTCGGCCGGGACGGGGACCAGCCGGATCGAGATCGCCGTCCACAACCTGGGCGGATGGGTCCACGCCGGCCAGGGCACCCTGTCGCTCACCTCCGCCGAGGGCTTCGACAACCAGGGAGTCGTCGAGGTGCTGGCGGACGCCACCCTGAGCGCACACCACGTGCGCAACGCCGCGAGTGGGGACCTGACGGGCCTGGGCACGATCGACGCGCCGGTCGAGAGCCGCGGCCTGGTGAGCCCGGGCCTGCCGGGCGAGCCCACCGCCGTCCTGGCGATCGACGGCGACTACACCGAGCTGGCGCCCGAGGCCGGCGAGGACCACTCGCTGCTCGACATCGAGCTCGCCGGCACCGACCCGGAGGCGTTCGACCGGCTCGAGGTCGCGGGCACCGCCACGCTCGCCGGCGCGATTCGGGTGGGTCCGCACGGTGACTACCTGCCGGACTTCGGCGACCGCTTCACGGTGCTCCGGGCCGACACGATCGCGGGCTGGTTCGACAGGGTGCAGCTCCCTAGCTGGCCCGATCGCCAGCTGGCGCTGGTCTACCACCGCAGCCCGCTCGTCGAGGACGAGGTGGTGGTCGAGGTGGTGCTTCTGGGCGGCGACCACGACGGCGACGGCGTGATGGACTGGGAGGACAACTGCCTCCGCATCCCCAACGCCGACCAGATCGACACGAACCTCGACGGGTTCGGCAACGCCTGCGATCCCGACTACGACAACGACGGCGCGGTCGGCCTCGGCGACTTCAACGTGCTGCGCGCGCAGTTCGGCAAGAACGACGCCGATCCCGACTTCGATCCGGACGTGGACGCGAACGGCGACGGGGCGATCGGCATTCCCGACTTCAACTCGTTGCAGAGGCACTTCGGCGTGGAGCCGGGGCCCTCGGGCCTGCCCTGCGCGGGCCTGATCCCCTGCCCCGAGCCGTGAGCCGGTGGTCCCGGCGTCTCGCTCCCGGCGGCGCCCGCGCCAGGGCTCGAGTCAGAGCGTGGGATCGCAGCGCGCGGCGTTGCCGAACTCGCGCTCGACGGCCTGCGCGCCGTCGCACGGCCCCGTGCAGGTGTTCCGCACCGCGCCGTCCGGGCGCAGGAACGCGGCCGCCTGATCCAGGAAGGCCGGCGTGAGCCAGGTGAGGATGTGCGGGTCGCAGACCGTGGCCTCTGCGGTCAGGTTGGCGAGCGGCGGCAGATAGGGCGCGTGGGCGGGGTCGTCGGGATCGAGCGCGGTCCAGTACGCCATGTAGGCCGACTCGAGCGGGCCGGCCGCGTCGGGGACGTCGACGAGCCCGGCGCGGATGCTGCCCTCGAGGCTGGCAAGGCCCAGGTCGCGCGCCGCCACGTCCGAGAACCAGTTCGGCGACTTCTGGTCGAGCCGGCCCACCGCGAGCAGCACCGGCTTGGTGCGCGAGCCCGGCAGCGGGTCGCGGGTCAGGTGGCGCTGCCAGGCCACCGGATCGACCTGCGCCCACAGGTCGTGGCTCAGCGCGATCACCAGCGCGTGGGTCATCGAGTCGGGGCCGAGCGCGATCGGCAGCAGGAAGTCCACGCCGTCGAACACCACGTCGCGCTGCGCCTGGTTGGCGAAGTTCACCACGGCGACCACCGGGAGCACGCGGTCCACGTCGGGCGAGACGGCGCCGTGGATCAGCGAGCTGTAGCCGCCGAAGCTCACACCCCACAGGTAGAGGTCCTCCGCGGGGCCGGGGAACACGCCGGCGCCGTCGGGCGTCTGGAACGTCGGGTCCGCGTTGAACAGCGCGCGCTTCATGAGCCGGCCGAGGATGGTGAGGTTGACCTGCCCCTGGAGCACGCGCCCGCTCAGCGCGGGCGCCCCCTCGGCCTCGAAGAAGAGCTTGAACAGGAAGCTCTGGCCGAGGCCCTCGAACTCGAGCCGGCCGAAGCCGTGGTTGTCGGTGCCGCCCACCAGGAAGTGGGGCGCCACCATCGGCGTGTCGCGGTCCGGCACCCCGGGCGTCGGGTTGTCGGGGTTGGTGCCGTTCCAGTTGCGGTGGTAGCGGGCCGCCTCGCGGAAGTCGCCGCCGCCGGCGTGCGCGTGCAGCAGCGGGCGCACCACGCGCTCGCCGTCGAGCACGCTGCACGGGACCAGCACCGTGAAGCGCGCGTCGACGACCTGCTCGAAGGTCGGAAGCCCATCGTCGTCGAAGAGCAGCACGCCGAGCTCGCGGTTCTCGGTGAGGGGATTGCGGTCGAGGAACAGCGGCGCGCGGAAGGTGCCCTGCACGTCGCGCCACACGCCGCCCTCGCTGCAGTCCGACTCCTCGACCTCGGTCACCTCGAAGAGCGGCGCGTCGGCGGCGACCTGCTCGTCGAGCCAGGCGTAGGTGCGGTCGCGCATGGCGAGGAGCACGCTCGTCAGCCGCTCCTGGCTCTGGATCACGAAGTCGAAGGCCAGGATCAGCTCGTGGCGCGGCACGCCGGCGTCGCCCAGGATGCGGAACAGCGCCTCGTGGTGGGCGCGGCGCGTCTCGATCGACTCGATCGTGGTGGGCCGACGGTCGCGCAGCACCGCGAAGCCCGGCTCGGCCTCGATCGGCGCGCCGCTGCGGTCGACCAGGTGGCGCACCGCCACGACGTAGCGGCGCCCGGGCGTGAGCGTGACGCCCGGGCGCAGGAAGGTGACCTGGCGCGACGGATCGACGCTCACCCCGACGCGCGCGTCGAGCTCGACGAAGTGGAGCACGCGCTCGCCGGTCTCGGCGTCGATCAGCAGCGTGGGGCTGTCGGGCTCGAGCGAGCGGCGGTCGAAGGTGCGCGTTTCGGGATCGAGGCCGGGCGCGCCCGAGGCCGCGAGGTCGACGTCGCGGAAGAACATCAGCGGATGCACGCCGGGGCCGAAGCCATCGAGCGCGAGGAACGGCGCGGGCGAGAGTGGGGTTTGGAGCACCTCGGGCAGCGCGTCGGCCGGCAGCGCCACCCGGAAGCCGGTGGGCGTGTCGGCGGGCTCCAGGTAGCGCGACGACGGGTAGGGGAGCAGGCACTCCTCGTCGGTCAGCGTCTCGCAGACGTCGGGGTCACGCAACGCCGCCACCTCGAAGCGGCGCACGGCGTGCAGAGCCGGCCGCTCCGCGAGCAGCCCCGTGAGCCAGCTGGGTAGCCGCAGCGTCGCGCGCAGCTCGTAGTCACCCTCGCCCAGCTCCGGCAGGGTCCCGCGCACGGCCGCGGGACCGCGCGACCAGCCAGCCGGGTCGAGCGACACCCCGTCCAGCTCGACTTCGACCGGCAGCGCACGCCAGGCGAGCGGCACCTCGAGCACCCACGCGACGTCGCCCGGCAGCGAGAGCTGCGCCGGCGCGGGCGCCGAGAAGCGGAAGAAGGGCAGCTCGCAGGGGCCCGATCCCAGCAGCGTCAGGCAGGCCAGCGAGAGCAGGGCAGCGCGCGCGATCCGCATCGGCCCATGATCCCTTTCGCGGGCGCGAGAGGGCAAGCCGAAACTGGCCGATCCGGGGGGCGCAGGCTCCCGAAAGTCTCGGGGACCACGCAGGAAGCGTGCAGCCGGACCCGCGACTCCTCAGCCAGGAGCGTCGACGGGTTCAGCCAGGCGATAGCTCGTGCTTCGCCCGCCACCGGGGTTCTTCACGGGGATGCCCCGCTCCGCCAGCTCGCGGATGTCTCGAAGCGCCGTGTCGCTCGAGCACTTCGCGAGCTTCGCATACTTCGACGTCGTCATGTGCCCCTCGAAGTCCCCGAGCATCCGGTTGATGACCCTTCGCTGTCGCTCGTTGACGGGGTTCGGCTGGAGCCGCTGCCACAGCCGCGCTTTGCGCAGGACGGACGAGAGCGACTCACCGGCAGCGTCGAGGGTCCGATCGAGACAGCCAAGGAACCAGGCGAGCCATCCCGTGATCTCCAGGTCGCTACGCTGCGTGGCCTCCAGCTGGCGGTAGTACTCGCTTCGCGCGGCCTCGATGCCCGAGGACATGCTGTAGAAGCGGTCCTTCGTGCCGTCCGCCCGGCACAGCGCCATGTCGGCAATCGCACGAGCGACTCGCCCGTTCCCGTCTCCGAACGGATGGATCGTCACGAGCCACAGGTGAGCCACGCCGGCTCGGAGAACGGGATCGATCTCTCGAGGTGCGTTGAACCACGCGAGAAACACCTCCATCTCGGCGCGGAGACGTCGCGCATCGGGTGCTTCGAAGTGCACCGTCTCACGGCCAACGGGTCCGGAGACGACCTGCATGGGGCCGGACTCCTCAGTGCGCCAGGCACCGACCGTGATGCGACGCATGCCGCTCCGACCGGTGGGGAACAGAGCAGCGTGCCAGCCGAACAGGCGCTCGGTCGTGAGGGGAGCTGCGAAGTTCTGCGTGGCATCGAGCATCATCTCGACGATGCCGTCGACCTCGCGTCCCGGCTGCGGAAGACCCGCCACATCGAGACCCAGCTTGCGGGCAATCGAGGAGCGGACCTGGCCCGAGTCGAGGTGCTCTCCCTCGATGGCCGACGACTTCACGATCTCGTCGGTGAGCGCGGTGACGCTGGCCTCTGCGCGCAGCTCGAAGCCGAGGCTCTCCATCCTCCCGAGGTGCCTGCCCTGCTTGTGGCGCACGGCTGCCAGAGCCTGCGCCAGTGCGCCGCTGCTCCACGCGAACTCGGGCCAGTCCGGCTGCTCGTGAATGAACGTCATATTCACCGCGTTTCCTGCGGTTCTCATAGCTTCGCCCTGCCCCTGGCAAGTATTCACCGCATAGAATGCGTGGATTAGATCCATTAATCGCCGCAATCGCTATCCCCCCCCCGAGGGAAGCCCTGCCGTTGCCCAGAAGCCCGGCCGGCCGGGCCCTGCCGCTCCTTTCCCGCGGGCGTCCTTCCCGCGGGGTGCGGCGAATCCCGCTAGAGTGCGTGCCCGCCGCCGAGCCAAGGGGAGACCAGACGACCGTGGAGCGATGCGTGATCTCCGGCAGCGGGCTCTGGGCCCCCGCGGAGCCGGTCGAGAACCGGGAGCTGGTCGAGTCGCTCAGCGTCGCGGTCGAGCGCTGGAACCGCGAGCACGCTGCGGAGATCGAGGCAGGAGAGCTCGAGGCGCGCGATCTCCCGAGCGAGCGCTTCATCGTCAAGGCCTCGGGCGTGCACCGCCGGCGCTTCCTCGACCGCGCCGGGGTGCTCGACCCCGAGCGCCAGCGCCCGCGCCTCCCGCTGCGCAAGGAGTCGGAGCCCTCGATCCAGTGCGAGATCGCCGTGCACGCCATCCACGAGGCCCTGGAGCGCGCGGGCCGGCGACCCGAGCAGGTGGACGCCGTGCTGGTGGCGTGCTCGAACCTCCAGCGCGCCTACCCGGCCGTGGCGATCGAGGTGCAGGACGCGCTCGGCGCCGGCGGCTGGGCGTACGACCTCAACGTCGCGTGCTCGTCAGCGACCTTCGGCATCCAGGCCGCGGTCGACGCGGTGGCGCGCGGCCACGCGCGCTGCGCGGTGGTGGTGAACCCCGAGATCACCTCGGGCCACAACAACTTCGAGCTGCGCGACTACCACTTCATCTTCGGCGACGCCTGCACCGCGGTCGTGATCGAGCCGGCCGACGGCTGCCGCTCGCCGCACGCGTTCGAGGTGCTCTCGACCCGCCTGCGCACGCGCTTCTCGAACAACATCCGCAACGACTTCGGCTTCCTGAACCACTGCGAGGAGCCCGCGCGCGATCCCCACGCGCTGCGCTTCCGCCAGCACGGCCGCCAGGTGGCGCGCGAGGTGTGCCCGATCGTGGTCGACCACATCCGGGAGCACCTGACGGAGCTCGACCTCGAGCCCGGCGACATGGCCCGCTTCTGGCTCCACCAGGCGAACCTCGGCATGAACCAGCTGATCGCGCGCTCGCTGCTCGGCCGTCCCGCCGAGCCCGACGAGGCGCCCACCGTGCTCGACGAGTACGCCAACACCAGCTCGGCGGGATCCGTGATCGCGTTCCACGAGCACCACGCGGACCTGGGCCCGGGAGACCACGGCCTGCTCTGCTCGTTCGGGGCGGGCTACTCGGTCGGCAGCGTGGTGCTCCGCCGCAGCGGCTGACCCGCGGGCCGCACGCGGCGAGGAACCTGCCCGATTCAGGGCCTTGACGCCGCGCGTTCAGCCGGATGTCGTGACCGGCGAATCCGTCTCTCCCATCCTCGGCGGCGCCATGACGCATCGGCGCGCAGACACACGCCACCAAGTGGGGGCTCCGGTGCACTCCGCCATCCCGCTACTGCTCGCGTTCGGGACCGCCGTCGCCACCACCATGCCGGCGCCGCCCGCCGCTGCGCAGAGCGGCCCCCTCGGGGACTGCCGAACCCTGCTGCTGCGCTTCGTCGACGACAGCTGCGGCCCGCAGAACCAGTGCCCCCAGCCCGATGTCGTCGCCGCCGACGACGCCTGCCGGCAGGCGGTCGAGAACGACCCGACCGACGGAGAGGCGAGGCTGTTCCGCGCCTACACGCGCCTGATGCGCTTGGCCGAAGAGGATCACACCGGGCCCGATTTCAGGACGAGCCTCCAGGGCGTGCTCGATCGCTTCGCCTTCACCACGGACCCCAATGCCCGGCAGTACGGCTTGACGGCGGACGGCCGCAGCCTGCTCGACTTCACGGCCACTCCGCCCCAGCCGGCAGTCGGCCGTACCGACGGCTCGATCTCGGATCGCGATCCCTTCCGCGGCACCTATCTCGAGGCCGGCGGCTACTGGCTCGCCATCTCCCCACGCGACTCGAGCGTCGACGAGGTGGCCGGCCAAGCCGCGCGGTGGGCCGCGACCTACACGGTCATTGGAAACGAGATCGACGGCTACCAGCGCGCCATCTCGGACCACGGCGACTACCGCATCCAGGTGATCGGCGACGTTTCGATCTCAAACTTCGAAGGCTCACTCGCGTACGACCCGGAGAGTGAGTCGGTTCCGATGGATGTCTTCCGCCTCGACGTCCTGTCCGACGGAGAGGTCGCCTTCGACGTGCTCTCGTGGGAGCAGGACGACGATCCCCCGTCCGGAGGCCATACGGGCCGACCGATCGACGTCAACGGCGACGGGGAGATCGCCTTCTTCGACGCCGAGCTCTTCCTAGTCCGCGGCGAGGAATCCCTGTCGTGGAGCAGGCTCGTCTTCAGCGCGGCTGCCTCCACGGCGCGCCCGATCGATCTCCCCGAGGATTCGCCGACCGGCGACGACATCCAGCACAGCCTGGAGACCGCCTGGCTTCCCGCGATCGAGGAGTCGCTCGCCCACCTCGCGGCGATCACGGACAAGACGATCGAGGTCTCGATCCCCCCGAACTCGGCCCCCTTGCTCGCACCAGAGGACGAGCCGGGGGGCCCACCCGCGGACCGTGAGGTGGACTACGGCGACGTCAAGCTGTTCGAGGCGGTGCTCCACGCAGCGCGGGCCACGATCCTGCTCGCCACGGCCCTCGATCTCGAGCTCGACCTGGATTCGTACACGCCGCTCGTCGCGGCGCTGCGCTTCCAGCAGGAAGTGATCGACGCGAACGGCCCCCTCCTGACTTTCCTTCCCGGCGCCGCCGCTCCCCTGGCCGAGTCCAATGCCGCGAACGGGGCGGCGATCGACGCCTTCCTGGCGGCCTCGAGGTTCATGCGCGCCGAGACGGACGATCAGGCCAACGACTTCTTCGTGCTCGATCCCCGAGGGCGCCGGCGCGAGGTGCAGCTGCGCACGGAGCTCGCCGCGCTGCGGCGGTCGGTAGTCGCCCCCGCCTCGCTTCTGTGCAGCCGCACGCTCTGGACCGCTGCGAGACTCGAGGAGCTCGAGCAGGTCGTCGGCACGCAGGTCGACGGGCACCATGGCGTGCTCGTGGACCTGAACGCCCTGTACGGACAGACGGCCGTCCCGGTTCGAGACCTGATCCCGGAGATCCACTACGACCTAGCGACCGAGGACAACTCCCTCCGGGCTCCGAAGTTCTCGCCGGACGGCGCGCTGATCGAAACGCCGTTCCCCGACGTCAGCTTCAACGGCGCGCTCCTGCCGGGCGGCGCCCAGCTCGACTGCGACGGCGACGGTGTGCCCGACGACGGCGACGGCTCGGGCATCCTGGGCGACATGCCGTGTCTCTCGGGAGAGCTGACAGGCTGCGACGACAACGCACCGCTCGTGCCGAACGGACCTGCGGGAGGAAGCTGTGTCGCCGGGAGCATTCTCGGCTCGGCCTGCGCCACCAACGACGAATGCGGGCGCAGCGGCACGTGCTCCGATGGCGGCACCTGCACGGCGGGCAGCGTGCGCGGAGAGCCGTGTCTCGCCGACGGCGAGTGCGGAGCCGGCGGCGTCTGCGCACTCGACCAGGAGGATGGCGACGGCGATGGGGTGGGCGACGCGGCGGACAACTGTGCGGCGCACGCGAACGCAGACCAGGCCGACTCCGACAGAGTGACTTTCGTCGCGCGGCCGCAGTCCATCGACCTGGTCGAGCCCGAGTTCTGGGTCGAAGTCGGGGTCGATCTGCGAGGGGGTCCGACGGCCGCGGAGGTGCTCTCGCGCGGCTCCTGCGACGCCGCCGGGTTCCCGAGACGTACGAGATCCCTCGGACCCTCCGAGCTGGAAGAGATCCTCGAGAACGACGAGCGCGTGTGCCTCTGGCGCTGC
>JASJBO010000442.1 GCA_030066475.1 Myxococcota bacterium
GCTCGGGCGGGCTCACCCCTGGCCGGGCGGGATTCGCACCCGCTGGACGACAAACGAAGTTTCATGGAGCCATCGCAGTCCTCCAATTCCCTTCGACCAGCAGGGCCTGGTCGCACTGATCTTCCTATCGGCCGGCGTGCACCGCGTCGCCGACGCGCTGGTGATCGCCGACGACCTCCAGATCCTCGGCATCGGCGCCGGCGAGCTGCAATCCGACTCGACGCAGGTCTCGATCATCCTGCAGGTCGGTGCCGACCTCGAGGTGATGAAGCTCGACACCGGGATCGACCTGCAGCTCGGGGGCGTCCAGGTCCGCGGCGGCACCGGCGTCGAGGCCGGCGCCATCCTCAATCTCGGCGGCGACCTCGAGGTCTACTCGTCGATCCTCGCCGGGAACCAGGGCGAGTTCGGCTCCGGGGCCATCGAGAACCTCGCGGGCGACGTGACGCTCAGCGACGTCCTCATCGACGGCAACCTCTCCCTCTCCGGCGGCAGTGGCGCGGTCGGCGGCTCGGGCGGCTCGATCGACATCATCGACTCCACCATCACCAACAACCAGGGCGCCGACGCGGGCGCCGTCTTCACCTTCGACGGCGACCTGGTGATCGACGGCACCCTGATCCAGGGCAACACCGGCGGCAGCGACGCGGGGTGCGTGGTGGCCCTCGGCACGAACGTGCAGATCCTCGACACGGCCCCGAGCTGGTGCTGGCGCTCCTGCCGCTGCTCGCCGCACGCCGCCGCGCTTCGAGTTCTCCGAATCGTCTTCGCGCGTGACCGGATCCGTCACGCACGGGTGTTCTCCTCCCGGGTGGAGGACGACGAGATGAGACGTCGACTGCGAGGCGACCCGAGCGGCGCCTGCGCCGTGTGCGGATCGCGCGAGATCGAGGCCGATGAGGTGACCGAGCGGGGCGTGCTGCGGCTGAGCGAGTGCCGCCGCTGCCTGCACCGCTGGACCGAGTCGGTCGCCCCGGCGCGCGAGGCCGGCCCGCTGGCCGCGGGGCCGCGGGTCGCGGAGGTCGTCGCGGCTGCGTGATAACGTGGCCGCGTGCGGCTGCTCTTCTACACGGGCAAGGGCGGGGTCGGGAAGACCACCACCGCGGTGGCCACCGCCGCCTGCGCCGCTGCGCGCGGTCGTCGCGCGCTGGTGCTCTCGGCCGACCCGGCGCACAGCCTCGGCGACGTGCTCGACACGCGCCTCGGTCCCGAGCCGCGCGAGGTCGCGCCGCGCCTCCACGCGCTGGAGGTCGACGCCCGCGTCGAGCTCGAGCAGCACTGGGGCCGCATCCGCGAGTACCTGATCTCCCTGTTCCGCCACCAGGGGATCGAGGACGTCGTGGCCGACGAGCTGGCGCTGCTGCCGGGCGCCGAGGAGCTGGCGGCGCTGCTGGCCGTCGACCGCCACGCCGAGGCGTTCGACCTGATCGTGGTCGACTGCGCCCCCACCGGCTCGACCCTGCGGCTGGTGACGCTGCCCGAGGTCGCGACCCAGGGGCTGCGCCTGCTGCTGCGCGTGCAGCGCGCGCTGGCGGCGGTGGTGACGCCGCTGGCGCAGGCGGTGGTGCCGGTGCCGCTGCCGGGCGCCGGCGTCTTCCGGGACGTCGACCGGCTGGTCTACCGCCGGCTGGCGGCGATCCGCGAGCGGCTCCTCGACCCGGGCACCCACGTGCGCCTGGTGGTGACGCCCGAGCGCATGGTGATCGACGAGGGGATGCGCTCGCACACCGACCTGGCGCTGTTCGACCTGGGCTGCGACGCGGTCGTGATGAACCGCCTGCTGCCCGACGCCGCGCTGGCCGAGGACTTCTTCCGCGACTGGGGACGGCTCCAGGAGGAGCGCTGCGCCGAGGTCGCCGAGGGGTTCGCGCCGCTGCCGCTGCTGCGTGCGGCGCTGCGCGAGGACGAGGTGGTGGGTCCCGAGGCGCTGGCCCGCCACGGCGCGGCGCTCTTCGCCGACGCCCAGCCCGACGCCGTGCTGTGCAGCGCGCCGCGGGTGCGTTTCCGCGCCGCCGACGGCGGCTATCGCGTGGAGCTGCCGCTGCCCCACGCCACGCGCGCGGGGCTCGACGTGGCCAAGCGCGACGACCAGCTCCTGGTGCGCGCGGGCGGACGGCGCCGGGCGGTGCCGCTGCCGCGCCGCCTGGCGCGCCTGCACCTGGCGGGTGCGCGTCTCGAGAACGGCTGCCTGACGGTGCGGCTCGCCGCGCCCGAGCCCTGGCCGGAGCCGCACTGATGCGCGTGCTGCTGCTCACCGGCAAGGGCGGCGTCGGCAAGACCACGCTCGCCGCCGCCACCGCGCTCGGCGCCGCCGAGCACGGCCACCGCGTGTTCCTGCTGTCGACCGACCCGGCCCACAGCCTGGGCGACTCGCTCGCCCTGCCGATCGGCGCGCGTCCGCGCGAGCTCGCGCCGGGGGTCGTGGCGCAGGAGGTCGCGGTGCTCGCGGAGCTCGACCGCTCCTGGAGCGGGATCCAGGCCTGGCTGCGCGAGCTGCTGAGCGACCGCGTCGACGAGATCGTGGCCGAGGAGCTGCTGGTCTTCCCGGGCCTCGAGGAGCTGGTGGCGCTGCGCGCGGTACGCGAGGTCGAGGCGCTCGGCGAGTTCGATCTGTGCGTGGTCGACTGCGCCCCCACCGGCGCGACGCTCCGCATGCTGCGCTTCCCCGACGCGCTCGGCATCTTCATGGGCAACCTGTTCGACGTGAAGCGGCGCGCCGCGCGCACCGTGCGGCCGCTCGTCGAGCGGGTCGGCGGTCGCGGGCTGGTGCCCCAGGACGAGGTGTTCGAGGCCTTCGAGCGGCTCTACCGCGACGTCGACGACGTGCGCCAGATCCTGATGGACACCGACCGCACCAGCGCGCGGCTCGTCACCAACGCGGCGCGCGTGGTGGTGGACGAGACGCGGCGCTCGTTCGCCTACCTGTGCCTGTACGGCGTGGCGACCGACGCGGTGCTGGTGAACCGGCTGCTTCCCGCCACCGCGCGTGGCGGGTACTTCGCCCACTGGGCCGCGCGCGAGCGCGAGGAGCTGGACGCGATCGAGAGCGCCTTCCCGGTGCCGCTGCTGCGCGCGCCGCTGCACCGCCACGAGCTGCGCGGCGTCGAGGCGCTGCGCCGCCTGGCCGCCGAGGTCTACGGCGAGCGCGACCCCGCCGCGCGCCTGCACCGGGGTCGCCCGCTGCGGCTGCGCCGCGTCGGCAGCCAGACGCTGCTCGAGATCGACCTGCCGGGCGTCGCGAAGGAGGAGGTCGAGGTGAGCGCGCGCGGCAGCGAGCTGCTGCTGCGCGTGAAGGACGCCAGCCGCCGCGTGGCGCTCCCCGACTCGGTGGCGGGCCGGCCGGTGCGCGGGGCGACCCTGCGCGGCGGCGTGCTCGAGGTGAGCTTCGGCCCGTGAGCGGCGCGCCCGTTGCCGAGCCCGCGCGCATCGTGTCGCTGGTGCCCAGCCTGACCGAGGCGCTCTTCACGCTGGGTCTGGGGACGCGCGTGGTCGGGGTGACCGACTGGTGCGTGCACCCGGCCGAGGCGGTGGCGGCGCTCCCGAAGGTCGGCGGCACCAAGGACGCCGACGTCGAGCGCATCGCCGCGCTCGCGCCCGACCTGGTGCTGGCCAACCGGGAGGAGAACACCGCGCGGGTGGTGGACGCGCTGCGCGCCCGCGGCCTGGCGGTCTGGGTGACCTACCCGCGCACGGTGCGCGAGGGCGCCGCCCTGCTGCGCGAGCTGGCCGACCTGGGCGCCCCGGCCGAGGCGCGCGCGGCGGTGCTCGACCCGGTCGAGCGCGCCGTGGCCGAGGCAGAGGACGCGCGCCCGCTACATCCCACCCCGTGCTTCTGCCCGATCTGGCGCGATCCCTGGATGACGCCCAGCGCCGACACCTATGCGCACGACCTGATCGCGCTGTGTGGCGGGCGCAACGTGTTCGGCGACCGCAGCGGGCGCCGCTACCCGATCGTCCGGCTCGAGGAGATCGAGGCCGCCCGGCCCGAGGTGATCCTGCTGCCCGACGAGCCCTATGCGTTCGGGCCGCGCGACGTGGTCGAGCTGCGGCGTCTCGACGTGCCGGCGGCCCGCTCGGGGCGCATCCATCCGATCGACGGCACCTGGGTGTCGTGGTACGGTCCTCGCATCCGACGCGCGCTTCCGGCCCTCCGCGCACTCCTCCAGTCGGAGCCGTAGCCCCCGAACCCCCACGGGTGTGTTGCAGCTGGCTTGCGAGCCCGCTGCGGGCGGCGTGCGCCGTCATGGATGAGAAAGTGCTGGAGTCAGCCGACTGGTTTGCCGAAAGGAATTGCGGAAGCGGCCCCGCCCGGGCCGCCCAGCTCTCCATCGAAGGGGGACAGGAGCCATGAGTCTCGGGTTCAATCGCATGCGGCCCTCGCGTCGCGTCGCGCTTGCCGTCGGCGCGCTCGCGGCGTGGCTGCTGGTCTCGGTGGCCGCCCAGGCCGCCCAGATCACCGAGGTTCGCGTGGGCACGCATCCGGAGTACACGCGGGTGGTGCTGGAGCTCGACGCTCCGGCCGGCTACCGGCTGGTCGAGCCGCGCACCGGGGAGAGCCCCGAGATCCAGATCGCGCTCGACGCCCACGGCGCTGCGAAGCAGATCGAGGGCTCGGGGGCGCTCGTCGAGGCCGTCCGCGTCGAGCCCGGCAGCCACGGCTCGACCGTGCGCATCGCGGTGAAGGACGCCGACGTCCGCGTGACCGAGATGATCCTGGCCTCGCCGCCCCGCATCGTGATCGACGTGGCCGCGAAGCAGCAGGTCGCGGCCGCTCCCGCCGCTCCCGAGCCGAGCGCCGAGGCCGTCGCCGAGCCGGCCACTCCGAAGGCCGCCGAGTCGGCCCGGATCGCGGCCAGCGAGCCGCCGGCCGAGAGCGCGGCGCCGGAGCCGGCGCAGAGCGAGCCGATGGCCGAGGCGCCGTCCGTGGCCGCCGCGGCAGCGCCGTCCGCCGAGACCTCGATGCCGGCCGAGCTCGATCCGGGCGAGAGCGAGCCGCTGGCCACGGCCGGCGAGCAGCAGCCGCTCGAGTTCGCGGCTGCGCCCGGCTCGCTGGGCAGCGCGCATCCGCCCGTCACGGGCGCTCCCGGTGACGGCGTCGAGGCCGCCGAGGCGACCGAGGGCACCGCGTCGGCTCTCCCAGCCGCCACCGCTCCTCCGAAGCCGCCCGTGCGCACCGAGACGATTCCGGTGCGCAAGGCCGAGCCCGCCGCGAGTGGCGGACTGCTCGCGATGGCGACCGGTCCGGTGGGCATGGGCGTCGGCGCCCTGCTGCTCGCCGTGATCGTGTTCGCCCTCATGCGTCGCCGCAGCAAGCCCGCCGAGGACCCGCTCTCGTCGGTGATGTCGGCCGAGGATGCCGGCATGGTCACCGACGGGGCGCCCGCCGAGCCCTTCGCGCTCGAGGCCGAGGAGGCTCCGCCTGCGATGGCCGAGGCCGCGCCGGCCGCCGACGACGAGCTCGCGATGGAGCCGGTGCCGAAGCAGGCCTC
>JASJBO010000443.1 GCA_030066475.1 Myxococcota bacterium
GCTCCGGGGCACCCCAGACCTCATCCCGCCCAAGCGGCCCGTCCGAGGGGGCGATGGCGGGAGAAGCCCCGCTCCGATGGCCAGCGCGTTTGCACACGAGTCCGTCCTGCTGCACGAGTCCCTGGACGCTCTGCACCTGCGGCCCCACTCGACCATCGTAGACGGCACCGTCGGGGGCGGCGGGCACGCGGCCGCGATCCTGGAGCGGACGTCGCCCGACGGTCAGCTGGTCGCACTCGACCGGGACGCGGCTGCGATCGAGGCGGCGCGCGACCGGCTCGCGGGCTTCGGCGCCCGTGTCCAGCTCGTCCACGCGTCCTTCCGCTATCTCGACCGGGTCCTGGCGCAGCTCGGGCTCACGAGCGTCGACGGCGTGCTGCTCGATCTCGGCGTCTCGTCACCACAGCTCGACCGGCCAGAACGCGGCTTCCGCTTCTCCTTCGACGGCGCGGCGGACGCGCCGCTCGACATGCGAATGGACCGGCGCGACGCCACCACGGCGGCCGCCCTGCTGGCGACGGCCTCGGAGGACGAGCTCACCCGCTGCTTCCGCGAGTACGGCGATCTGCCGGGGGCGCACCGACTCGCGCGCGCCGTGGTCGAGGCGCGGCAGCGCGGTGAGGCGCCCCGGACCGCCCGCGACCTGGTGGCGCTGGTCGATGCGGCGCGCGTCGGGCGCGGCCGTCGACACCACCCGGCCACGCTCGTGTTCCAGGCGCTGCGCATCGCGGTGAACGACGAGATCCAGGCACTCGAGGAGGGCATCGAGGCGGCCATCGAGGCGCTGCGCCCGGCGGGGCGGATCGTAGTGGTCGCCTACCACTCGATCGAGGATCGCCTGGTGAAGAACCGCTTCCGGGACGCCGTGCGCGGCTGCACGTGTCCGCCCTCCACGCCGGTCTGCGTGTGCGGCGGCGTGAGCCGCCTGCGCCTGGTGACACGGCGCCCGCTGCGTCCGAGCCCCGACGAGGTGGCCGCCAACCCGCGCGCGCGCTCGGCCCGGCTGCGCGCGGCCGAGAAGCTGCCGGAGGCCGCGTGACGCGGGCTGCCGCGAGGACGCGGAGGAAGCCCCGGCAGCGCGCGGCGACGCGCAGCGACGCGAGTCGCATGCAGCGCATCGCCGCGACCGTGGGCGCCGACGTCGCCGACCGCCGCGCGCGCGACCACGGAGGCCCGCTCCAGCACTCGCACCGGCGCTGGCTCGCCCTCGCCCTTGCGGCTGGCGTCGTGGCGGCGCTCGGCGTGGCGGCCATGCGCAACGACCTCCGCCGCGTGCAGTACGGGCTGGCCCAGGCCCTCGACGAGACCCGCGCCCTCGAGCGCGAACGCAACGCCGCGTTGGCCCGCGTGCGCGCCCAGCGCGACCCCACGCGTCTCGCTCGCGTCGCGCGCGAGCGGGGCTTCGTGCGCCCGGAGCGCATCGTCGACCTGCCGGCCCCCCCGCCCCGCCCCGTGGTGGAGGAGTCGCGATGAGGCGCGGGCCGGCACCCAACCCGAAGCTCCGCCTGGCCGTGGCCCAGCTGGTGGTGCTGCTGCTCTTCCTCGGCCTCGCGGCCCGCGCCGCACAGCTCAGCCTGCTGGACCGGCGAGGCGTCGAGCTGGGCGAGCGCCAGCGCCGCACGGCGGTAAGCCTCTCCCCGGAGCGGGGCACCATCCTGGCCCGGGGCGGCCAGGAGCTGGCTCTCTCGGTCGACGCCCCGTCGGTGTACGCGCTGCCGGCGGTCCTCGAGAGCCCGGGACAGGCCGCGTCGGCGCTGGCCCGGGCGCTCGGACGCAGCCGAAGCCACGTCTCGCGCCGTCTCGCCGGACGCGGCTCCTTCGTCTTCATCGAACGCTGGGCCAGCGCGGAGGCGGCCGAGCGCGTGCAGGCCCTGGGCCTGCGCGGCGTCGGCATCGCCCTGGAGCCCCGCCGCGTATACCCCTACCGCGAGCTCGCCGGCCCGCTGGTCGGCTTCGCCAACATCGACGGCGAGGGCGTGCGCGGGATCGAGCAGCAGGAGGACGACTGGCTGCGCGGCGCGCCGCGGCGGCTGCCGGTGCAGCGCGACGGCTCGGGCCAGCTCCTCGTCGACCGGGGCGACGAGGACTGGGTGACCGCCGGCGGCGACGTGGTGCTCACGATCGACGTCACGCTCCAGTCCGACGCGCGCCGGGCGCTCGAGGATGCGGTGCGCGAGACGGGGGCGCGCGGCGGAAGCGTCGTCGCGATCGATCCAGCCAGCGGAGACATCCTGGCCCTGGCGGAGTGGCCCGGCTTCGACCCGAACGGCTTTCGCAGGCTGCCCTACGCGGAGACCCGCTCGCGCGCCTTCCTCGACGCCCTCGAGCCCGGATCGACGCTCAAGGCCTTCCTCGTGGCCGCGGCCCTCGAGGGGGGCTCCCTGCGCGTCAGCGACGTCGTCGATTGCGAAGACGGCTCGCTGGCGCTGCCCGGCAAGACGATCCACGACGCGAAGCCACACGGGCGTCTTCGGCCCGGCGACATCCTGCGCGTGTCGAGCAACGTGGGCGCCGTCAAGATCGCCTTCGGTCTGGGAAGCGAGGCGCACGTCACCACGCTGCGCCGCTTCGGCTTCGGTGCGCCGACGCGCAGCGGCTTTCCCGACGAGTCCGCCGGGCTGCTGCGCACCCCGCCCTCGTCGCGGCGCGTCGACCACGCGACCCTGGCCTTCGGCCAGGGCCTGAGCGTCACGCCGGTGCAGCTCGCGGCCGCGACGGCAGCGCTCGCCAACGGCGGCCGACTCATGCGTCCCCGGCTGGTGGCGGCGCGGCGGCGCCCCGGCGGGAGCTGGCAGCCGAGCGAGCCGGAGGCGGTGCGGCGCGTGGTCTCGGAACGGACCGCGGCGGCGCTGCTCCGCATGCTCGAGGGCGCCACCGGCCCCGACGGAACCGGCCGTCGGGCGGCGCTGCGCGGCGTGCCGGTGGCCGGCAAGACGGGAACCGCCCAGAAGTTCGACACCCGCCGCGGCCGCTACTCCGAGCACCGCTTCGTCGCCTGGTTCATCGGTGTCGCCCCGGCAGACGACCCCAAGCTCGCCATCGCCGTCGCCCTCGACGAGCCGCGGCGCCCGACCCATACTGGCGGCGTGGCCGCGGCGCCGCTCTTCGCGAGGGTCGCCGCCGCGCAGCTTGCCCGCCTGGGGATCCTGACCGAGCCCGAGCCCGCCGAGCCCGAGCCCGCTCCGGCGCCGCCTGCTCCGGCGGCACCGCCGGAGCAGAGGCCCGCGAACGAGCGCGAGCCGCAGCCGGTGCAGGCCCTCCCGGAGACGCGCACCGCGGCCGCGAAGCCGGCGCCCGCCCCGCGCCCGCCCGCGCGGCGACGGGTGCCGGAGCTCGTGCAGCTCGAGGGACGAGTGCTGCTGCCGGACTTCAGCGGCTACACGGTCGCCGAGCTCCAGGAGCTGTCGGCCGCGACGGATCTCTCCTTGCGGATCTCGGGTCGCGGCCGAGCCGTATCCCAGGAACCGCCGCCCGGCACCGTCGTGGCGGCTCGCGGAGCCCGGATCGACATCCACTGCGAACCGGGCGCGGACCCCATCTGATGAGACTCTCGAAGCTGCTCACCGCCCTGCCCTCCGACATGCTGGTCGAGGCTCCCGACGGGGACCCGGTGATCCGGGGCCTCTGCTACGACTCGCGCGCCGTCGCCGCCGGCGACCTGTTCGTGGCGCTGCGCGGCGAGACGGCCGACGGCCACGCCTACCTCGCGCAGGCCCTCGACCTCGGCGCTTCGGCGCTGCTCGTGGAGGAGCGGCCGGCGGGCGTCGACCTGCTGGGAAGGCCCGCCGTGGTGGTGCGCGACAGCCGCCGGACCCTCGCCCCCCTCGCGCGCCGCTTCTTCGGCGACCCGGCGGGCGAGCTGCGCCTGGTGGGGGTGACCGGGACCAACGGGAAGACGAGCGTCACCTATCTCGCCGAGTCGATCCTGGCCCGGGCCGACCACCGCGTGGGCCTGATCGGCACCGTCGAGATCCGCTTCCCGGGCGAGAGCCAGCGCTCGCTCAACACCACGCCCGAGAGCCTCGACCTCCAGCGCACCCTGCGCGCCATGCGCACCCAGGGCGTCGAGACCGCGGTGATGGAGGTGTCCTCGCACGGGCTCGAGCTCGGGCGCGTGGCCGGCTGCCGGTTCGGCGTGGGCGCCTTCACGAACCTCACCCAGGACCACCTCGACTTCCACGGCACCATGGACGCGTATCGCGACGCCAAGACGCTGCTCTTCGAGCGACACCTGGCAGACGGGGCGCGCGCGGTGCTCAACGCCGACGACCCCGCGGCCCCGACCTTCGAGCGCGCGGCCCGCGACGCGGGCGCCACGGTGATCTTCGTGTCGCGCGATGCCGCGAGCGACGCCGACGTGGCGCTCCTCGCCGCCGAGGTGCGCATGGACGGCACCCGCGCCCGCCTGCGCCTGCCTTCCGGCGAGCTGGAGCTGGCCCTGCCGCTGATCGGCGACTTCAACGTCGAGAACCTGCTCGTGGCCTGCGGCATCGCGGTGGCGCTGGACGCCCCGGCCGAGGCCATCGTGAGCGGCGTCGAGAGCTGCCCGCAGGTGCCGGGACGCGTCGAGTGCATCGCTGCGGAGGTGCCGGACGCTCCCACGGTGGTGGTCGATTACGCGCACACTCCCGACGCCGTCGAGAAGGTGGTGAACACGCTGCGCCCGCTCACCCCGGGCCGACTCATCACCGTGTTCGGCTGCGGCGGCGATCGCGACCGCGCCAAGCGTCCGCTCATGGCCCGTGCCGTGGCGGGCGCCAGCGACCGGGTGATCGCCACCAGCGACAACCCGCGCACCGAGGACCCGGAGCGCATCCTCGACGACGTGGAAGAGGGGCTGAGCGGTCTGCAACGCGTGGCGCACGAGGCGCTCGGCGAGACCGACGGCGCCTATGCGCGACTGGTCGACCGCCGGCGGGCCATCGAGGTGGCCATCGCGATAGCAAAGCCCGAGGACACCGTGTTGATCGCCGGCAAGGGACACGAGGACTACCAGATCATCGGCCGCGAGCGCCTGCCCTTCAGTGATCCCGACGAGGCTCGGCGCGCGCTGCGGAGGGTCCACCCGTGAGCGTGCCCTTCTCGGTCGACGAGGCCCTCGCCTGGACCTCCGGTGAGCTGCTGTGCGGCTCGCGCGACGCCCGCTTCGGCGGCGTGTCGATCGACACGCGCAGCGTGGCCGAGGGCGAGCTCTTCGTCGCCATCGTCGGGCCCAACCACGACGCCCACGACTACCTGGCGGCCGCCGCCGAGCGGAAGGCACGGGGGCTGCTCGTGCAGCGCGGCCGCGAGCTGCCGGCGCTGCCTTCGGAGCCGGTGGTGATCGCCGTGGCCGACACCACGCTCGCACTCGGCGCCCTCGCCCACGGCCACCGCACGGGCTTCGAGGGCCCGGTGGTCGGCATCACCGGGAGCAACGGCAAGACGACCACCAAGGAGATGTGCGCGAGCATCCTCGAGGTGGGGGCGCCGACGCTCCGCACCCG
>JASJBO010000088.1 GCA_030066475.1 Myxococcota bacterium
CAGGTCGACGCAGCCGCGCGACTCGCCGGGCGGGTCGCAGGCCGTCGTCGAGGTGTCGATCGGGACGTCGATCCCGAGCAGCTCGTCGTTGAAGGTCGTCCCCGGCGGTCGCGGCCGCTTGACCTCGCCCGCGCGCGTCGGGTTGTCGCGCCGGTCGAAGAACAGGTAGCGGGTCGGGTAGGTGTCGGGGGCTCCGAAACGGTCATCGCCCGTGAAGGCGTCGTTGTTGGAGCTGATCTCGATCTTCTCGGTGCGCAGTCCACCCAGCAGGTCGAGCTTGTCCCAGAGCGTGGCCTTGCCCCCGAAGCTCCAGGCCGTGATCTCGCGCTTCGAGTCGTTGAGCATGTCCCGGGTCGGCCTGGGCCTCCCGTCTTCTCCCTCGTCCAGGGTCTCGAACAGGACGTCGCCGAGCTGCTCGGGGTCGTCGCCGAAGATGGCGAACTGGGACTGGCTCCCGACGCTCGTGCTCTCGAGGAAGCTCGACTCGACGTCGCGGTTCGAGTTCTCGTACCAGCCCCCGCCGTGCACCTCGAGCGAGAGCCACTCGAGGACCTCCCGCTCGTAGCGGGCGTCGACCCGGCCGAAGTCCTGGTTCTCGTCGATGTCGTTGGCACTCCGCAGGATGCCGCCGTTGGTCGCGAAGCGGCCCGCGCCGAGGTCCTGGGGCTGCACCGGGAACGCCGTCGGCAGCTCGTTCTCGGGATCGGCGAGGATCTCGCCCAGGCGCTCCGAGGTGGGCTCGAAGAAGTAGCGGGCGCCGAGCGCCAGGTCCTTCTGGGTGGTCTTGGCGTGGTTCGCCGCCCAGGACAGCTGCAGGCCGTCGAGCAGGGCGATCCGGTGGCGCCCGTTGGCCTGCCAGACCTTGAGGTCCCGCTTGCTCTGGAACGACTTGCTCTCGAATAGGCTCGTGAACCAGAGCGGGCCGCGGTCGGCGCCGAGGTTCGGGTCGGTGCGGACGTTGCGGATCCAGGTGGTCGTCGTCGCGAAGTCGTTGAAGAGGGCCGAGCGGATCTCCTCGCCTTCGATCTCGAGCTCGCGCAAGGTCGAGTAGTCGAAGTTGGGGAAGTAGCCGTTGCTCTGGAGCTCGACCGTCTCCTGCTTGTTGTCGGTGTAGAAGAACGAGGCGTCGATCGCGTGGTTTCCGTCCGGATCGAGGTCGAAGCCGACCGCGCCGAAGCCGGTGTTCTGCTCCTCGCGCGAGCTCTCGGTGAGGTCGAAGCGGCCGCCCATCAGGTCGAGCTTGCCGAGGGACAGACCGCCGGCCACGGTCACGTCGTCGCGGCGGAACTCGGTCGGACGCGGCTCGCGATTGTTCTTGAAGCCGTCCTTGGTGACGTAGTCGATCTCGCGGTTGAGGACGCCCTTGAAGCGGAACTCGCGGCCGAAGAAGCGCTGGCGTCCGCCCAGCGAGCCGCCGAATTCGCTCTCGAGCGTGTCGTCGGGCCAGCTGGAGGCGGCGTCCTTCCGGGTGCCGATCGGCGAGCCGTCCCGGTACTCCAGGTACTCGTCGGCCGCGTTGTCGTTGAAGCCGGTTCCGCTCTTCACCTTCAGGTCGAGCGGCGCTTCGGGATAGTCGTGCGTGACGATGTCGATCGAGCCGGACGACGAGTTCCCGGGGTGCTCGGAGGCGAAGGTCTTGGAGACGACGAGGTTGCTCACGACCTCGGACGGGAACAGGTCGAGCTGCGGCGACTGCCGGTCGGGATCGGGGCTCGGGATCGGGGCCGCGTTGTAGAGCGTGCTGCTGTAGCGGTCCTCGAGGCCGCGGATGATCGCGAACTTCCCTTCGACCACGTTGACGCCGGCGACGCGCTTGAGCGCCTCCGCGACGTCGCCGGCGGCGAAGCGCGCCAGCTCCTCGGCGCTCATGACGTTGAGCATCTGGTCGGCGTCCATGCGCAGCTCGAGATCGGACATCATCTCGCCCACGGCCGAGGCCTCGGCGACGAACGGGTCGAGCTCCAGCACCTCGTCGGAGGTACCCGGTGGCAGCGGCGGCATCGGGAAGTCGCCCGTGTTGACCTGGTCGGCCAACACCTCGAAGCGCGTCATGGTCGCGGCGCGATAGCCGGCCTTGACGAAGCTCAGGTCGTAGGTCCCGGGCGGCACCGACGGGAACTCGTAGCCGCCGTCGGCGCCGGTGACGGCCACCTCCTGGGGCCGCTCGCCGCCGCCGGGCGGCTCGGGGAAGATCGCGATCACGGTGACGCCGGGGATCGGCAGGCCGGTGTCGCCGTCGAAGACGCGCCCGGCGATCGTGCCCTCGCCGGGCGCGGCCGCGTCGGCCTCGCCCTCCTCCACCGTCGCGGCGGTGCCGAGCTCGCCGAACACGTCCTCCAGCTCCTCCTGGGCGCGCGCGGCCGGAGGTGGCGCCAGGGCCAGCAGCAGCACGCCCGCAAGCGCCGCGACCGACGGCCGAGCGCAGGGGGAGCGTCGCGTGCCGGGTGTGTTCCGCTCTTCCATGGGGGACGGGACTCGCGAGGCGACTCTAGAGATGCCGGACACTAACGGCAGCGCATCGAGACGGGTCGACGTTCGCGTGCAGGAACGGCAGCAACTCCGTGACGACCGCGAGGATTGCGGGCTCGGGAGACCCCGGCGCCCGTCCCGGGCGCCCGGGGCGGCTCGCGCTGGAGTTCAAGCGCGACGTTCTCGTGACCGACTCGTCACGATATGACGACGACGCCCCGCGTCCTTCCGCTCCTGTTCGTGCTGGCTCTATCCGTGGCGGCGCGTGCTGGGGCCGAGCCGATCGTCCTCGCGCCGCGCCACGAGCCGGGAGACCGCTACCTGCTCTCGCTCAGCGCGTCCACACGGACCGAGACCGCTTCGACGGGCTGGGAGCACAAGCACAGCGGAGAGGACGTCCGGCTCGACTACGAGGCGACCGTCGTCGTGCTCCAGGTGGACGAGACGGGCCGACCGCTCCGCGAGCGGCACCAGGACGTCGGGCTCACCTACCTGCGCCCGGGCGATTCGGCCGCGCTGTTCGGCCCCGGCACGACCTACGAGGTCCAGCGCGCCCGCGACGGGGAGATCCGGATCCTGGTGGCGGGGCAGCGCATCGCGCGGCCGATCGAGTCCATCCTGGTGCCACTGCTCGGGAAGCGTTTCGGAGCGACCCTCGGGCCGGCGCTGTTCGATCCCGGCCGGCCGGTGTCCGTCGGCGAGTCGTGGGAGCTCGAGCCCGCCCTGGCGCGCCGTTTCCTCGAAGCGCGCGGGGTCGACGTGATCGAGCTGAACGGCCCGGCCACGGCGACTCTGGCACGCGATCCCAGCGAGCGCCCGACCGGCAAGCTCGTGATCCGCTACCGCATCCCGGTCTCCTGGTGCGAGCTGGAGGAGATGCCGCCCAACGCGAGCGTGGCCCGCTCGGAGGCCCTGCTCGAGGGCGAGATCCGCTTCTCGCCCGACGTGCGCGGCGAGCCGGTCGAGCATGCCGCGAGCCTGTCGCTCCACCTCGGCGGAGTCGTGAACAAGCGGGGCGTTGCGCCGGCCTTTCCGTGGGAGCTGGACAGCACGCAGCACTCGACCGAGCGGGTCCGCGTCCTGCGGCGCTCGGTCGCCAGCCGCTACTGAGTGCGGATCCTCAGCGCCGGATCGACTGCTCCACGCGGGCCAGGAAGCCCGCCACGCGCGGCTCGCTCCTGATCTGGAGCGCGCGGCGCAGCAGCTGCGCCGCCTCGCGGTAGTCGCGCGAAGCGACCTTCAGCTGGGCGTGCTCGAGCAGCGCCTGGTACTCGAACGCGTCCAGGTTCTCGGCGCGCTCGATCAGCAGCAGCGCCTTGGCGTCGTTGCCCTCGCCGCGGTGGTAGGCGGCCAGCTCGAGCAGCGCGTCGCCGCGCGTGCCGTCGCGCTCCACGATCGTCTCGAGCAGCTTGGCGGCCTCCTTCTTGCGCCCCTGGGCGCGGGCCACCTTCGCCTCGAGCGTGAGCACCTTGAGCTCGTCCTCGCTCGCCAGCTCCTCGCCGTACTGCCTCTGGATCGAGGACAGCAGCTCCTTCGCCTCGTCGAAGGCGCGCGACCGCACCAGCAGGTCGGCGGCGCGATAGGCAGTGCGGAACTCTACGCCGTCCTCGTCACTCGCGATCACCTCGAGGTAGGCATCCTTCGCCAGGTCCGGCATCCCCTCGTTCATGTAGATGTCGCCGAGCAGCACCAGACTGCTGTTCTGTGCCTTGCCCATCGCGCGGACCGCCTCGAGGTTGACGGAGGCCGCGCGCGGCTGCTCGAGACCGACGTACGCATTCGCCTGGAGCAGCCACGCGCTCGCGTCGTCGGGGTTCGCCGCGATCAGCGTGTCGAACAGCGCGACGGCCTCCTTGTAGCGCTCCATCGCGAGCAGCGAGCGCGCCAGGCCGAGCTTCCAGTCGCGCGTCTCGGGCTGCTGGAGGATGGCGTTGCGGTACGCGGCCTCCGCCGCCAGGTGGTTCTCGAGGTTGATGTAGCAGTAGCCCATCAGCCCGTAGCTGCGGCCGTCGCGGTCGCCCAGCTCGACCGCCCGGCTCAGGTGCTCGAGCGCGCCAGCGAAGTCGCCCTTCTGGACCAGCAGGAGTCCCAGGTTCTTGTGGGCGCGGCGGAAGTCCGGGAACTTCTTCAGCGCGCTCTGGTAGTGCGCCATCGCCGGGTCGGTCTCGCCATTCTGGAACTCGAGGTTGGCCAGGATGAAGTCGAGCGCAGCGCTGCTCTGCTCGCCGGTCTGCTGCTGGAGCATGGCGGCCGCCGCGCGCGGGTTGGCGCGCATCACGTCGATCACCTCGCGCAGCAGCTCGAGCTCGGTCGCGTTGATCTCGGGCTCGGCGCCCGACAGGAAGCCGTAGCTGCCGAGGAAGCTCTTCTGCCACGCGGGGTCGTTGACGATCGACGAGCCGCGCCAGGGCTTCGGCTGCGCGATGCCCGGAGCGGCGAGCCCGAGGGCGGCGAGCAGGGCGAGGAACGGCAGGATGCGCGACATGGTCGGGGCCTCTAGCTGATCCGGATCGGAATGGGGAGGCGGGCCTTGGCCTTGACGGGCCGACCCTGCACGGTGGGGGGCGTGAACTTCCAGCGCTTCACCTCGCCGCGAACGAAGTCGTCGAAGGCGGGCAGGTTCGAGGAGTCGACCTGCACGTCGAGCACCCGGCCCTCTTCGTCGAGCTTGATCAGCAGCACCACCCGGCCGTTCACCTTCTTCTGCTTGAGCCGGCGCGGGAAGTTGAAGCCCGAGACGCCGATCGGGCGCGGGATCTGGTCGAGGTCGGAGAAGTCCACGAACGACTCGGTGCCGAGGTCGCGCTGCGAGGTGCCGATCGTCGGCATCGCGAAGTCGCCGGCCAGCGAGCCGCCGGTGCCGGGATTGAGGGCGATGTCGAGCTGGTCGAGCGAGAGCTGCGGCGGCTCCACCTCGAGCTCCTCGGGCGGCGGCGGCTCCTCCTCCTCCGGCGGCGGCTCCTCCTCCTCGATCACCTCCAGGTCCGGCGCCACGTACGCCATCAGCGTCTCGTCGATCTCGGTCTGCGGCGGCACCACCTTGCCCATCATCTGCGCCAGCGCCATCAGCACGAAGAGCGTGAGCGCGAAGCCCGCCCCGAGCGCGAGGCTCAGCGCGAGCTCGTTGCGGGCGGGGGGGACGCGGTAGGTCTTCGCCGACACGATTCGCTCAGTCGTTCCGCGTGGAGAGGCTGATCTTCTTGGCGCCGGCGTTCTTCACCGCGCTCCACACGTCGGAGAACACGCCGTGGTCGGCCCGGGAGTCGGCCTGGATGATGACCGGGAGGTCGTCCTTGTTGAGCAGCTGCTTCACGCGGGCGCCCACGCCGGCGACACCGACCTCCTTGCCGCCGTACACCACCTTGTTGTCGGCCGACACCGCGATGATGATGCTGTTCTTGTCGAGGTCGGCGTCGAGGGCGGCGTCGGGCTTCAGGATCTCGACGCCCGGCTCCTCGACGAACACCGTGGTCACGATGAAGAAGATCAGCAGGATGAAGATGCAGTCGATCATCGGCGACAGGTTGATCTCGGTCGCGTCGTCGGGCTCGTTCAGGACGGTGCGTCGGGCCATCTAGCGGATCCGGATCGGGATCGGCAGGCGGGCCCGGGCTTCGACGGGCCGGCCGCGCGAGGTGGGGGGCGTGAAGCGCCAGGTCCGGACCTGGCCGAGCACGAAGGCGTCGAAGGCCGGCAGGTCGGACGAGTCGACCCGCGCGCCCTGCACCGAGCCGTCGGCGCCGAGGTCGATCTCGAGGACGATCTCGCCGCTGGCCCGGCGTCCGCGCAGGTGGCGCGGGAAGTCGAGGACGGGCGCGCCGACCGGCCGCGGGGCACGATCGAGCTCGCGCTGCGCCGCCCGGGCGCCCTCTTCCACGATCCGCTCGACGCGCGCCAGCGAGCGCCCGTGCAGGCGCTCCGCGTGGAGCGGATCGCAGGCGCCTTCCGGGCAGAAGACCCGATGCAGGGCCGCCGCAGCGACCTCGGAGGCGCCGTGGCCGGGCGCCTCGTCGTTCACGACGACGGTCGCGATCGCGACGCGCGGCTCGTCGGCGGGCGCGAGCCCGACGAACCAGCGGTAGCGGCCCTCCGGATTGGTGCCGCTGAGCGTCCCGGTCTTGCCCGCCACCGCCACGTCGCCGAGCAGCGGGGCGCCGGACTCGTCGTGGAAGGCCCGGCTGGCCGTCCCGTTCTCGGTCACGTCCACCAGGTTCGCGCGCAGGGCGTCGACCACCTCCGAGGGCCACACGCGGCGCGGCTCCTCCCGGCCGGGCGCGAGCAGCGGATCGCCCTGCGCGTCCTTGATGCGCGCGATCCACCAGGGCCGCACCAGCTCGCCGTCCGCGAGCAGCGCCGCCAGTCGCGCCGCGCCGAGCGGCGTGACGAACGAGCCCGCCAGGCCCGAGCCCAGGCGCCCGACGTCCAGAGGCTCGTCGATCGGATCGACGCGTCCGGGCGGGTGGCGCGGGGCGGGCGACTCGAGCAGCCCCGCGCGTCGCATCTCGTCGAGCAGGGCCTGCTCGCCGAGGTCGCGCATCGCCAGGCGCGCGAAGCACTGGTTGTTCGAGATCGCCATGGCGCGCCAGAACGGGTCGATCCAGCCCGTGCTGGGCGCTTCGAGCGGATCGGGGCGCAGCCGGTAGGGACTGCCGACGTAGCGGCAGTCGCGCTCGACCGCTTCCGGTGCGTTCCGCAGCAGGGCCGCGGCCGTCACCAGCTTCATCAGCGACGCCGTCGGGTAGGCGCGGGTCGCGGGGAACGCGACCGGATCGGTCGAGACGTAGGCGAACACCTCGCCCGAGGCGGGATCCATCACCACGACGTGGCCCAGCGCGACGCCCCGGGCCGCGAGCACGTCCCGGATCCGCTGCTCCAGCTCCGGATCGACCGTGTACTCGACCTCGATCCAGGCGCGCTCGGCGTCGCCGTGCTCCACCACCTCGAGCCAGCGCGACCCTTGCCACGCGCCGCGGTCGCGGTGCACCCAGGCCAGACGCGCCCGCTCGGCCGGCGGACGCACGCTGGGCGGCAGCAGCTCGAGCGCGGCGGGCGGGGGCTGGAGCACCGGCACCAGGGGCTCGGCGATGGGCTGACCGGCGGACGCCGCCGCGCGCATCTCGCCCGCGGCCTCGAAGGCGAGGCCCGCGACGAGCAGGCAGACGGCGAGCCAGCGTAGACCCATGCAGCCGGCCTCCTAGTTGACGGTGGTGAAGCTGAGGATCTCGGCCCCACCCCTCCGGGCGGCGTCCCACACGGCCACGAAGGTGCCGTGGTCGGACTTCTCGTGGGCGCGGATCACCACCGGCGTCTCGGAATCCTCGAGATTCGCCTGCACGCGCGAGACGACCTCCGAGAGCGGGATCTGCGCGTCGCCGAACAGCACCCGGTTCTCGGCGGTGATCTCGAGCGTCACGCTCTCGTTCTCCTCCGTCGGATTCGAGGCCGCGGCGTCGGGCTTGTTCACCTGGACGCCGGTCTCCTCGACGAACACCGTGGTCACGATGAAGAAGATCAGCAGGATGAAGATGCAGTCGATCATCGGCGACAGGTTGATCTCGGTCGCGTCGTCTTCGCTGAGAACGCTGCGTCGAGCCATCTGGCGGCCCCCTACTCGACCCGAAAGTGGCTGAGGGTGAGGCTCTCGAGGCGCGCCAGGCGGCCCTCGAGACGGTGGCGCTGGCGCTGGATCAACATCACCAGGAACAGCCCGGGCAGCGCGATCGTGAGTCCCGTCTGCGTGGTCACCAGCGCCTCGGAGATGCCGGCCGCGACGACGCCGGCCGTCTCGGTGCCACCGCTGGTCGAGATCCCGAAGAAGGTCTGCAGCATGCCGAGCACGGTGCCGAGCAGGCCCAGCAGCGGCGCGGCGGCGACCATGGTGCCGAGGAAGCGGGTGCGCCGGTCGATCAGCGACACCAGCGCGCCGCGCACCTCGTCGAAGCGGTTGCGGATCTGCTTGGCCGACGAGACGTCGGTCTGCCCGTAGCGGATGATGTCGCCGACCCGCCCCTCGGCGCGCTCGGGATGGCGCACCCACTCCCACCAGTGCATCTCGTGCTCGTCCGTGAGCCGGGTGCGCCGCACGTACAGCATGAGCTGGAACGCCTGCGAGTAGAGCAGCACGGCGAGCCCGAACAGCGGGATCATCACCCACCCGCCGCTCAGCCAGATCTGCCAGATGCCAGTCACGCGCCTACCGGCCGCCGCCGTGGCGGATCGCGGCCACGCCGTTCACGAACGCCATCGACAGCTCTTCGAGCAGCCCGAGCTTGCGCTTGGCCATGCGCGAGAGCGCCCCGTGCAGGATCAGGGTGGGGATCGCGACGATCAGTCCGAGCGCGGTCGTGACCAGGGCCTCCGAGATCCCGGAGGACAGGCTCTTGGCGTCGCCCGTCCCGAAGATGGTGATGAGCTGGAAGGTCTTGATCATGCCGATCACGGTGCCGAGCAGGCCCAGCAGCGGGGCCGCGGCCGCGGTGATCGCGAGGAACGGCAGGAAGCGCTCGAGCGTGGGCCGCACGCGCAGGATCTTCTCGAACAGCAGCTCCTCGAGGATGCCGCGCTTCTCGCGGGCGTGCTCGACCCCGGTGACGAGCATCTCGCCCGCGACGCCCTCCACCTGGTGCGCCTGCCAGGCCGCCGCCTCCTCGTTGCCCTTGGCGAGCTCCTCGAGCACGCCGTCCACCTGGTGCGGACCGGCCACCGGGAAGCCCAGGATCTCGCGCCCCTTGAACGCCGTCAGCAGCAGGGCGGCGGCGCCCAGTCCCAGGATCACGTAGCCCACCACGCCCCCGTCCGAGACGTACTGCGCGAGCGACTTGCGCGCCTTCTCGGTCTTGAGCGCCTTGCCCAGGGTCGCGTCGAACGGCAGCTCGCCCCGACCCTCGGTCGCGATCGCGTGGATGCCCTGGCCGAGCCCGGCGGGCAGGGGCACCACCACCGCGTCGGCCGCGTTGAGCTGGTTCTCGACCAGTCCCGTCAGCTGGCCGTCCTCGCTCGCGAAGAACACGGTCGGTCCGAGCGCGACGAAGCGGCCCTCGGTCAGCACCCCGTCCGGACCCAGCGCCGCGCCCGCGAACACCTCGCCGCCGAGCTGGTCGCGCAGGCGCTGGATCGCCGCGACCACCACCGCGAGCTGGGCGTCGCGCTTGCCGCCCGCATCGAGGTTGGCGTCCTTCTCGGCCAGCTTGGCGGCCGCGGTCAGGTCGCCGAAACGCGGCAGCTCGCTGATGTCGAGGCGCCCCTCGAAGTCCCGCACGAACTCGTCGAGCCGGCCGTCGACGAAGTCCTCCTGCTCCTGCAGCGAGCCGACCTGGCGCCGCAGCGACGTGAGGTCGATGGTGCGGCTGTCGCGTACCTTGAGCAGCCGGGCCTGCTCCTGCCGCAGCGACAGCACCTCGTCCTCGAGCCGAGACACCGTGCGCGAGAGCGGGATCTTCTCCTCGGCGATCTCGTTGCGGACCTTCGCCAGCTCGCGCAGCGAGGCCTCGAGGCGCGCGTCGATGTCGCCCTGCGCCTGCTCGAAGGTGCGGGGCTCGCCCGCGGCGGGCAGGGCGACGGCGAATACCAGGGCGGCGAGGAGGGGGGTGGACTTCATGGCGACTCGACCGCCACCGGCATCGGAACGAACTCGATGGCGTCGACGTTCCCTTCGTAGATGTCGAGCAGACGCGCGGCGGCGGCCGCCAGCTCGGGCTCGTTGCTGAACTCCCAACCCTCGGGCCCGGGACGGCCGATGCCCGCCGTCTCGCCCCGGGCGTCGACGTAGACGGCCTGTCCGAGCCCCCAGTAGAGCGTGCGCACCGCCACCTTCTGGTCGCCGTCCACCGCGCGGGTCTCCCCGACGAAGGTGGCGGTTCCGTTGAACTTCTCGGCCTGGGCCAGCACGCCCAGCACGCTCATCAGGCGCTGTCCGAGCGGGACCGTGGTCTGCTCGGGGTCCTCGGGGATCTGCACCAGCAGCAGCTCGAGCTTCTGCTGGAGCGGCCCCGGCAGGCGGGGCGCGAGCGCCAGCACGTCCTCCTCGAGGGCGCGGATGCGCGCCTCGAGCGCCCGGTTCGCGCGCTGGTACTCGCCGCGCTCGAGCAGCAGGTCGCGGCGCTCGTCGTCGGACTGGGTGTTGGTCTCCTCGAGCTCCGCGATCTCGGCCTCGAGCGCCTCCTTCTCCTGGCCCAGCAGCTTCCGGCTGGCGCGCATCGTCTCCTGCTCGACCTCCCAGTCCGCGCGCTCCTGGGAGATCAGCTGCCGGGTCTCGACCCACTTCTCCATCTTCGTGCGGAAGCCATCGACCCCGCCCTCTGCATGGGACGGTGCGCCGGCAGCGGCCAGGACGAGGCACGCGAGCGAGGCGTTGGCGAGGCGCGCCATGCGAATCGAATCCCCCGAGTCGAGCGGCAAGGCAGCAGGAGTCTGGGCGCCGAGCAGTCTATCAGGGGGCTACGGTGCGAAAACGCCGGGGAGCGGTGATGAACGAGGCTTCACGGATTCGTCTCGATTTCGTTTCCGACCCGAGACGCCGAGGCCCCCGCGGGCTGCGCCGGGGAGGCCGATGCGATGTCCAGAGCCAGGGCCCTCCGGCGGTCTCGCCCTGGGAGTCGCCCAGGCAGCGGAGGCGGCGTCCAGGACTTCGAGCTCGAGCGGCTCCGCCACCTCGCGGAGCTTCACTGTTTCGAAGCAGAAGCTTCGACTGTCGTTCACGGATTCGTTGCATCCGTTCGTTTTCATCCTGCTCCGAGCCCAGAAGCAGGACGAAGGTGGACGGAGAACGACACATCCTGGTGGCCGATCCCGAGCCGCGCTGGCGCGAGGAGATCCTGTCCAGCCTCGAGCAGCCGGGCGTCCGCCTGGAGGCCGTGGCGACGGGCGCCGAGGCGCTCGAGATCTCGCGGGCCGGGGCGCCAGACCTGCTCGTCACCGAGCTGGTGCTGCCGGACATGACGGGACTGGGCCTGTGCCGCACGATCCGCGAGAGCGGGACGATCGGCCGGGTCGGCGTGCTCATGGTCTCGGGCCACTGCACCGAGATCGACCGGGTGCTCGCCTTCGAGTGTGGCGTGGACGACTTCCTGGCCAAGCCCTTCTTCGCGCGCGAGCTCAGCTCCCGGGCGGCTGCGGTGCTGCGACGGCTGGTGCCTCCCGCGCGCGGCGCCTCCGACGACGCCCCGGTGCTGGCCAGCGGCCCCGTCTCGATCCAGCCCGCGAGCGCCGCAGCCGTGGTCGCCGGGCGCCGGCTCGACCTCACGCCGCGCGAGCTGGAGATCCTGGCGCTGCTGGTGGCCGAGTCGGGGCGCGTGCTGACCCGCAAGCAGCTGATCGACCGCATCTGGGGCGCGGAGTCGGAGCACACCGAGCGCGTGGTCGACGCCCACGTCAAGTCGATCCGCCGCAAGCTCGGCGACGCGCGCGACAGCCTCGAGACGGTGCGGGGTGTCGGCTACCGCTTCACCGAGCCGGCGGCGTTCGGCTGACGGGCGGAGGCCGCAGCCCTGGCCCGGAGGGCGGCAGGGGCACGAGCCAGCGGCCGAAGCGCCTCACGGGTGCCCGGGCGTCACGCAGGAACTCCTCGTAGGTCTTCCCGCGGCGCGCGATCCAGCTGTGGTTCGCCAGGACGAAGGCAACCTCGTGGCTGTGCCGGCGCAGCGGAAGCAGGTACGCCGCGTACCCGAGCCACGGAATCGCCGCCAGGAGCAGCACGCCCGCCGAGTGAAGCCTCGCCCGCTCTCGCCGGCCGCGCGCGGTCTCGACGACGCGATTCCCCGCCACCCAGGAGACGCGCGCGATCGTGCCGAGCGGAAGTGGCACGAGATCGAAGGCGAACACCGCACCGATTGCGGCGTGTGCGCCGAGATGCCGCAGGATGTAGCGACAGTCCGCGAGTCGACTCCGCAGCGCCGCGCGCAGGGAGGCCGCGGTCGGCCCCGAGATGTCCCCGTCCGCCACCAGGCGCTGCACGGTCCGTTCGAGGGCTTCGGCGTCGACGAGCCGCGACTCGGCCTCGGAGAGGGAGCGGTCGATTCGCCGGCGGAGCCCGTTGGACATCGGCAACACCCGTGGCCTCGTGGCGGCCCGTCAGGGCAGCGCCCACGCGATCAGCGCGTCGCCCGGCTCGGACCAGCCGTGGCCGCCAGCGGCCACCACCACCATCTGGCGCGAGTCCACGCGCAGCCGGTAGGTCAGCGGCGTGCTGTTCGCGGTATACGGGAGCCGCGCGCGCCAAAGCTCTTCGCCGGTGCGGGCGTGGAAGGCGCGCAGGAACTTGTCGGTGGTGGCCCCGATGAAGACCACGCCGCCGGCCGTCACGATCGAGCCGCCCAGGTTCGGCGCGCCCAGCGGCAGCCACATCGGGAACGGCGCCTGGTCGCGCGTCGTGCCGAGCGTGGTCTCCCACAGCACGCGGCCGTTGCGCAGGTCGACGGCGGTGAGCGTGCCCCAGGGCGGCGGGTTGCACGGCGCGCCCAGCGGCGAGAGCAGCGGACCCCGCTTGAGTCCATAGGGCGTACCCGCCATCGGGTAGAGCTCGTCCGGGTAGACGTGCTCGCCTGGCGGCAGCCGGTCGTACTCCTCGCGCGGAATCAGCGTCACGATCATCGGCATGCGCATCTGGTTGACGTAGAGCACGGCGTTGTCGGGATCGATCGACACCCCACCCCAGTTGGGACCTCCCGCCGTTCCGGGGAACTGGATCGAGCCCTCGAGCGAAGGGGGCGTGAAGATCCCGTCGGAGCGCAGCCCCCCGATGATCTCGGCGCACCGGGCCCGGTCCCACGGCGTGAATCCCCACGCCTCGTCGGGCCGCAGGGTCGCGGGGTGCAGGGGCTCGGGGTGGGTGGGGAACGGCTGGGTCGGCGAGAGCGTCTCGCCGGGGACGCCGTCGGTGGGAACCGGGCGCTCCTCCACCGGGTAGAGCGGCGCCCCAGTGCGGCGGTCGAGCAGGAACAGGTGGCCCATCTTCGTGGCCTGGGCGACGCCGGGGACGCCGCCGCCGATGCCCTCGATCTGGAACAACGTGGGCTGGGCCGGGACGTCGTAGTCCCAGACGTCGTGGTGCACGGTCTGGAACGACCACGCGACGCGGCCGGACTCGACGTCGAGTGCGACGACCGAGCTCGAGTAGTGGTCGAGCCCCTGGCGACTGGCCGCGAAGTAGTCGGGCGAGGCGTTGCCGGTGGGCACGAACACCAGGCCCCGCTCGGCATCTCCGGAGAGGATCGACCAGACGTTCGGGGTGCCCGCGGTGTAGTCCGGCGAGGCGGGCCGCTCCCAGCCGGGGGGCACGGGATCCCACGCCCAGCGCAGCGCGCCGGTGCGCGCGTCGAAGGCGCGCACCACGCCCGCCGGCGCGTCGGTGCGCAGGTTGTCGGCGACGAGCGCGCCCACCACCACGACGTCGCGGATCGCGAGCGGCGGCGAGGTGACGTAGTACTCCCACGGCTCGGCGTCGCCGATGCCCTCGCGCAGCGGCACGCGGCCGTTCCCGCCGAAGTCGGCGCACGGCTCCCCGGTGGCGGCGTCGAGCGCGATCAGCTCGGCGTCGACGGTGCCGGTGAAGATGCGCCGAGCGCAGCGATCGGCGGCTCCCTCGCCCCCGTCCCAGTGCGCGACGCCGCGACAGGTGAGCGGGTAGGGACCCTGGAGCCGGGTGGTGCGCAGCTTCGGGTCGAAGCTCCAGCGCTCGGCGCCGGTCTCGGCGTCGAGCGCGATCACGCGGTTGAAGCCCGTGCAGAAGTAGAGCGTATCGTCGGCCAGGATGGGCGTGGCGTTGAACGAGGTGCGCGTGAGCTCGCCGGTGCCGTCCGAGACGTCGCCGTGGTCGTAGCGCCAGGCCACCTCGAGGTGACGCACGTTGTCGGCCGTGATCTGCGTAGCGGGCGAGAAGCGCAGGCCGCCGAGGTCGCCGCCGTAGTGCGGCCAGCCCGCGGTTGGTCCCGAGAAGTCGACCGGCGGCGCCCCCGCGCCGCAGCCGGCCAGCCACGCGACGGCGGCGGCGGCGGCGAAGACGATCGCCCGGGCTCGCATGGGTCTCCTCAGCGCAGCTTCGCGATCACGTCGTTGGCGAAGCGCTCGAGACCTGCGGCCTTGTCTTCGAGCGACTCGGGGTCGCCCCCGTACATCCTCCACGGCACGGTCTGCACCACGGTGGCGCCGATCTCCTCGAGGCGGCGGTAGCCGTCGATGCCGTACGCGTCCGAGCACGCCACGATCACCTCGAACGGCTCGGCGGCGCGGCCCGCCTCGGCGCGCAGCTCGCGCAGGCGGCCGATCAGCTCGCGCAGCTCCTCGAAGCTGTGGAGCGCCGAGATCCAGCCGTCGCCGAGCCGGGCGGCGCGGCGCAGCGCCGGCTCGGAGATGCCGCCGATGAAGATCGGCACCGGCTGCTCCGGGGCGGGCTGCATCACGAGCGGCTCGAAGGCGTAGTGCGCGCCCTGGTAGCCCACCATCTCGCCGCTCCAGGCGCGGCGCAGGATCTCGATCGCCTCGTCGCAGCGGCGTCCGCGCGTGCGGAAGTCGGCGCCCAGCACGTCGAACTCCTCGCGCATCCAGCCGATCCCCGCGCCGAGCGCGACCCGGTCGCGCGACAGGTAGGCGGCCGTCCCCACCGCCTTGGCCACGAGCAGCGGGTGGCGCAGGGGAAGCTGGAACACGTTGGTGACGAAACGCACCCGCTCGGTGACCGCCGCCATCGCGCCGATCGCGACCCAGGGGTCGGGCCAGGGCGTGCCGTGCTGGAACTCGGGCGTGCCGCTGCCGGTGTACGGGTACTGCGACTCGAGCCGCTCGGGGAAGAAGACGTGGTCGGAGAGCCCGAGGTAGTCGTACCCGTGGACGTCGGCCGTCCGAGCGAGCTCCGTGTAGTGGTGGGGCTCGGAGAACGACAGCGCCGTCATGAACTTCATGCGGGAGCTCAGGCGATCGAGCCGGACTCGCGCAAGCCGGTCAGCTCGTCGGCCGAGAAGCCCCAGTCGCCCAGCGCCTCGTCGGTGTGCTGGCCCGCGTTGGGCGGCGGCCGCTGCACCTCGCCCGGCGTGCGGCCGAAGCGCGGCGCGGGGCCGGGCTGGCGCACACCCTCGACCTCGACGAAGGTGCCGCGCGCCTTGTTGTGCGGGTGCTCGGGCGCCTCGGCCAGCGACAGCACGGGCGCGAAGCACACGTCGGTGCCCTCCATGATGTCGCACCACTCGTCGCGCGTCTTCGAGGCGAAGATCTCGCGCAGCTTCGCCTTGGTGGGCGCCCAGCCGCTGCGGTCCATCTGGGCGGGGAGATCGGCGTCGGCGAGACCGCTGAGCTGGAGCAGCTCGGCGTAGAACTGCGGCTCGATCGAGCCGATCGAGACGTACCTGCCGTCGCGGGTCTCGTAGCAGTCGTAGAAGTGGGCGCCGCCGTCGAGCATGTTCGCGGCGCGCTCGTCCTTCCACCAGCCGGCGGCGTGCGCCCCGTAGATGATCGTCATCAGCGCGGCGGCGCCGTCGACCATCGCGGCGTCGACCACCTGGCCCTTGCCGGAGCTGGCGCGCTCGACCAGGGCGCAGGCGATTCCGTAGGCGAGCATCAGGCCGCCGCCGCCGAAGTCGCCGACCAGGTTGAGCGGCGGCGGCGGCGGCGAGTCGGAGCGGCCGACCGGGTGCAGCGCGCCGGCCAGCGCGATGTAGTTGAGGTCGTGGCCGGCGGCGCGGGCGAGCGGCCCGTCCTGGCCCCAGCCCGTCATGCGCCCGTACACGAGGCGCGGGTTGCGCTCGAGGCAGACGTCGGGTCCGAGACCCAGGCGCTCCATCACGCCGGGCCGGAAGCCTTCGATCAGCGCGTCGGCGCGCTCGACCAGCCGCAGCACTACCTCGCGGCCGCCCTCGCTCTTGAGGTCGACGCCCACGCTGCGGCGCCCGCGGTTCAGCAGGTCGAGGTTGGGACCGTCGGGCTGGGGCATGCGCGCGCGGTCGGCGCGGTCCACCCGGATCACCTCGGCGCCGAGGTCGGCCAGCATCATCGCGCAGAAGGGACCGGGGCCGATCCCGGCGATCTCGACGACCCGAATGCCCGCGAGGGGTCCTGCCATGCGTCCCGTCTCCCCATACTCCGAAGGAAGACGGATCGTACCGAAGTCGCGCCCGCTCGTGCGAGCGCGTGCCCGCCGGCCCCGGAATCGCTAGGCATGGGGCCGGATGTCGCCCCCCGAGGCCCCCTCGGCCGCCGACCCGCCTCCGAAGCGTCCCTGGTGGACGTACGCGATTCCCTATCCAGGGCCTTATCCGCGCCTCGGGAAGAAGCAGTGGAGCGTGCTGGGACTGCTCGGCGCTGCGGAGCTGTTCGACCACTACGACATCGCGGTGCTCGGGCTCGCGCTGTCGCAGATCCAGGCGGGGCTCGGCATCGCCGAGGAGGACGTCGGCGCGCTGACCGCCACGATCCGGCTCGGCGCCCTGCCCGCCCTGGCGCTGATGGTGCTGGCCGACCGCATCGGCCGCCGCCGGCTGCTGCTGGTCACCATCGTCGGCTTCACCCTGTGCACGTTCGCCACGGCCTTCGTGCGCGATGCCGCGCAGTTCGCGGCGATGCAGTTCCTGGCGCGCGTGTTCGTCGGCGCCGAGACGATGCTCGCGGTGGTGGTGGTGGCCGAGGAGCTGCGCGCGCGCGACCGCGGCTTCGGCATCGGGCTGCTGGGCGCGATGGGGGCGCTGGGCTTCGGCGTGGCGGCGATCGTGTTCGGCTTCGTGGACGTCCTGCCCTACGGCTGGCGCGCGATCTACGCGATCGGCATCGGCCCCCTGCTGCTGCTGGCGTGGTTCCGGCGCAACCTCACCGAGACCGAGCGCTTCGAGGCGCACCGCCGCGAGCGGCGCGACGGCGGCGGCCTGCGCGCCGCGGTGGCGCCCATCCAGAACCTGCTGCGCATGTATCCGCGCCGCGTCTTTGCGCTCGTGGCCGCCGTGCTCCCGTTCGAGGCGGTCGCCGTCACCGCCATCACCTTCAACGCCAAGATCCTCCAGGAGGTGCACGGCTACTCGCCCGGCCAGGTGACGGCGCTGTTCCTGGTCGCCGGCGGTCTGGGCATCACCGGCAACATCATCGGCGGCCAGCTCGGCGACCGCTACGGACGCCGGCGCATCCTGATCGCCGGCATCCTGATCCAGGCCGCCGCGATCCTGGGCTTCTACAACGGCAGCGGCTGGTGGCTGCCGCCGATCTGGATCGCGCTGATCTTCTCGCTCCAGGCGTCGGGGGTGCTGTTCAAGGCGCTCGGCAGCGAGCTGTTCCCGACCTCGTACCGCTCGACGGCGTCCGGCGTGCGCGCGGCGCTGGGCACGCTCGGCGCGGTGATCGGGCTCTCGCTCGAGGGCCCGCTCTACGAACGGCTCGGCTCGCACGAGCTGGCGATCAGCGCGCTGGTGCCGCTGCTGATCGTGCCTCCGCTGGTGGTGGCGCTGTTCCTGCCCGAGACCGCGCAACGCGAGCTCGAGGACGTCTCGCCGGAGCGGGCGTAGGGCCGCGGCTCGCGGGGCTCCGCGCGCGGCACCGGAGCGCTGGCTCCTACGGCAGCAGGACCGTCTCGAAGGGACCGTGGCCCTCGCGAAGCACGGCGGCTCGGATCTTCATGATCAGGCCTCCTGCGGCTGTGCGGTCGGCGCCACCGCCTGGCTCGACCAGCCGATCGCGCACTCGCGCTCGCGAAGCTCGGGCTCGATCGCCGTGGCGCGCGACTCGCAGCGGAAGGGCAGCCTCGCCTTCGGGACTGCCCGACTCACCCCTTCGCGTACACCTCGGCCGCGTAGTCGCGCAGCATCCGCGCCGTGCAGAAGCGCGGGCCGTTGGTGCGGAGCGAGCGCTTCACCATGCGCATCCAGCCCCGCGGCACTCCGTCGGCGTCCCGGTCGTGGAAGAGCGGCAGGATCTCGCGCTCGAAGAGATCCAGGACCAGGTGCCGGTCGCGGTCGTCGCGCGCCGCCTCGCTCTCGGCCGGGTCGGCCGGGATCGCCCAGCCGTTCGAGCCGTCCCAGGCCTCGGCCCACCAGCCGTCCAGCACGCCCAGGCTGAGCGCCCCGTTGAGCATGGCCTTCATGCCGCTGGTCCCGGAGGCCTCGAGCGGTGGCCTCGGCAACGTCACCCACAGGTCGCAGCCCGCGACCAGCCGCGTCGCCACGGCGAGGTCGTAGTCCTCCACGTAGGCGACGCGCCGCCGCACGGCGTCGTCGCCGCCGAGGACGGCGTCGGTGTGCTGCAGCAGCGACTTGGCCTCGTCGTCGAGCGGATGCGCCTTGCCCGCCCCCAGCCACTGGGTCGGGGGATCCCCCAGCAGCAGCCCGCGGAAGCGCGTCGGATCGCCGTGGGGCAGCAGGTGGAGCCGCTTGTAGGCGGCCAGCCGGCGCGCGAAGCCGACCGTCAGGATGTCCGGGGACAGCGGCTCCGTCCAGCTCTCGATCGAGCCGAGCGGTACCGCGCGGCCGAGGAAGTCGGCGACGACGCGCTCGCGGACGTACTCCACGCACAGGCGCCGCATGCGGTTGCGCACTGCCCACAGCTCCGCGTCGGGGATCTCGTCCACCGGCTCCCAGGTCTGCGGGTCCTCGGCGCGCTCGGTCCAGCCCTCGCCCAGGTAGCGATCCATCAGCGACCGCATCGGCGCCGCCATCCAGGTGGGCAGATGGACGCCGTTGGTGATGTGGCGGATCGGGACCTCCTCCACCGCGCGCTCCGGCCACACCCCGCGCCACATGCCGCGGGCCACGCCGCCGTGCACCCGGCTCACCCCGTTGGCGCTGCGGCTGGTGCGCAGCGCGAGCACCGTCAGGCCCAGCGGCTCCTCGCGGTCGGCGGGGCGGATGCGCCCGCGGCCCAGGATCTCTTCGGGATCGAGGCCCAGCTCCTCGGGCAGCTCGCCCAGCAGCCACCACAGCTCGTCGGCCGTGTAGGTCTCGTTGCCTGCAGGCACCGGCGTGTGGGTGGTGAAGACCAGCCGCTCGCGGGCCGCATCGAGGGCGGCGTCCGGATCCGTTCCCGCCTCCACGGCCTCGCGCGCCAGCTCGAAGGCCGCCAGCGCCGCGTGCCCCTCGTTCAGGTGCACCACCGGGGCCTCGATGCCGAGCGCGCGCAGCGCCCGGATGCCGCCGATCCCGAGCAGCGCGTACTGGCCCAGCCGCACCTCCCGGTTCGAGTCGTAGAGCCGTGCGGTGAGCCAGCGCGTGATCTGCGAGTTCTCGGGACGGTCCGCATCGAGCAGGTACAGCGAGGTGCGCCCGATGGCGGCGCGCCAGATCTGGAGCACCACGTCCTCGCCCCGCAGCCGCAGGCGCACCGTGATCGGGATGCCCCAGTCGTCGGTGACGAGCGCGATCGGGACCCGATGCGGCGCGGTCTCGAGCCAGTACTCGTGCTGCCAGACCGAGGCGTCGAGGCGCTGGTGGAAGTAGCCCTGGCGGTAGTAGAGGCCCACCCCGACCATCGGGAAGCAGCCGTCCGAGGCCTCCTTCAGCAGGTCGCCCGCCAGCGCACCGAGGCCGCCCGAGTAGATCGGCAGCGACTGGTAGATGCCGAACTCCGCGCACAGGAACGCCACGGGAGCGGTGGCGGAGAGGCGCCCCGCCGACGCGAAGGGGCGCGCGCGGTGCTCCTGGAGCGAACGCCACAGCGCCTCGGCACGAGCCAGCAGCTCGTGGTCCTGAGCCGCCCGCACCAGCTGGGCCGGGTGGCACTCCTCGAGCATCCGCACCGGGTTGCGCTCGCAGCGCTCCCAGGCGTGCCGATCGATCTCGGAGAAGAGCTGCCGGCCCTCGGGCCGCCAGAAGCAGGCGAAGTCGTAGGCGAGGTGCGCGAAGGTCGCGAGCTGAGACGGCAGGCGAGCGGCCAGCAGCTCGGCCGCCCGGCGCGTGTCCTCCGCCCCGACGGGCTGCGCCGCATCCCAGCGCGCGCTCACGACGACCGCCCGGCGCGCTCCGTCGCCACCTTCTTCGCCCACTCGCGGTCCGGCTTGCCGGGCGTGAGCCCGGCCTCCGCGAAGGCGCTCGCGAGGCGCGCAGCGCGCTCCTCGGACTCCCGCCAGCTGCGGCGCAGCGCGCCGTGGACGAGCGCGTCGCGCTCGCCGAGCTGATCGGAGATGCCCTCGAGAATCGTGGCGAAGTGCATGGGTGGATCCTTCTGCGCGGCCCGGCCGCCGGGCGGACTCAGGCGCTCGAATCGGGCAGGCCCTGCGCGAGCTCCGCGAGGGCCGCCTCGATGTGGTGAAGCAGCCGTCCCGTGTCCGGGAGGCTCTCCGGGGTGGTGCCGACCCCCAGGCAGATCGAGTCGTCGTAGCTGAAGACCGTGATGTTCAGGGCCGCGCCGGGCGGCACGATCGGGAGCGCGTAGGCGCCGAGCAGCGGCGCGCCGCCCAGGTAGAGCCGCAGGGCGGGTCCGGTGGGGCCTTCGATCGCGAAGAAGAGCAGGTCGAGGGGGGCCGGTCGCGCCGCCATGGTAGATCGTTCGTGTGGATGGCCTCGGTCGGCATGGCGGCGCTCCCCGTGGTCGATTCACCGACAGGATCTGCCCTCGAGCGTCCAACCGGAAGCGTACCACGCGCCAAAGACTGATCATGACGCGCCAGCCGGGAGCCCGCCCGTCGGCGCTGGCTCGGCCCTCGCCCCGCCGCGGCCGCTTGCGCGCGCCTCGGTCCTGAGGGGAGCTGCGAGCGGCGGTTCCGGGCCGCGAGCAGCAGGAGCTTCGAACGCCCCCACCAGCTCCGCTTCGAGGACGCAGCCAGCCGGCCAGCCCGGCGGACGGGCCACCCGGCGACGCTAGGCTCTGCGCATGCCCGAGCTCCAGGACGCAGCGGAAGCTGCACGCGCGCAGCTGCTGCCGCTCCTCGACGACCTCCACGCACTCGCGCGCGAGGAGGGCAGTCGCGACCAGGAGCTGTTCTTCGCGCGCATCTACGCCGGCGTTCGGGACGCGCGCGACCCCGAGGACCTGGCGGGCCCGTTCCTCGAGCTATCGACCAGCGCCTTCCGCGGCTTCGCGTTCAGCCCGACGGTCACCCTGCTGCTCGACCGGGTGCTGGCGGTGGCCCAGGCCTTCTCGGCGACGCTCTCCGCCACCGGGAGTCCGCACTAGCGGGAGCGGTTGGTGGCAGCCGACGCCGCGCTCAGCGCACCCGGAAGCGCACGGGCACGCGGCCGGGCACCCGGAAGAGCGACCGCCCCCACTTCGTCTTCTCGTCGAGCAGCTCGAAGTCGCCGAAGCGCTCGACGAGCTTGCCGATCGCGATCTGCGACTCGAGCCGCGCGAGATGCGCGCCCAGACACAGGTGCGCCCCGCCGCCGAAGGAGAGCTGTGCCGGAGGCGCCGGCTCCTCGGCGAAGCGCGCCACGTCGAAGCGCTCCGGGTCGGCGTAGGCCGCCGGGTCGCGGTTGCCGGCGGCGAGTCCGATCGCGACCTCCTCGTCGACCTCCATGCGGTAGCCATCGAACTCGATCGGCTCGTGCAGGATGCGCACGGTCCAGGTGATCGGCCCGGAGTAGCGCAGGCACTCCTCGGTGGCGCTCTCGATCAGCCCCGGCTGGTCGTGCAGTCGCTCCAGCTCGCCCGGGTTGCGGATCAAGGTCGTGAGCCCGTTCGCGATCAGCCCGATCGTCGTCTCGAAGCCCGCGATCAGCAGACCGATCGACTGGATCAGCAGCTCCTCGGCGCTGAGGCGGTCGCCCTCCTCCTCCGCCTCGATCAGCCGCGTCATCAGGTCGTCTCGGGGATCCCCGCGCCGCTGCGCGATCAGCTCGTTGAAGTAGCCGGCGAGCGCGGTGCCGGCCTTCTCGACCCGGGCCACGATGTCGGGGGGTGCGTTGCCCCGGCGCAGCGCGAGGCCGTGGGTCGCATCGGCCGTCCACTCGGTGAACGAGTCGCGGTCCTCGACCGGCACGCCGAGCATCTCGCAGATGAGCGTCGCGGGCACCGGCAGCGCGAGGTCCTTCACGAGGTCCATCTCGCCGCGCTCGGCGACCGTGTCGAGCAGCTCGTCGGTGACCGCCTCGATGCGCGGCCGCCACGCCGAGATCGATCGCGGCGTAAACGCCTTGCTGACGAGCTTGCGCAGCCGCGTATGGGTCGGCGGATCGGTCAGCAGCATGAACTGCCCGCGCGACGTCTGTCGCGCCTGCTCGACCGTCTCGCCCGGCAGCGTGCCGTCGGTCTGCCGCATGCCCGCGCCCGAGAAGCGCAGCATGCGCAGGCAGTCGTCGTAGCGCGTGAGCCGCCAGATGCCCTCGGGCGTGAGGCTCACGGGGTGCGCTTCGCGCAGCCGCTCGAGGAAGGGATAGGGGTCGTCGTTGTAGGCCGGGTCGACGGGATCGGCCCCGTGCCATCCGGGCTCGGGCCGACGCGAGTTGTCGAGGGCTTCGGGCATGCCAGGCAGGATAGCGGCCGCGCGTCGGGTCGTGAGCCGCTGTGAAGTACTTCACATTCCCCCGGTGCGTTGTGTGATCCAATGGGCTCGATGACGGCCGCGTCGGCAGCCCGGACACTCGGAGCGATCGCACTCCTGCCGTGTGCGCTCTTCGCAGGCGGCTGCGCCTGGCACACCGCAGACGCGGAGCACTACTTCGGCCCGGTCTGGTTCCGCTACTCCTCGGGCGACGCTGCCCACGTCCGCCAGACGCGCCGCTTCGGCCTGCTGCTCGAAGGCGGCGGTCAGTGGAGCCTGATGCTCTTCCTGTCCACGGCCGTGGCCTTCGGCTGCGGCACCCCGCGGCTGCTCGTCGCGACCGGCACGACGATCGGCCTGAAGGCGACTCCGGGCGACGGCCAGGCAAGCCCGCCCCAGGTGACCCTCGCCTACAAGCGGTCGGAGGTGGCGGTGGTGCCGACACCGGAGAATCCCGAAGAGCGTGTGGCGACCCGCAGGAACGACACGAGCAGCGACGAGGCCTTCTCGATCCTGTCGGTCTTCGGCCTCCGCACGATCTGGTTCGGCAAGACGAGCGTACGCTCGTTCATCGCGACCGGACACGCAGCTCGCGAGGTGCAGAAGTGAGCTCCCCGGGCGCGGGCTTCGTCGGCTAGAGTGGTGCGTCCCTCGAGGAGCAGGAGCAATGACAAGCAGTCGGGCGCGCTGGTTCCGTCTCTGCGGAGTACCACTACTGGCTCCGCCGCCCCCTACCCGAATGCCGACCACGGCGTGCACCTGGTCGTGGTCGGGTCGAGCATGGACCCGAGTCCGGAGGCTGCTCGTCGTTGCGCTCCTCTTCGCCGCCGGTGGTGCCGGAGCGCAGGACTCCGAGCCGACTCCGGGCGCGAGGCTTCTCGCGCCCTTCAAGCAGGAGCTTCAGCAGGCGCTGCGCAGCGGGCTCGCCCAGGGCCCCGTCGAAGCGATCGCCGCCTGCCAGCTGCGCGCGCCCGAGATCGCGGATGCCCGGTCGCGCGACGGTGTCCGCATGGGGCGGAGCAGCCATCGCCTCCGCAACCCCTCCAATGCGGCCCCCGCGTGGGTGGCTCCCGTCCTGGAAGCCTATGCAAGCGACGCATCGGATCGGATGCCGAGGACGGTGACCCTTCCGGGCAACCGATCGGGGTACATCGAGCCGATCGTCCTGGGGCCGGTCTGTCTGACCTGCCACGGAGACGCACTGGCACCCGAGGTCGCCGCGCGAATCGAGCAGCTCTATCCGGACGACCGCGCCGTCGGCTTCGAGGTCGGCGACCTCCGAGGCGTCTTCTGGGTCGAGTTCCCCCGCGCGGAGTCGGAGTAGGCGCCGGAGCACGCGGTGGCAGCGACTCGGGGCGTCGGGTCGTCGACGCGGCACGAGTCGGCCCCTCCGTGGCCTGGAGGCGGCGCTTCAGCCGTCGGCCCCGAGCAGGGCCGTGGCACGCGCGACGAGATCCGCCGGCGTGAAGGGCTTCTCGAGGAGACCCACTCCGGGCAGGGCGTCGCCCGCGTCGATGGCGTCGGCGGCATAGCCCGAGACCAGGAGGATCCGGATCTCCGGACGCTCGGAGGTGACGATCGAGGCGAGCTCGCGCCCGTTCATCCCGGGCATCACGATGTCGGAGATGAGCAGGTCGAAGGCCGTGTCGCGGGCGCGCAGCCACTCGAGGGCGCTCTCGGCGCAGTCGGCCTCGACCACTTCGAGTCCGGCCGCGGTCAACACGCGCTGGATCACCCTCCTCACGACCGCGTCGTCCTCACAGAGGAGCACCGTCCCGGACCGGCCGGAAGCGGACCTCGGGTCAGAGGGGTTCGCAGCAACGCTCGGCCTCTCCCGAACGTCGGGCAGGTACACGCGAAAGCAGGTGCCCCGACCGAGCTCGCTCTCGACGGTGATGTGACCGCCGGCCTGGATCACCATACCGTGAGCCGAGGCGAGGCCGAGACCGGTGCCGGCGCCGGGTCCCTTGGTCGTGAAGAAGGGATCGAAGATGCTGTCGAGGTCGTCCGGAGCGATTCCGACGCCGGTATCGGAGACCTCGAGGACGACGTGGGGTCCCGGGCTCGCGTCGGGGTTGTCGTCGACCCAGCGCTGGTCGATGTCGACACAGCGGGTCGCGATGGAGAGGCGCCCTCCGCGCGGCATCGCGTCGCGCGCGTTGAGCACGAGATTCATGAGCACCTGCTCGAGCTGGCCGTCGTCGATCCGAACCGACGCGCCCGAGGCCTCGAAATCCCAGTCCAGCCGGACGTCCTCGCGCACCAGTCGCATCAGCATCGGCGCCATGCGGCGAACGGTGGCCTGGAGCTCGACGACTGCCGGCGCGCCGATCCGCCGCCGGGAGAAGGCGAGGAGCTGCGTCGTCAGCGCACTCGCCCGCTCCGACGAGGCGCGGATGTCCGCGATCTGCCCGATCTCGGCCTCGCCCAGCGGACGCCCCGAACGGACGTGCGCCTCGAGCATCTCGCTCTCCGCGAGCAGGACCGTGAGGATGTTGTTGAAGTCGTGGGCGATGCCGCCGGCGAGCCGCCCCAGGGCCTCGAGCTTCTGGGAACGGTGGAGGGTCGCCTCCGCCTTCTCGCGCCGGCGCATCTCCTGCTCGAGGCGGAGGGACTTCCGTGCCGCCTCCTCGCGCGCGGCGTCCATCGTTCGCCTGAAGATCAGGAGGAAGACGGCGGACAGCGCGAGCACCGTGCTCAGGGCCATCCAGACGGTGAACCGCGACGCGTCGATGAAGGGAGCCGGAGCGATCCCGAAATCCCGGGCCAGCTCGATGCCGAGGAGCGAGATCGAGGTGGCCACGGCCATGCCGATGGCCGCCGGGCCGCTCCAGATGAAGCCGGTGATGATGATGCACAGGACGCCCATGCTGAGCTGCGGACTGCCGACCCCGCCGCTCGCGAATGCGGCCCACATCGTGGTGAGCCAGGCGAGCGTGGCGAAGAGCGCCCCGGCCGTCCGGATGAAGCCGAGGTGCAGGACGACCAGAATCGCGATGGCACCGCCGAGCGCAACGACGTAGATGGGCAGGCTGTATCGGTAGTCCGACTCGACGATCGGAATCAACGCTGTCAGGGGAGCGATCACGACGATGGCGGTGAGCAGGAGCCAGTGGGTGATCGCGCCACGAAGGGCCTGGTCGGGATCTCCGGACGGGGGCGGCCTCAGCCAGCTGCGCAGGGAGCGGTGGCATCCGGCGCGGGCTCCGACCCGACCCGACTCTCCGCCCTGAAGATCCCGTACCCCGTCCACGATCGCCCAGACCTCGTCCGACCAGACGTAGCGCAGGCCGCGACCGACCGCCGGGGCGACGTTCGCCCCCGGGTGCCGGCGCCGCGACACGAGTCGGTGCTTCCGTGGCGCCGCGGCCTTCCGGAGTGCAAGCCACCGGCAAGTCCCCCGTACCGGCCGGTTCCGCGCGCCGAGCGGGGCTCCGCGGGGCGCTGGCGGCCGTTGGGGACGAGGTGGGCGCACCCGAGACGGCTTCATCTCCGGCCGGCTCCCGTGCTAAGCTCCCGGCTTCCCGACCACCCTTCAAACGAGAGATCGACGAGCCAGGTGCAAGACTACCTCCAACTCCTCCGCTGTCCGAGGTGCTCCGGAAAGATCCAGCACGAGGGCTCGGGTCTGCTGTGCACGGACTGCGCACAGCACTACGACATCGACGACGGCATCCCGCTGATGTTCTGTCCGAACGACTGGGCGGAGGGAACGCGCGACGTCACCGAGGAGGTGAAGGCCTTCTACGAGGAGACCCCGTTCCCGAACTACGACGACTTCGACAGCACCGCGAGCCTGGCCCAGAAGGCGCGCCAGGGCCGCTTCGCGCGCCTGCTCGACGAGCAGGTGCCACCCGGTGCCCGGATCATCGAGTGCGGCTGCGGGACCGGTCAGCTCAGCAACTTCCTGTCGATCGCGAACCGCACCGTATTCGGCGCCGACATGTGCCTCAACTCACTGCGGCTCGGGCAGGCGTTCGCTCGGCGCCACCACCTCGATCGCGTGCGCTTCGTGCAGATGAACCTGTTCCGCCCGATCTTCGAGCCCGAGAGCTTCCACCTGGTGATCTCGAACGGCGTGCTCCACCACACCTCGGACCCGTTCCTCGCCTTCCAGTCGATCTCGCGCCTGGTCCGTCCCGGCGGCTTCATCCTGGTGGGCCTCTACCACCGCTACGGGCGCCTGATCACCGACGCGCGCCGGCTGCTCTTCAAGCTCTCCGGCGACCGTTTCAAGGGCCTCGACCCGAATCTGCGCCGCGAGAGCACCAGCACGGCGAAGAAGGGCGCCTGGTTCGCGGATCAGTACAAGCACCCGCACGAGTCGAAGCACACGATCGGCGAGACGCTCGGCTGGCTCGAGAAGACCGGCTTCCGCTTCGTGAAGAGCATTCCGGTCTCGAAGCCCTTCCAGCCGCTGTCCGACGACGAGCAGCTCTTCCAGCCCGACACCCCCGGCAACGCGTTCGAGCGGCTGATGGTCGAGCTGGGCATGATCGCGAAGGGCAGCCAGGAAGGCGGCTTCTTCATCGTGATCGGGCAGAAGCAGTCCTGAGCGCCGGCACCGACTCGCGATCGGGCCGCTCGGCGCCGTAGCCATTGGTCCACGCGAGGCTGTCGCAGCCGCTCGACGACCGGCTGCGACAGCGCCAGCGAGGCCGCGACGAGCGCCGGGCGTCTCCGCCACGGCGTGGCGGCCCCCGGCTCCCGCGCGCACCACGGCGCGATCAGAACAGGGTGTACAGCAGCGGCGCCGCGGACTGGCCGGCGACGATGAACAGCCCCGCCGCCCCGAGCAGGAGGATCAGCGGGATCAGCCAGTACGCGCGATTCTCGCGCGCGAAGCGAACGAACTCGCCAAAAAGCTTGACGCTGTGTCGGGTCTTGCCCACGGTGTGTCCTCAGCGAGCGAGCTAGTCCAGCTCGAAGGTCTCGCGCCAGTTGTCGGATTCCTGCCAGGCCGGCTGCCGCGCCTTGTCGAGCACGAAGGGACCCAGCACCAGGTTGTCCATCTCGGTGCGCATGAAGCAGCGATAGGCGTCCGAAGGCGTGCAGACGATCGGCTCGCCGCGCACGTTGAAGCTGGTGTTGATCAGCACCGGGCAGCCGGTCTGCTCCTCGAAGGCCTTGATCAGCGCGTAGTAGCGCGGGTTCGACTCGGCGCTCACCGACTGGATCCGCGCCGAGTAGTCCACGTGCGTGATCGCGGGCAGATCGGAGCGCGGCCGGTTCACCCACTCGTGGATCTCGAGGTCGCGCTCGTCGCCCACCTGCGGCAGGTGGCGATCCTCGCGCACCGGCGCGACCAGCAGCATGTAGGGCGAGGGCCGGTCGATCTCGAAGCAGTCGGAGAGCCGCTCCTCCAGGCACGACGGGGCGAAGGGCCGGAAGCTCTCGCGGTACTTGATCTTCAGGTTCAACGTCGACTGCATCTTGGGCGAACGCGGGTCGCCGATGATCGAGCGGTTGCCGAGCGCACGCGGTCCGAACTCCATGCGTCCGTGGAACAGGCCGATGACGCGCTCCTGGGCGGCGAGGCGCGCGATGGCGGGCGCCCATTCGTCGTCGCTGAGCTCCTCGTAGACACAGCCGCGCGCGTCCAGGAACTCGCGGATCTGCTCGCGCGAGAACTCGGGGCCCAGGTACGAGGCCTTCATCGCGTCGTGGCGGCCGTCTGCCTGGCGCGGGTTCTCCAGCACGTTGTGCCAGATCGCGAGCGCCGCGCCCAGCGCGCCCCCGGCGTCGCCGGCTGCCGGCTGGATCCACAGGTCTTCGAAGATGCCCTCGCGCAGCAGGCGCCCGTTGGCCACGCAGTTGAGCGCGACGCCGCCCGCCAGGCAGACCCGGTCCTTGCCGGTGATCTCGCGGGCGTGCCGGGCCATGCGCAGCACGATCTCCTCGGTGACCTCCTGGATCGACTTGGCGAGGTCCATCTCGCGCCGGGTGACCGGCGCCTCGGGCTCCCGGGCGGCGCCGTCGAAGAGCTCGGCGAACCGCTCGTTCGTCATCTTCAGGTCGTCGAGGAACCCGAAGTAGTCCATGTTGAGCCGGAAGGAGCCGTCGTCCTTGAGGTCGAGCAGCTCGCGCCTGATCAGATCGGTGTAGGTGCCCTCGCCGTAGGGAGCGAGGCCCATCAGCTTGTACTCGGCCGAGTTGACCTTGAAGCCCGTGTAGTAGGTGAAGGCCGAGTAGAGCAGACCCAGCGAGTGCGGGAACTCGAGCTGCTCCACGAGGCGCAGCTTCTCGCCCTCGCCCACGCCGATCGTCGCGGTCGCCCACTCCCCGACCCCGTCCACGGTCAGCACGGCCGCTTCGGGGAAGGGCGAGGGATAGAACGCGCTCGCCGCGTGCGATTCGTGGTGCTCGGTGAAGTACAGGTTCTCGGGCGTCTCGATGCCGCACGCCTCCAGCGAGTCCTGGATGCGCGGCTCGATCCAGAGCTTCTCGCGCAGCCACACCGGCACCGCCTTCATGAAGGGCTGGAGGCCGTCGGGCGCGATCGCGAGGTAGGTCTCGAGGATGCGGTGGAACTTGAGGATCGGCTTGTCGTAGAAGGCGACGGCATCGATCCGGCCGTCTTCGACCCCCGCCTCGGCCAGGCAGTAGCGGACGGCCTGCTCGGGGAAGCCCTGGTCGTGCTTCTTGCGCGTGAAGCGCTCCTCCTGCGCGGCGGCGACGATCTCGCCGTCCTCGACCAGGCAGGCCGCGGAGTCGTGGTAGTAGCAGCTGATTCCCAGAATACGCATGTCAGAATTGCCGCAGCCGCGAGTCCGAGGCCGAGCGACCCTCGTCGTGCGGCACCCAGTAGCTCGTCGACTCCTCCTCGAAGTAGCGGCGCATCGAGTCGCGCCGGCCGTTGCGGAAGAGCGCCCGGAAGGGCAGGAAGAACAGGTAGAAGATCGCCGGCAGCAGCAGCCAGGTCAGGCCCCGTCCCACCCACGTGCCGAGCGTGACGAAGGCGCTCTCGATCGCGCGAAACAGCCCGAGCGGCGAGAGCAGCGCCGCGAGCGCGATGAAGCTGGCGATCCCGAGGATCACGTAGCCGGGGATGCGCAGGCCGAAGTACAGCGCCGTGGCGCCCACCCCGGCGCCAACGGCGGCCTGGATGAGGCCGCGGAGGCGAGCCCGACCGGGGCCCGGGCCGGAGGCGGTCTCCGGGCGACCCTCGTCGCGCCAGTTCCAGATCTCCGCTGCCGCCTGGGGGCGGCCCTGCGCCAGCTGCGCCATTTCGCTCGGCTCCTCGTTCTCTGTGAGGCTCGGGGCTCGCGGGGCCTCCCCGGGGGAGCCGACGAGCCGCGAACCATACCCGGGAACCCGTTTTCGGACAATCGGACTCCCGTCGCTAGGGAGTGCCTCCGAGCGCGACCAACGTGACACCGGATGTCCTGCTGCCCCCGCCTCCGAGATGAGAGCCCCGAGGGGCCTCCCTGCCTCGCTCCAGCCCGTCCCGCTCCCAGAGCGGTCGTAGGGCGGTGCGCGAGCGGCTAGAACTCGTCGTCGACGATCTTCACGTCGACGATCCAGCCGCCGGAGAAGGAGAGCTGGTCGTAGCCGGACTGCGGCAGTCGCTCCTTCGTCTCGCGCCGGCCGCCCTCGCCCATCACGCGCAGGCCCAGGCGCATGGGCTGCCGGACCGTGTGGCGCACCACCTGGAGCTTGCGCACGTCGCGGCGGCTCCAGCTCGCGAGCGCGTCGACGCCCTTCTTCTTCTTCTTGCTCTTGCCGCGCCACTGGATCAGCTCGAGCCGGCCCTTGCCGGGCTTGCGGATGCGGATGCGGACCTGGTCGTCGCGCGAGAGCGGCGCCGTGGAGACGAAGGCCTTCTCGCGCGTCTCCCAGCTCACCTCGCGGTCTTCGACGAAGTGGCGGTCGGCTCCCCCCGGCAGCGCCGTGCCGAGCAGGAGAGCCACCAGGGCGATCGATCGGGCTGCCTTCACGCCGTGCCTCCGGACCGCGCCAGCGCGTCGAGCGACGCGCGCGCCTTGTCGAGGGACTCGACCCACTCGGCCTCGGGATCCGAGTCGGCGACGATGCCGCCGCCCACGTGGACGTGGGCGCGGCGGGGGAAGTTCAGGATCGTGCGGATCACGACCGACAGGTCCAGGCCGCCCCGCACGTCGAGGTAGCCGAGCGCCCCGGAGTAGACGCCGCGGCGCACGGGCTCGAGCGCGGACAGCAGCTGCATCGCCGCGATCTTGGGCGCTCCCGTCATCGAGCCGGGCGGGAAGGCGGCGCGCACCGCGTCCACCGCGTCGCGGTCGGGACGCAGCCGGCCGGTCACGGTCGACACGAGCTGGAACACCGTGGCGTAGGGCTCGATGCGAAGCAGCTCCGGAACCTCCACGCTGCCGATCTCGGCGACCTGGCCGAGATCGTTGCGCACCAGGTCGACGATCATGACGTTCTCGGCGCGGTCCTTGCCGGAGGCGGCGAGCGCGCGACGCAGCGCCTCGTCGGCCTCCGGGCTGGCGCCGCGCGGGCGCGTCCCCTTGATCGGCCGACTCTCGAGGCGGCCTGAGCCGTCGATGCGCAGGAAGCGCTCCGGCGAGCTGCCGATCACCGTCACCTCGGGCAGCGCCAGATAGGCGCCGAACGGCGCCGGGTTGAGCCGGCGCAACGCGCACCAGGTGTCCCAGGGATCGCCGGGCTCCGCGAGCGCGAGGCGGTGCGTGAGGTTCGCCTGGTAGACGTCGCCGGCCGCGATGCGCTCCTTCACCTGCCTCACGGCCTTGGCGTAGCTGTCGGCGTCGAAGAAGGCGCCCAGCTCGAGGCCCGTCGCCGCGTCGCGCAGCCGCAGCGGCTCGGACGGGGACAGCGCCGGGCGCCCCGGCGGCGGGGCCACGACACCCGCCTCGAAGGGGTCGGGCTCGCCGCACGCGACGCGCTCGGCGAGACGCTGCGCCGCACGCTCGGCCGCGTCCGCAGCCCGCTGCGGGTCGGCGTCGAAGCCGTTCGCAACCGCCAGCAGGCGGCCGGTGGCGTGCTCGAAGGCGAGCAGGCGGTCGACGAACAGCAGGCACAGGTCGGGCAGGCCGGTGTCGTCGACGCCGCGCGGGTCCACGCCCTGGGCGCGCGCGCCGAGCTCGTAGCCGAGCCAGCCCACGGCGCCCCCGGCGAAGGGCAGCGCGGCGGCGGCGGGCTCACAGCGCGGCGGCAGCAAGCTGCGCAGGATCTCGAGCGGGGCGCCGCGTAGCGAGGTGCAGCGGTCGGGCACGTCGGGGCGCGCGGGGCGCCGCGGCAGCAGCTCCGCGCGGTCGCGCCAGGCGCGCAGCTCCAGATAGGGGCCCGCGCCCGCGAACGAGAAGCGGCCCAGCCGGTCGTCGGCGAGCGCGCTGTCGAGCAGCCAGAAGCCAGCGTCTCCGCGCAGGGAGGCGACGCGCGCCTGCCAGTCGGCGCCGCGCGGGGCGATCTCCTGAACGGAGACCCGGGTGGCGAAGCGCGGCCCCATCGACAGAGGCTAATGAACCGCCCCGCGCTTGCCGACACCCGCGGACCCGAAGCGGTCCGGGAGGCGCCGCCCGCCGCGCACTGAACGCCGGCCCCTTGGGGCCTGCGTGTATACTGGCGCCTGCGTTCGCAGGCGGAGGCGGCATGAGCTCGTTCCCCTCGGCGCGTCGGGTCTCGCTGCCGGCGCTGCGGCTCCCGGACGGAAGCGAAGAGCCGGGCCTCACGCTCTCGGTGCACGACGCCGGGGAGGGGCCGCCGGTCGTGCTGAGCCACGGCTTTCCCGAGCTCGGCTACTCCTGGCGTCTCCAGTTTCCCGCCCTCACCGACGCGGGCTTCCGCGCGGTGGCTCCCGACCAGCGCGGCTACGGCGGCAGCGACGCTCCGGAGCCGATCGACGCCTACGACATCCACCACCTGTGCGGCGACCTGGTCGGTCTGCTCGACGCGCTCGAGCTCGAGAAGGCGGTGTTCGCCGGCCACGACTGGGGCGGCTTCGTGGTGTGGGCGATGCCCGTGCTCCACCCGGACCGCGTGGCGGGCGTGATCGGCGTCAACACGCCGCTCACGCCGCGCACCGTGATCCCGCCCACCCAGATGATGCGGGCGATGGTCGGCGGCGTGGACGAGAAGTTCTACGTCCTGTGGTTCCAGCAGCCGGGCGTGGCCGAGGGCGTGCTCGACGCGGAGCCGCGCCTGGTGTTCGAGAAGCTGATGCGTGGAGGCGTCCCCCCCGCAGAGGCGCTGGCACAGGCCGGACCGGACTTCGACATGAACCCGTTCAAGCGCCTGGCCGAGCTGGCGCCGCTCGGCGAGCCAGTGGCCGACGCCGGGGCGATCGACCACTACGCCGCCGTGTTCGCGCGCACCGGCTTCCGCGGCGGGATCAACTGGTACCGGAACTTCGACCGCAACTGGGAGACCGCGCCCGCCGTGGGCGACACGCGCATCGAGGTCCCGTGCCTGATGGTCACGGCCGAATGGGACCTGGCGCTGCGTCCCGAGATGGCGGTGGGCATGGACCGCTGGTGCCCCGACCTCGAGACGGTGATGATCGAGGGCTGCGGACACTGGACCCAGCAGGAGAAGCCGGCGGAGCTGAACCGCATCCTGGTCGACTGGCTCACCAAGCGGTTCTCCTGATGGCGACGGCGGACCCCGAGGACCCCGTCGGCGGGCGCTATCCCCGCTACGTCCTCGGCGTCCTGATCCTGGTCTACGTCTTCAACTTCGTCGACCGTCAGATCATCTCGATCCTGAACGACGAGATCCGCGCCGACCTCGGCCTCGACGACGGACAGATGGGCTTCCTGTACGGCACGGCCTTCGCCGTGTTCTACGCGCTGTTCGGCATCCCGCTCGGACGGCTGGCCGACGTCTGGACGCGCCGCACCCTGATCTCGCTGTCGCTCGCGCTGTGGAGCGTGATGACCGCCCTGTCGGGCCTGGCGCGCAACTTCGCCCAGCTCGCCAGCGCGCGGATCGGGGTGGGGATCGGCGAGGCGGGCGCGACGCCGGCGGCGTTCTCGCTGCTCACCGACTACTTCCCGGCCGAGCGGCGCGCCACCGTGCTGGCGCTGTACTCGAGCGGCATCTACCTGGGCGCCGGCCTGTCGCTGATGATCGGCGGCGAGATCGTCGCGCGCTGGGACGGCTGGTACCCGGACGGCGGCGCGCCCTTCGATCTGCGCGGCTGGCAGGTGGCGTACTTCGCGGTGGGGCTGCCCGGGCTGCTGCTGGCACTCTGGGTGCGCTCGCTGCGCGAGCCGGTGCGCGGCCAGGTCGACGGCATCTCGACCGAGAGCCATCCGCATCCGTTCCGCGAGTTCGGCCGCGAGCTCACGGCGGTGATCCCGCCGCTCACGCTGTGGAACCTGGCGCGGCTCGGCGCCGGCGCGGCCGGGATCGGCGCGAACCTGGGCGCCGCCGTCGCACTCGCCCTGGCCGCCGCCGGCCTGATCGCCTGGAACGGGGACTGGGCCCAGTGGGTGGCGCTCGGCATCGGGCTCTACGCCGCGGTCTCCTGGGCGCAGGGCCTCGTGCTGCGCGATCCACCCGCGGCCCGGCTGATCCTGCGCACGCCCACGCTGGTGTGGTCGTGCCTCGGGCTGTCCTTCCTCGCGTTCTCCGGGTACGGCGTGGGCTACTGGACCGCGCCGTTCTTCCTGCGCGTGCACGAGATCCCGATCGAGCGCGCCGGCCTGATCCTGGGCGGCACCGCCGCCGCGGCCGGCTGGATCGGTGTCGCACTCGGCGGGGTGCTGGCGGACGCCTGGCGCCGGCGCACGCCGCCCGGGCGCCTGTACGTGGCGGCGATCGGGGCGCTGCTGCCGGCGCCGATCCTGCCCTGGATGCTGTCGACCGAGAGCACCACGCTGGCGCTGGTGCTCAACTTCCCGCTCGCCGCCTCGGGCTCGATGTGGATCGGCGTCGGGGCCTCGACGGTGCAGGACCTGGTGCTGCCGCGCATGCGCGCCACGGCCTCGGCGGCCTACCTGCTGGTGATCACGTTCATCGGGCTGGCGCTCGGGCCCTACCTGATCGGGCACCTCTCGGACGCGCTCGGTGGCCTGCGCAGCGCCATGCTGATCGCGCTCGGGGCCAACGCGCTGGCCTTCGTCTGCCTGCTGATCGCCGCGCGCTCCCTGGCTCGCGACGAGACCTCGCTACGCGAGCGGGCGCGCGCCGCGGGCGAGCCGGTCTAGC